>JANLSO010000184.1:0-5859 GCA_031362405.1 Thermoleophilia bacterium | reverse complement strand
ATCCCGACGGTGATCGTCGTCGTATTGATCGGGTTGATCGTTTTTCTGAGCGTGCGCATCACCCGCAGGCGCGGCGGCTCAGAGAACCGCTGACTCTCCGAGCGAACTCCACACGTCGAGCTTCGTGCGCAGCCGCTTGATGACCTCGTTGGTGAACTCGTCGGTGCCGCAGTGGCCACCGAGGTCGGCGGTGCGGAACTCTTCGGCGACCGCCTCGAGCGCCGACTCGTAGATGCCGCGCGACACCGTGGAGGCCTGCGGTTCGTGCATGAAGTTCATGATCGACGCCCCGGCGAGGATCATCGCCAGGGGGTTGGCGACGTTCTTGCCCTCCAGCGTGGGGGCGGTCCCGTGGGGCGCTTCGGCCATAACCGTCGTGACGCGCAGGTCGTCATCGAACGCGAGCAACAACGACTCTGCGCCGGCGATCGATCCGAAGAGTTGGAGCACCATGTCCGAGAGGCAGTCGCCGTCTCGGTTCAGGGCCGGAACGACGAGGGCATCGCCCGTGTGGCTGATCAGGCCGGCGTAGGCGGCGTCGATCAGCACGGGCCGGTAGCGGACGTCGGGGTGCCGGGCGGCGGCGGCGTCGAGCTCTTCCTTCAGCATTCCCTCGTAAACCGGTGAGACGGTCCATTTCGGCCCGCCGTAGACCTGGGCATGCATGCGGCGTGCCTGCAAGAACGAGAACTCGGCGACGGCCCGACAGGTACGCCGGGAGATGTGCTCAACCCGCCAGGCGACCTCGTCGAGCCCTTCACCTTCGCGCCGCTCTTGGGCGTTGTAGGCATCGTCGACCGCCATGCGTACGATCGAGATGGGCGCGTGGATGCCGCCGATGGGTCGTACGCCCGACAGGCGACGCCCGGTGCGGATGATCACCTTGCCGCCGATCGCCTCACGCAGGATCGCGTTGGGGCTACCGACACCGTCGGCTTCCTCCGGCGTCACGGTCGCGGCCTTGAGGCCGAAACCGTGGCGGGTCATCGCCTCGGCGGCCTCGAAGACGACCTGGTTCTTGGTTCGACGGCGGTTCTCGAGCGAAAGGTCGTAGCGCTCGAAGGTCAGCGGAAGCCCGTGGACACTCGGGTCGAGTACTCGCAGAGCCTGTTCAAGGAGCTCCTGGCCGGTTTGATCGCCTTCCATAACGACGATGGTCCTGGGCTCCATTGGCGGCGAGTATAGCCCGGCCCCGCGTCAACCTTCGCCCGTCACCGACCCGTTAGACCAGGGGTGTGAGGTGCGAGGAGGTGATCTCGCCGGCGGCGCCATGGCATGCCTCGATGACGGGGCCGAGGCGTGGCGCGAGCCGCTCGCCCACGCTCGCACGGCCGGCGGCCTCCTCGAACCCGCGCAGGGCCGCGACGAGATCCGAGTCGAGTGCGTCCTGTGCCGCAACGAGGCCCTCGGTGGCCGCCACGAACCGCTCGTAGGCCCGGAACACCCGCTCGTGTCGTGCCGAGACGATGTCGATCTGCGGAAGCGACGCCAATGCCCGCTGCGGCTGGTCGCGCCACTCGACGAGGGCCAGCGCGGTTTCGGCGACCCCCTGCACCGCGTCGGCCATCGCGGCCGGCTCGCTGGCGATGGCGAGCACCCGGGCCGCGGCCGCCGCGAGGTCGCGCAGCCGGTCGGCGTCGAGCATCGCCTCGAGCTGTTCCCAGACAAGGCTCGCCGTCGCGACCTGCTCGACGCGTCGCGACGATCTCAGAGGCCGAAGATCGGCACCGAGACAGAGAAATGCGGGGCCCTCGTAGGCGCAGAGGTACGCGCGATCACCGGACGCGATCTCGACTCCGCGGATGCCGAGAGGTGGGGTGCCGGTGAACGTCTCGGCCGCCGCGCGGGCGGCGGTGAGCTGACCTAAGAGGGCCTCAGCGGGGTCGAGGTTCATTCGCGCTCACAGTAGCGGGGAGCCGGAGACGCTCGGCGCAGAACCGGCGGTCCGTAGACTCGAAGCGCCGTGCCCCACACTCCCGATCCACCCTCGGAGATCGCTCTGCCGCCACTTGCCGTGCTCGCCGCGGCACTCGAACAGACACTCCACGCACGCCCCGCGGTGGTGAGCGCTGCGGCCGGTCGTCGGTCGGCGGTTCTCGTGGCGGTGCATGACGGTCCTCGTGGGCCGGCCCTGCTGCTGACAAAGCGAACGTCACATCTGCGCCATCATCCGGGTCAGGTGAGCCTGCCGGGTGGAAGTTTCGATGAAGACGACCTCACCCTCGCGACTACCGCCCTGCGCGAAACCGAGGAGGAGCTCGGGATCCATCGTTCCGAGGTTCGGCTGCTCGGCGAGCTGGAGCCCGTCGCGACGATGGCGTCGCAGTTCATCATCACCCCGTTCGTCGGGCTGATCTCCGTGCTCCCGCCGCTGCTACCCGAGCCGTATGAGATCGACCGGGTCCTCGTGATCGACATCGCCGAGGTGCTGCGCCACGACGCAACGATGGGCGCCGACATCTCGTCGCTCGAGCTGCGCTACCCGCTCGACGACGAGGACGTGTGGGGCGCCACCGCACGAATCCTGCGGCTGTTCGCCCAGGCCGTGCGATCGGCGCTACTGGCGAGCCCCGGGTAGAGACGAGCGCGGAGGAAGATCGGTTGTCGACTCGCCGCCGGTCTCACCGCCTGAGGCAAGACGCTCGAGGCGTTCGAGCTGGCGCGAGAGCTCCGCCTGTCGCGGGTGATCCGCCGGCAGACTCTTCGCGAAGCTCGCGACCCGCTCGCGGATCTGCAGGGCGAAATGCGGGGTCGCCGCACCGACGAGCTGTGCAAGCTCGTCATCGTCGGGGATGTCGTACACGCGGTCGAGAATCGTCATGCGGGTGAGGCTAGCAGCCCGGCGACTCCACCTTGATACCGGTCGAGATCGCGCCCGCAGTGACGGTCGGACGCCTGCCGTGGGCTATCATGCGGCTTCAGCTGAACTGCCCGCAGCGGAGTGATCCATGGCGATGAGGGACGACGACAAGCTGGTGCGCCAGCTGTCGCTGGTGGCGTTCCTGATGTCGCAGCAGCGGCCGGTGACCGCCGACGAGATCCACGAGTCGGTGGAGGGCTACGGCGGCATGAGCGATCAGGCTTTCTTGCGGCGTTTCTATGCCGACCGTGGTGAGATCGAGGCGATGGGCATCAAGCTCGCCGTCGAGCGGCCGAGCGACGATCCGTTCCATGGCGATCTCTATGCGCTGCCCGCCGAGAACTACTACCTGCCCCCGGTCGATTTCGACAGCGGAGAACTGTCGGCGTTGCAAACGTGCCTCTACGTCTTGGAGGGGCAGTTCGCCTACGCCGAGCCGCTGCGACTGGCGTTGCAGCACCTGACACTGGGCCGCCCCAGCCCGCTCGACGATCACGCCGCGCGCACCGTGTCGGTGAACCTCCTCGGCGGCGACTACTCGCCCGAGGTGGCCTCGCATCTGTCGAAGATCGAAGCGGCGATCAGCCGGCGCAAGACGATCCGGTTCACGTACTACACGATCGGCCGTGACGACCGCTCTGAGCGCGAAGTCGACCCTTTCAGCCTGCTCTACCTGGGCGGCAACTGGTACGCCGTCGGCCATTCGCACGAGCGTGACGCCATGCGCATCTTTCGCCTTTCGCGCATCGAGGGGCGAATCACGTTCAAGACACGCGCCGAGCACGATTTCACGGCTCCCCGCGATCTCGATCTTTCGCGCTACCGCGATCGTGCGCCCTGGCAGCTCGACGACACGGGTGAACAGGCGACCATCGCCCTCTCCCCGACGGTCGGGTGGTGGGTCGACCAGATGTTCGGAACCTATGGTCGCACCGAGACGCGCGCCGACGGCAGTGCGACGTACACCACCGAATCGTCGAACGCGAAAGCCCTTTTGGCGTGGGTGCTGAGCTTGGGCTCCGAGGCCGAGGTCACCGGGCCGAACGGGCTGCGAGAGACGGCCGTTGCCTCGCTTGAGCTGGTGCGCGACCGCCACGCCGCAGACGGTCAGGCGCCGCAGACGTCCGCGCGTGCTGAACCGCGGGTTCGCGCGGCCGCCGACCCCGCGCCGGAGCAGGCACCTGCGCCCGACAAGGTCGTCCCCGCCGAACGCTTCGCACGGTTGTTGGCGCTGATGACGCGCCTGCTCGCCGCCTGCGGCGAGAGCACCGAAGCACATATCCCCGTCGCCGAGTTGCGCGACGCGCTGAACATCGACCGGCGGGTCCTCGATGAAGACCTCAACCTCCTGAACCTCATCAACTTCGGCGGCGGTTGCTACACGCTCTACGCCCAGATCGACGACAACACCGTCGCCGTTCAGAAAGAGACATACGGCGACAGCTTCTCGCGCCCCGCCCGGCTTTCGCCTCTCGAGGCCAAAGCGCTCCTTTGGGCACTGGAATTCATCGGTGATCGCCTGCCCGTGGAGGCCGGAGGCGGAGCCCTCGCGTCGGCGCGGCGCAAGGTCGAGGCCGCGATCGGCGAGGAGAACCTGCCGGAGATCGAGATCGGCCGCGTGCAAGTCGCAAACGCCGCGGTGTCGGCCGCCGTGAACGCCGCCGTCCGTGATGACCGCCTCCTCGAGATCGAGTACTGGACGGAGTCGCGCGGCACGATCACCAAACGCCTCATCGAGCCGCACCTACTCGTGAACTCGCGCGACGCCTGGTACCTGGTGGCGTACTGCCACCGGGCCGACGACCAACGCACGTTCCGAATGGACCGCGTCCGCAGCGCCACGGTGCTCGAAGAGCATTTTGCCCGCCGGCCCGGCATCACCGCCGCCGGCCCGTACCTGCCGTGGGGCCCCCAGGGCGAGGCCGAGCCGACCCGTGCACAGACCGCCTCGGTGTGGTGCGGCCCCGACCTGGCCCGCTGGATGATCGAGGAACATCCGTCCTGGGAGCGCTACGCCGACGGGACGGTCCTCGTGGAGATCCCCTACGCAAGCGAAGAGTGGCTCGTGAAGGAAATCATCAAGCATCAGGGCGAGGCCGTCCTGTTCGAGCCGATCGCCTTGCGCCACCTCGTCGGGGAGACCGCCCGCCGGATGCTCGCCCGCTACGGCGTCGTCGAACCCGACCGCCACGGAGCACCGGCCCGCTAGCGATCTACTACGGGCGTAGGGTTTGGGGAGCCGCCCAGTAGCGCTGACCATCGCCCCGGAGCACCAGACCCTCGACTTCCAGGTGCGCCACGACCGCGGCGACCTGTTCGCTGGCGTGTTCGACCCGCGCGGCGAGCTGGTCGAGTCGCAGGGGTTCCTGGGACAGGGCTTCCCAAACGTGTGATGCCAGCCCCTCCAGCGTGCGCGGCGGGCAGATCTCAGGCGCAGCGCCCCATGCCCCACCGTCGATCTCGGCGACGATGTCGTCAACGCCCGCGCACAACGCCGCCCCTGCCCGAAGCAGGGCGTTGCATCCCGCCGACGCATCTGCCCACGGCGCACCGGGCACCGCCAGCACGGGCCGCCCATACTCAAGGGCAAAGTCGGCGGTGATCAACGCCCCCGAGCGTTCAGCCGCCTCGACGACGACCACGGCGTGGGCGAGGCCGGCGACGATCCGGTTGCGGGCCGGGAACCGCCACGGCGCCGGCGGTGTCGGCGGCCAGTACTCCGACACCCCAAGGCCGCGCTCGACGATCCGGCCGAACAACCCGGCGTGCGCACGGGGATAGATCCGCTCGAAACCCGACCCCAGAACGGCGATCGTGGGTCCTTCTGCTGCGAGCGCACCTTCGTGGGCCGCCGCGTCGATTCCTCGCGCGAGCCCGCTGACGACGATGGCGCCGCGTGCGGCCAGCTCACGCCCAAGCTCGCGCGCGAGCCGTGTACCGGCGGGGGTGGGCCGCCGCGAGCCGACGATGGCCACCGTCGGTCGGTCCTCGATGAGAGC
>JANLSO010000166.1:0-10558 GCA_031362405.1 Thermoleophilia bacterium | reverse complement strand
GTCCCGCACACGATCGAGTGCGGGACCGGCGGCTTTCGGGCTAACCCTTCTCGGTCGCCGGGTCGGTTGTTGCCTCGACGGCGCTGACCGCGGGACGAGCCGATGTCTCCGGCTCGATGGTGAGCTTCGGCAGCAGCCGATCGAGCCACCCCGGCATCGTCCAGGCCCGGTCTCCCAGCAGCGACAGGAGGGCCGGCACGAGCGTCAGCCGCACGATCAGTGCGTCCGCGAGGATCGCGACCCCGAGCAGGAAACCGAACTCCTTGGAGACGCGGTCCTCGCCGAGCACGAAGGCAAAGAACACGCTCGCCATGATGAGTGCGGCGGCGACGATCACGCGACCGACGCCCGCCACCCCATCTGTCACCGCCGCGTGTGAGTCCTTGCCATGCACAAACTCCTCACGGATGCGACTCATGATGAAGACCTCGTAGTCCATGGCGAGGCCGAAGAGGATCGCGAAGGCGATCGGGGGCACGAAGCTCTCGATCGGGCCGGTCTGGTCGAGCCCGACGAGACCGAGACCGTGGCCGAACTGGAATGTGTAAACGAGGGCGCCGAAGCCGACGAATGCCGACAGCAGCGTCGTCAACGCCGCCTTCAGGCCGATGACGATCGACCGGAACGCCATGGCGATAACGATGATGGTCACGCCGATCACGAACAGCAGGAACCACGGCAGGCGCGAGAGAATCGTCTCGCCGATGTCGGTGAACGCCGCGTTTGCACCGGTCACGTAGGCGGCGGCCGAGCTCCCGGCGACGGTGCCCGGAAGCACGGTGTCGCGAAGTTCAGCGACCAGGTCGTCGGTGCCCTTTTCTCGGGGGGCGAACTTCGAGGTGACGTTGATGATGCCGACGTCACCCGTGGGGTTCAGGAACGGAGGATCGACGAACGCGATACGGCCGTTCGGGTCGGCCTGCTGGGCCTTCAGCGCCGACTCGACACGCTTCACCGCACCCGGATCGCTCGACTGATCGACGACCACGATAATCGGAGCCGTTGAGCCCGGCCCGAAGCCGTCTGGGCTCGACAGCAGGTCGTAGGCCTTGCGCGTCGTCTGGTTGGTCGGCGCGGTACCCGCATCGCCGAGACCGAGCCGCACCCCAAGAGCCGGGCTGGCGATCAGAAGCGTGACGAGCACCGCGATCGGCACGACGATGGGGGCGCGGCGCTGCACGAAGCGCCCCCACCGGGCCACAAACGACCGCTGCTGAGAGGCGACCGAGTCGTCGGTGCGGAAACCGAAGAAGTCGATCTTGCGTCCCACGAGCGCGAGGACCGCCGGCAGCAGGGTGTTCGCCAAAAGGACGGCGGTCAGAACACCAAGCGCCGCGCCAACTCCGAGTGCGGTGATGAAAGGCAGGCCGATGAAGTAGAGGCCAAGGATCGAGATTGCCACCGTGAGGCCGGCAAAGATGACGGCCCGACCCGATGTCGCGGCGGCCAGCGCGGCCGCCTGCCGGGGCGCGTATCCGTCGTGCAAGAGCTGTCGAAAACGCGTGACGATGAACAGCGAGTAGTCGATGCCGACGCCCAGGCCGATCATCGACAGGAGCAGTGGCGTGATGTCGTTGAAGGCAAAGATGTTGGTCCCGAGAAAAAGCAGGCAGAAGCCTGCCCCCACGGCGACGATCGCAAAGATCAGAGGTATGAAAACGGGGATCAAGGCCCGGAAGAGAAAGACCAGCACGAGAAAAGCAACCGCGAGCCCGATGAGTTCGGAGGTGCCCTGCTCGGGAGGCGGGCTCTCGGCGGAACCCGTGAACTCGACCTCCATGCCCGCCTTCGACGCTGTGTCGCGGGCGTTGTCTTGGAACTCGACGATCTTCTCGCGGTCGAGTTCGAAGGCCGCCTTGGCGAACTGGATGTCGGCGTAACCGATGCGACCGCTCTCGGCGAGCGCGCCGCTGTCGGGCGTGAACGGGGAGGTCGTGCGGTTCGCAAACTCGATCTTCTTACCGTCGCCGATGATCGCCGCGATCGCGTCGCGTCGTGCCGGAGTGTCGAGCTTTTCGCCAGACGGTGCGGCCAATACGACGCGCAGGCTGTCACCCTCCTGGCCGGCGAACTTGGTCTCGAGAAGGTCGGTGGCACGCTGGGTGTCGGAGTTCGGGAGCGTGAACTCGTTCTTGAACGTCGGAGGAAACGCGACCACGCTGGCAATCAGCGCGACCATGCACAAAAGGAAGATCCCGATGACGGTCCACGGCCGGTTCGCGCACCGCGCGACGAATCGAGCATGGGCGCCGTGAGCTTCCCGTGCGCCGGATGACGTGTCGTGTGCCAATGCAAGCTCCCAACAGTGGTTCTCGGATCTGGCCGGTGCCGCAGTGTCTTTCTGGGCGCACCTACTCACCGCGCTTGGCGTCGACGCTACACCCCGGTTCGGCGCCCGCGCACCCGACGGGCCGCAACGGACACAACACCTTCACCGAACGCGAACCAACGGGTCGCGACACGGCGCGGATTTCCGCCAGACTGCACCCGTGCTCGACGTGACATTTCTGGCCTGGGCACTGACCGTGGCCGGCATCCTCTCCTTGTTCGCGCTGGATCTCATCGTCTCGGGGCGCGGAGGCCACGTCGTCGGGTTCCGCGAGGCGATCGGCTGGTCGATCTTCTATATCGCCGTCGCGATCACCTTCGGCATCGGTTTCGGGATGGTCGCCGGATGGGATTTCGGCGCTCAGTACTTCGCCGGTTACGTCGTCGAGAAGAGCCTTTCCGTCGACAACCTCTTTGTCTTCGTCATCATCATGGCCACCTTCGGGGTGCCCGCCGAGTACCAGAAGAAGGTGCTCACTCTCGGGATCTTGGCCGCGCTGTTCTTGCGCGCCATCTTCATCGCGCTCGGTGCGGCGCTCCTTGCGACGTTCTCGTTCATGTTCGTGCTGTTCGGCGTGCTGCTGCTGTTCACCGCCGTTCAGCTCTTTCGCCACCGCAACGAGGATCCCAGCGTCGCCGACAACACGCTGCTGGCGTTCGCGCGCCGCCGGCTCCCATTCACCGACGACTACGTCGGTGATCGGCTCGCCACCCGGGTCGACGGCCGCCGCATGTTCACACCCATGTTTCTGGTGCTGCTGGCGATCGGAACCACCGACATCCTGTTCGCGCTCGACTCGATCCCCGCGGTGTACGGCGTCACCGAGGAGGCGTACATCGTCTTTGTCGCCAACGCCTTCGCACTGCTCGGCCTACGGGCCCTCTACTTCCTCGTTTCGGGGCTCCTCGACCGGCTCATCTACCTTTCGGTCGGCCTGTCGATCATTCTCGGCTTCATCGGCATCAAGCTGGTGCTGCACTACGTCCATAAGCAAAATGATGCCGTACCGGAGATCTCGATCGGGCTGTCGCTTGCGGTCATCGGCGTTGTGCTCACCATCACGACGATCGCGAGCCTGATCGCGTCGCGTCGCGACCCGTCCGCGCGGGCCCACGCGGGGTCGCTGCGCGGCCACTCGCCCCCCGACGAATAGGCCGGGTCCATCACAACCAATGAGGCTCCGCTGAGCATCGACCTGAACGCCCACGACGTCTTCGTTCTGCGCCAGCTGATTCGACCAATGGTCAATCAGTACGAGTTCTCGCTCCCCAGCACCGACTCGGCCGAACCGGTGCTCTTCGTCGAGCAGTCGCGGTTCAAACTGAAGGAAGACATCCGCTTCTACGGTGATCGCGCGCGAACCGATCTGCTCATGCGCCTGCAGGCCCGGCAGGTGTTCGACCCCCGGGCGCGTTACGCCATCACCGACGCGGCCGGCGCCCCGATCGGTGAGATCCAGAAGGTCTTCGGGGCAAGCCTTTTGCGCTCGACCTATCGGCTCTTCGACGCGCACGGTGCCGAGACCGCGACGGTCACCGAACGCAGCATGGGCATCGCGATCTTTCGGCGCCTGGCCGATCTGATTCCCTACGTCGGCGACTTCCTACCGATCCCGTACCACTTCGTCTTCCTGCGTGACGGGGCCGTGATAGGGAGCAATACCCGCAAGGGAATGTCGATCCGCGACGTCTACACCATCGATCTGACCGACGATCCCGAGCGGACCCTCGACCGGCGCCTCGTACTCGCCGCGGCCGTCGGAATGGACGCGCTACAGGCCAGATAGTCGGGCTGTTCAGCCGCGCTTTCGCCAGGCCGTGAACGACGACAGCGTGCCGGCGTCGGGTCGACGTAGCCAGCGCCACGGGTGCACTTCGACCGGGACGATCGCGCGAGCGCGGCGGCGCCATCCGGGCACCGGCGCAAAGGTGGTGGCCACCCGGCGCCCGGTGAGCACCTCGACGGGCTCGCCGCGGTAGAGACGTACCTCGCGGCGAGAGGCAAGGTGGGCCAGGGTCTCGGCGAGGAACACCAACCGCTTGCCCGACAGGCGCAGCCGACCGAGCATCGGAGCGTCGAATACGAAGATCGCCGGAAGGTCGGGGTGCGCGGCAAGCGCCGGATCGTCATCGCCGAGCGATTCGGCGGTCAGCCAGACGGCCTCCGGGCGCCCGGTCGCCTCGACGTCACGAGGCCCGGCGGTCGCCCCGGGATCGGGATCGCTGCGCAGCAGCTCAGGCGCAGCGATGCGCGGTGCGTCGTCATCGTCGGGCCAGGTCTCGATCGGGCAGCGTGCCGCGAGGCCACAACCGGCGCACAGGCTCGGGGCGCGCTTTTCGACCTGCCAGCGCGAGAAGCCGTACCGGCGTCCGGTCGCCGTGCCGACCGTCCACTGCCAGCCCAGCGTGTTGGCCGCCCGTGAACCGTCGAGCAGATGGGTGAACAAGTAGCGCTCGCCATCGCGCCAGTCGAGCCCGTGGCGCACCGACCACTGCGACGCCATCCACATCCTGGTCTGGTTGACCAGCCACCCATCGACCTCGAGCTCGTCGCGACACGCCTCCATGCACGCCATTCCGGGCTGCCACGGCCGCCCAGGAGATGACCCGCGGCGCACTGGGGCCTCAGCTCGCAGAGCCCGCCCCATCCGGGCGCCCAGGCGGGCGTAGAGGTGGCGAGCGTACTCCTGCCACATCAGCTCGTCATGGAAGCGCTCGACGTCGCGGCGCGGCCCCTGGGCCGTCGCGTGCCACACGCCGGGCAGATCGAGCAGGCCATGACGAATGTAGGGCGATAGACGCGACGCCCCGCGGCGGAAGGCCGGCTGAACGGTGCTGCGGGAAACGGCGTAACCCGCGACCCCGAACGCCGCAAGGGCCTGGTCGGCAGCGGTCTGTCCTCCGCGAATGGTGGGAGACGCCGAGACATCGTCGACGCTCAGACCGGTGAGATGCTCCTGCACCCAGCTGACCGCCGACGACTCACCGACCTGCGGCGTGGGCAGTTGTAGGGGGCCGGGCACGGGCCGAGGGTACGCGTGTGTGCCCCAACGCCGGAGGGGGTTCGGTCAGGTGCCGAGTCAAACGCGAAAGCGCGCGGTGAGCACCCGCATCTCCTCGGAGACCTTCGCCAGCTCGTTTGCCGCGGCGGCGGTCTGCTCGCTCATCGCCGCCGTCTGCTGGCTGTGGGAGACGATCGCCTCCGACGCGCGGAGCGTTCCGGCGGCAAGCTCTGCGGCTTCAATGGTGACGCTCTCCATCAGGCGAGCGTCACCCGACAGACGCGCGGTCGTGTCGGCGATCGCCGTGACGGCGTCGAGGGATCCTGAGATCGCCGTCGAGAGTTCATGAAACGCGGTCCGCGCCGCCACGGCGCTGTCGACGCCGGTGGCGACCTTGTGCGTCCCTTCGTCCATCGATGCGGCGGCCTGGCTGGTCTCGTTCTGCACATCATCGATGATCACGCCAATCGAGCTCGCCGCCGCCTGGGACTGCTCGGCGAGCTTGCGCACTTCGTCGGCGACGACGGCAAACCCCCGCCCCTGCTCACCGGCGCGGGCCGCCTCGATGGCGGCGTTCAGCGCGAGGAGGTTGGTCTGGGAGGCGATGGTGGCGATGGTCTCGACGATCGCGCCGATCTCATCGCTCTTGGCGTTGAGGCTGCGCACGCGATTGGCACTGTCGGCGACCGCGACACGCAGTTCCTCGATCACCTTCACGGTTTCCGAGGCGGTCCGGTCGCCCTCCTCGACGGAATGCGCGGCGGCGGCAAGATCGGTCTGGGCCTGATGCGAGAGATCCGCGGCCGTCCCGAGCCCACCATTCACGCGCTCGGCGGCTCCGGCAGCCGTTTCGGCCCGGGCGGCCTGGGTGCGAGCCGCCTGGAAGCCGTCTTCGCAGGTCGCGGCGACGCTCGCCATGGCGGTGGAGGTCTCCGCGGCCGCGCCGCGCAGCTGCCCGGCAAGATCTCCGGCGGCGGCACTCTGGTTCTTTCCGGCCTCGATCACCTTCTGCAGACCGAGGACGACCTTGTTGAGCTCGAATCCGACCTGGCCCAGCTCGTCGCGACCACCTCCGGAAACCGTCGCCCTGAGATCACCGCTCATCACCGCACGCGCACCGTCGTGGAAACGGGCGAGTGGTTGACGGATGCGTCGTGCGTTCCACCAGGCGAGCAGCCCGGCCGTAGCGGCTCCGGCGACACCGGCGCTGAGCGCCCCGGTGAGTCCGGCAAAGGGTGCCGCAACGGCGCACGGCACAAACGCCGCGACGCCGAGGCTTCCCGCAACTCGACCTGTGAGAGACCCCTTCGGCACGACCTGGCCGACCCGCAGAACCGAGTGGTGGTCACCCCCGACGATCACGGGAACGATCGCTTCGCGAACGACCTCCCCGGTATTGCGGTCGTACTGCTCGAGGATTTCCGCGCGAACCGCGGCGGCCTTCTGGCTCGCGGGGTCGCCGTATACCCGACCCTCACGCAGCTTGTTCGTATGAACGCAGGTGCGGCCTTCCGGGGACATCAACACGATGTACTCCAGATCGAGCGTCAGCTCACGGGCGAACCGATCGGAGAGGGCCGCAAGAGCCGATGCCTCATCGTTCCGACCAGACAGTTCGGCTTGAGCGACATCCCGCAGCATCCGCGCAAGCGCGAGGGGGTCTTTGCGGCCGAAGGCCATTGATGAGTCTCCGCGTCGGTCGGGGTCGTCGAGAACGGGCACGCAGGTGCCCGCTGCCGTACGAGTTAATCGGTCGGAAACGCAACTGAGTTGAATTGTGTGGCCCGAGGCCAACGACCCCTCGGGTCGCTACTCCCGTCCCGCGGTGAGATGTTCGGTGAGCGCCTGGAACTCGGCCCAGTTGCCTTCGGCCAGCAGACGCGCCTGCTGGGGCCAGGTGCTGGGTGAGTGAACGCGGTAACGCGGCCCGGCGTCGTCGAGCATCTCCTGCAGCCGCTCGATGGAGGTCCCCGAAAGGCCGAGCCAGGTGGACACGCCGATCTCCTTGCACAGCCCGGCGATCTTCGGCCCGATGCCTTCCACGACCGTGAGGTCGTCGAGCTTGATGGCCCGCCCAAGGACGTTCTTGGCCTCGACCAGGTCAAGCGGAGCAGCGACGCTCGCGCGCTCCAGCGCTCCGATCTGAGACCGGAGCGCGCGGATCGTCTCGGCGTCGGCCTCGGCGCGACCACCGGGCTCCCGGCCCGCATCGAGCATCTCGGTCAGCCGAGTGAAGTCGGCCCAGCGGCCGGCAGCCAGTAGTGAGGCCTGCATCGGCCAGGTGCCAGGGTCGTGCACCCGGTAGCTCGGGCCGGCGTCGTCCAAGACCTTCTGAACGCGCTCGGTGGGAGAGTCGGCGAGCTGCTGCCAGGTCATGATCCCGGCTCCGCCCAGGAGCCCGGCGATCGCCGGGCCGATGCCTTCGACGCGGGCCAGGTCGTCGGCCTTCAGGTCAGATCCGAGCAGCGCCCGGCCAGCCGACATGTCGAGGGCCGCCGGCGGCACCAGGGCCGCTGATGCCCCCGTGGCCTCGAGGTCGGTGATGCGGGCACGCAGGCCCGTACTCTCCGTGACGGCCTCCTCGAGCGCCGCCGAGTGCGCCTGCCGCTGCCAGGCGAGCTCGCCCTCCAACTTGTCGATGCGCTCGCGGGCCGCGTCGAGGTCGCCGCTGTTCGATCCCAGCGCCGCGACCTTCGCCTGCAGCCCAGCCACGAGGGCGGCCTGAGGCGCGAGGTCGGCGATCTTCGCCCGCGCTCCGTCGAGCTCGCTCACAAAACCCTCGAGCTGGGCAACGCGCGCCTGAAACAGACCGAGGTCTTCGTCGCGCCGGGCGATCTCGGCTGCATGGGCCTTCGCCGCATCACCGTCGATCATCCGTCGCCGGCACCACAGGCACAGCCAGCCGAGCAGGAACCCGAGGATCATGGCGACCAGCAACAGCCACCAGATCTCGCTGAAGACGTATCCCATGCTCAGGCTCCTGTGACCGAGAACTCGATCCGCCGGTTGGCGATTCGACCTTTGTCTGTTCCATTCGACGCCACGGGGCGATCTTCCCCGTAGCCCTTGGCCGAGAGGCGGCCAAGGGGGACGCCCGCGTTGGCGAGGTACTCGAGCACCGCCGTCGCGCGACCCTCGGAAAGCGTCTGGTTGCGGCCCGCGTCGCCCTGATCGTCGGTATGGCCGTCGACCGACACCTTCAGGCGCGGGTTCCCACGCAGAGCCGGTCGCATCACCGCGGCGGCGCGATTCAGAATCGCCTTCGAAGCGGGGGTGATGTCCGTCGAGGCGGTCGCGAACTGGATCGTGGTTCCGCGCAGCAGCTCATCGAGCTTCTTCTGGACCGCGGGGGCAGAGGTCGGCGCCGGGGTCGTCGCCGACGGGGCAGCGCCGGATCCGATCGTATTCGTCACCGTAAGGCCGCTCGCCGTGGCGTCGTCGAGTGCCGCGGTGACCGGCTCGAGTTTCCCAGCGACACCCGCGCCGGAGGCCGTGAGAGCGCGATCGGACAGCCGGAACTGCGCGGTGGTGAGCGCGCCGGGCACCTGGCCCATCACGGCGGCGAGCTGCTCGACCGCGCCATCGAGGTCGGCCCTGGTGGCCCCGACACCAATGGTCAGGCGTTCGTCGACATTGGCCGCACCGACGGCCGCGGATGCGACGTCCACCAGCCGGGTACGCTGAGCCGCGGAGGCGACGACGCCGGTGAGCACCATGCGCGTCCCGTCAAAGGCAATGCGGGCGTCGACCGTCGGCGTCGCGGCGGCCGTCGGCGTCGCATCGGTCGCGGTGTACGTGACAGAACGCACCCCATCGAGGGTCACGACCTCCAACGCGGCCGGCCGCCGGGCCTCCGGGCCACGCAGTTTGGCGGTCCGGTACTCGAAGTCGAGCGAAACATCTGTGAGCCCGCGTGCGTCGAGGAGGTTCTGCGAGCGAGAGGTCAGATCCCTCTCGACGATGGCGCATCCACCGACCGTCCCCACAAGCGATAGGGCCAGCAAGAGCGGAACGACGACCCACCACCGGCCAAGCGGGCACCAACGCGACATCGACCATCCCCCGGGTTCTGTCGCTTTTCTGACCGCGCGACCATACGGGCCCAGGCGCGCCGTGGTCTAGAGCAACGGCGAGATCATCACGGAATGAGGATCTGTTTGACGCCGTCAGCGCCGTCGCGTTGACGGCCCCAGGCGTCGGCGGCATCGGCGAGCGACGACGTCCGAACCGTGCCGAGCGGATGGGACACCCGCTGCGCTGAATCGACCAGCTCGCCGTATGCGCGGGCGAGATCGGCCGTGTCTTCGCGAAACATCGAGTAGCCGCGGATATCCAGTCGGCCTCCGCGCAGCGTACCGGCGGGAATCGCCGCGGTCGGTCCCGCCGCGTTGCCGATCTGCACGAGCCGTCCGCCCTGGCGCAGCACCGAGAGCGCCGCCAGCGCGGACGGCCCCCAGAGCGGATCGATCACCACGTCGGCGCCGCCCTCGCATGCCTCGCGCATCTGCGCCGCGAGATCACGAGACACCCCGAGGTCGACGACGGCATCGGCGCCCAGATCGAGGGCCCGTTGGCGCCCTGATGCGCTGCGCGCTGCGGCCACGACGCGGCCGGCTTCCGACACCCGCGCAGCGTGGACGGCGACCTGGCCGACCGCGCCACCGGCGCCGAGTACCAGGACGGTCTCACCGGGAACCAGCGCGCCGCGCTCACGCACGCCCATCCACCCGGGCAGCCCACCGATCCCCAGAGCCACCGCAGTTGCATCGTCGACTCCCTCGGGAACGCCGACGGTTTGGGTCGCGGGGATCGAGAACTCGGTCGCAAAGCACCCGCTGGTCGCCAGACACCAGACCCGTCGACCACGCAATGCGGCCGGCCCGGCGATCACCTCGCCGACGGCCTCCGCTCCTGAGACGAACGGCAGCGCAGGCACATCCCCGTAGAACCGTCCGGAGGCGATCGCAATGTCGACCGGGTTGATCGCCGCCGCCAAGAGCCGGACGACGACGTCGCCCTGCGATGCGGAGGGGTCGCTGCGAAGAACGGTGCGCGGCGGTGCACCCCATTCGACAACCTCGACCGCCGTTCGCATCAGCCTCCCTCGGCCGCGATGTACGACGGGCACTCCGTGGAGTACCCCGTCGACAAGTCCCCTTCCGAGGCCGATCGCGGCGTCCCCGCACCCCCGCGGCGGAGTCGCCGCGCCGGCCCGGCTCCGGTTGGCC
>JANLSO010000155.1:0-15842 GCA_031362405.1 Thermoleophilia bacterium | reverse complement strand
CTGCCGTGGGGGCGACCGTTGCCGCCGCGCGGGCCTCGTCGCGCTCGGCACGCGCCGTGAGAAGCTCGGCGCGCAATCCATCGACGCGCTTCTCGGCGTCGCCACGCTGAGCTTCGAGCACCGCTCTCTGGCGTGCCAGCTCGTCTCGCAGGCGACCGGCCTCGGTCTCGAGGCTCGTCAGGGCCTCCGACGAGCCACCTGCCGTCGCATCGGTCGTCGCACGACTCTCGGCGCGAACCCGTTCGAGCTCCGCCGTGACCTGGGCGATGGCGGCCTCGGCCTCGACGCGTGCCTGGCTTTGGACCCGGTCGATCTCGGCCTGGTGGCGCTGAGCGATGCTTTGAAGTTCGCCCCGCAGCTCGTTGGCTTCGGCTTGGGCCGCGGCGAGCGCGGTGCGCAGCGGCGACGAGTCGCGCTGACTGCGCTCCAACGAGTTCGCGGCGGCCTGAAGAAGAGCATCGACGTCTTCGGGCCGATAGCCACGCCGAACGATGGCCAACTCCGCGCGCCGCAGCAGCGCGGGCGTCAACTCGCCTTGTGGGTCGGTATTTGCCAGATCAGAGGATGTCGACACGACTGGATAAGTCTGGACGTCGGAGAGGTTGATCGCAAGTGGCTCACTTCCGATCGGTTCCCTGCCGAAGTGCACTTTGCGGAGTGGGTGACCTCACCGCGACGCCCAAACCCCACCTCGGAGCCCCCGTGAACCAGGCCCTCGCGGCAATCCAGACGTTGAACGACGCGCTCGCCGAGACCGCAGCCGCCCTGGACGCGAACGAAAAAAACCTCGCGTCACGCCTCGACAACCTGGTCGAGGCCGCCCGTCCGGCGGCCCCGACGTCCGACAGCGTGCGTTTTTAGACGGCTTCGGCGAGTTGCGCGGCCGATTCGCGGGCACGCACCACGTCCCAGGGAATCGTGATGGCGCGACCGTCGACGACGATCGTGCCGCAGCCACGCAACTTGCTGAACGCGGTGGTGACCGCTTCGCGTGAGGCCCCGACCAGCGACGCCCACTGGGCATGTGTCAGGTCGAGCCGGAGCTGAACGCCGTCGGGTGCCGCGACGCCGAAGCGCTCGGCGAGCTGGTGCAGGCGTGCACGCAGACGATCCTCGACACGCATCTCACTGACCAGCGCGACGGTCTGACGAAGGGTCGCGACGCGATCCGAAAGGAGCCCCGCCAGATTCCGGCCCATTCGCGGATACCGGGCGATGAGACCTTCGATGGCGCGGCCGGACATCGGTGAGATCGCGGAGTCCTCCAGTGCGGCGATGTCCGCGTTGCCACGGGCTCCCAGGGTGGAGAAGACGCTGCCCTCTTCGAGGATCGAGGTCATGATCTCGTGCCCGGGAGCCGTGCGCTCGAAGACCGCCACGCGGCCTTCGCGGATCAGGTAGACGTGGTCGGCCCGGCACAGCGGTTCCGGTACCTCGGCCCCGCGCGGCCAGCGGACCAGCGGAAGTCGGTGCTCCAAAAGAGCAAGATCGGTCTCGGGCAATCCATTGAAGAGGTCCATCCGTGCGAGCGGAACGAGACCTGCCCGAGCGGTCTCGTTGCGCTGTCGACGGAGGCGTGCAACCTCGGTGAGGGCGATAGCCATGACGGGCACACTGCCACCTGATTGTTATGAGCTTCTGATCTCCCGCACAAGATTGTCGTGGTGGTCCGTTGTTGTCGCGAGGGCCTGCGCCATCGATTCCGCCCGGTCGGGGGTACGATCACCGGGTCGATGCATGGCATCGATGATGGGTCGAATGGGTGAGGGGAACACGGTGGCCGAACGACCCAGTCCTGCGGTGCAGGACTATCTGAAGACGATCTACGCGCTCGCATCCGAGCCCGCGGCGCCGCCGGTGACCACGTCGCGCGTGGCCGAGGCACTGGCCGTCACGAGCGCGTCAGCGAGCAACATGCTCAAACGCCTCGACCAGCTCGGCTACATCGCGCAGCAGCGCCGCGGCGAGGCCACCCTGACCGACACCGGTCGGGCCGCCGCCCTGCGGGTGCTGCGCCACCACCGCCTACTCGAGACGTATCTGGCGACCCGGCTGGGCGTTCCCTGGGATCAGGTGCACCGGGAGGCCGAAATCCTCGAACACCACCTGTCGGAGGAGCTCGAAGCCCGCATCGCCGAGGTCTTGGGACATCCTGAGCGCGACCCGCATGGCGATCCGATCCCCACGGCCGCCGGCCTCGTCGTGGAGATCCCGAGCCAGCGCCTCAGCGATCTACCGGTGGGCACTCGAGGCGTCGTCTCGCGTGTGAGCGACCGCGACCCTGATCTGCTCAGATTCCTCGGGGAGAGCGGGCTCGTTCCGGACGCCGCCATCGAGGTGCTGGCCGAAGCTCCCTTTGGCGGTCCGCAGACGGTCCGGGTCGGCGACACCACCGATGTCGAGGTGCCCCCCGGGGCGGCCAGTGCGGTCTACGTCGCCTGAACGGCCTTCGCCCACGAACCTTCTGCACGCACGCGACGGTCGAGGTACATCAGCGCGACGCCGATCATGGCGAGCGGCTGGACGATCGTCGTGACGGCAATCTGCGCGATCCCGGAGACGACTCTCTGCGCGTCGCCGTCGAAGCCAAAGGCGATGGCATCCAGCGGGATCAGCAGAGCAGTACCCACGAGCGCGGCTCCAATCTGGATCACGAGATAGACACCGAGCACGGGCCAGAAGGCTCCGCGCACAAGCTGACGGCTGCGCCCCAAGGCGCCACGCACTCCGAGGCCTTCGACGACGACCGAAAGAGACGCAAACAGCCAGATCACGAGCAGGATGATCCCGGGAACAAGAAGCGCCATGACACCGAGCACGAGACCGATCGTCGTCACGGCGATCACGGCGGCCAGCGGCCAGAAACGCTCGCCGACCATCTCGAGCGCGTGCGAGACGCGGGGAGGGTCACCGTTAATGCAGTCGATAACGGCGACGGCGGCGGCCGCGCCGCTGATCGGAACCAGCACGACCGCGGGCAGCACCCCGATGAGCGTGGCGAGGGCTTCTTGCAGATCAGCATCGGGAACCGTGTAGGCCAGATCGATCGCGATCGAGACCAGCCCGATCGGCAGGGCGGTGACAAACGCGATGATCATGAAGGGCACCGGGTACGCCCGGAAGATCGCAATCGTCCGGGAGATGATCTCGGTGAGGCCGCTCGGCCCCGGCCACGGAGGAGTGAACGCCCGGCGCGGGCGCTTCTCGGCGTTAGCCATCGACGAACGGCTGGGCGTCGGCGACGAGGTCGTTGAGGTCGAGGCCCATGCTTTGGAGAAAGAATGGGGTCATCAGGTTCAGCGTGTGTCGGCACGCCGGGCAGATCGGAAGCGGCGGCGCAGGCGGTAGACCGGGTGTTTCGCCGGTGAGGGTGTACGCCTTGCCCACGTACTTCTCGCACACTCCACAGGCTCCCTGCTTGGCGTCGAAGCGGACCAGATCGACCCCCGCCGCCGCGATTTCACGCAGGAATCCCTCGTGCTGTTGGGCATAGCTCTCGGCACCCTCGGCCAGCGCCTGGCGGGCCGCGTGGGTCCAGCCGTGGGCGATGGCCGTGGCAAACGGTTCCGGCGGGTTCTCCACTCCCCGGAACCGCTCGGTCCATCGGTCGATCTCGGCCTGCCAGTCGGCCATGCCGGGCTCAGTCTTCGACGAAGTCGACCGTCACGGGCCCGGGAACAAGACCCGCCTCGTGGCCGCGGCGCAGCAGCTCGGCCACGGCGGCGCGTCCATCCTCGCCGTAGTCGAGGGTCCGGTCGTTGACGTACATCCCGACGAATTTGTCGGCGAGTTCCCGGTTGAGGCCCCGTCCGAACTGCTCGGCATGGGCCAAGGCCGGCGCCCGGTGTTCGAGGCTGTAGGCGATGCTCTGTCGCAGCAGGCTCGACAGACGGGCCATCGTCGCCTCGTCGCCGACGTCGCGGCGCACGGCGTTCGCGCCGAGGGGGAGGGGGAGGCCCCCGGTCAGCTCATGCCACCACTCGCCGAGTTCCAGGATGCTGACGAGGCCCTGGCTCTCATAGGTGAGCTGGCCCTCGTGGATGACAAGGCCGGCGTCGACAGAACCGTCGGCGACCACGTTGAGAATTTCATCGAACGGTGTGATGACCGGGTTGGCGATGCGGCCCACCGCGAGCTGAAGCTCGAGAAAGGCGCTCGTCCACTCGCCGGGCACCGCGACGCGCAGGTTCGGCAGCTGGGCCGGGTCGATCTCCTCACGCGCGACGACCATCGGGCCGTACTGCTCGCCCATCGACGCGCCATGCGGAAGAAGCCGGTACGTGTCGGAGAGGTACGCGTAGGCGTGCACCGAGATGGCGGTGACCTCGAGGCGCCCCTCTGTTGCCCACCGGTTCAGCGTCTCGATATCGCGCAGCACGTGCTCGAACCGGAAGCCGTCGCTCGGGATCAACTCCTCGGCAAGGGCGTAGAACATGAAGGCGTCGTCGGGGTCGGGGCTGTGCCCCAATCGAATCAGCTGCTCGGCCACGCGGGGTCTCCTCACAAGTAACGGAAGCCCAGAGGATAAACAGCGCGGGCGCCTACTCGGCGAAGAACGTGTCCTCGTGGCGGTACGGGGGGCTGCAGCAGCACAAAAGGCACACCGGGCCCCCTGCGTGTGCGCGGATCTGATGCCACGCCCCCGGCGGGATCAGGATGGCGTCGCCCACCCCGACCTCGCGGCGCACGCCGTCGATCTCCATCTCGCCCGACCCGGCGAGGAGGTAGTAGATCTCCTCCGCCTCGCGGTGGAAGTGGCGCATGGTGGCTTCGCCTGCGGGAATCGTCGCCTCGGCGAGGCTCTGGTGGCGCACCGGGGCGTTGGTGCGATCGAGCAGCGACCGGATGGTGCTGCCGTCGACGGTCGTGAAGGGAACCGCCTCGTCACGCGCACGGACGTCCATACCGCCAGACTACCCGGCGCCCACCACCCGGTCGCGACCATCGTTCTTGGCACGGTAAAGGGCGGCGTCGGCGCGGCGCATGAGGCTGTCGCCCGCCTCCTGATACGCCGCGCAGGCCACCCCGGCGGAGATCGTCACGGGAAGACCCGCGACGGGGAGCGCTCCGATCGCGTGACGCACTCGCTCGGCGGTGACCAGCGCCCGGGCGAAATCGGTGTCAACGAGCAGTAGGACGAACTCCTCGCCACCGGCGCGGGCGGCGAGATCGATGGTGCGCACGGTCCCGAGGAGTCGTCGCCCGAGCTCGGCGAGCACACGGTCACCGACGCCGTGGCCGAAGCGGTCGTTGACCTCCTTGAACCGGTCCACGTCGATCACGACCAGCGAAAGGGCGCCGCCGGTGCGGTGCACGCGCTCGAGCTCGCTGGCCAGGCGCTCATCGAGGGCACGGCGATTCGGAAGATCGGTGAGGGGGTCGTGCAGGGCCTGGTGCGCAAGGTGTTCCTGTTCGCGTTGGCGCTCGGTGATGTCGATGATCACCCCGTCGAGCAGCGAAGCATCGGGGGTTGCCGCAACGCGCGCGCGGTCGTGCGCCCAGCGCTCGGAGCCGTTTGCGTGGAGAACCCGGTACGTGACCTCGATATCGGTACCCGGACGTGGGGTGGCGACCGATTGACCGAACGCCTCTCGGTCGTCGGGGTGCACGATGTCCATCAGGCGCATACGGCGCGCCACGAAGTCGTCGGGCGGATACCCGCACAGCTCGACGATCTGAGGAGATACAAAGACCACCGGGCGATTCGGCTCGGCCGACGCGCGGTAGAACGTCGCCGGGATCTGGTGGAGAAAGCGGTCGTCCGGCAGGGCAAGGGCGGATGCCGCCGCACGACCGCTGCCCAGGCGCGCCCGGCAGGCCTCGCACATGCTGCCCCACCGCACCTCGGCGCCTGCGCACAACTCGCAGCGTGCGGCGCGGACGTCGATGCCGGCCCGTGGTCTGACGCCGACCCGCTCACGTGCCTCGCGCTCGAGGCGGCGCAGTGCTGAGGCGGGGTCGGTCTGTCCGAGGAACTGGTTGGTGCTCATCTCCCGATGTCATCGGCATCTGGCCGGTTCCTACTGAGTAGGCGGTTCCTCTGGTGAACCGGGCACGAAGACGCAGGTCCCCTCACCGTCAGCCGCCAGCGCTCCATCGGGGCCGTGGATCGTCACGGTGGCCCGGAATCCACGCGCGCTCTTTTGGGTAAGTCGAGCGCGAAGCTCGATGGGGCCGTCGAATACGATGGCGCGGCGCAGCCGGTACTGGACCTTCGCGGTCATCCCCCACAGGTCGTGCGGGGCCCCCGCATAAACGAGCATTTCGTCGACCAGCAGCCCGACGAGGCCGCCATGGAAACGGCCGGGATACCCCTCTTGGAAGCTCGCCGGTGCGTAGTGGGCGACGGCATCGGTTCCGTCCCTATGCACCTTCAGGTGAAGGCCGTGACGATTGTCGACGCCGCACACGAAGCAGTGCGGGAAATCGGCAGGGTTGAGCAGCGGAAGATGTTCGAGTGAGGTGGGTGCCGTGGTCATACGGGCGAGTTTGCCCGAGCCGCCGTGACCGTGCGAGCATCGCCACATGGACGAGGTCGCCTACGCCCGATGCGCGACGCCTCACGGGCAGTGGTGGTTCGCGTGGAGCGCCGCCGGGTTGGTTGCCAGTGCCCCGGGCGACGACGAGGAGCGCGATTTCCTGGCCCGTCTTCCCCGACCCGTCCACCGGGGCCGACCCGAGGACGTCCCGGTCGATGTCGACTGGGCAGCCATGCCCGCCGGTTTTCGCGGTGAGGTCATGCGGGCTCTGATGGACGTCGGGCAAGGTGAGGTCATCAGCTACGGCGCGTTAGCCGCACGCGCGGGCCGGCCACGGGCCGCCCGGGCGGTTGGCACCACGATGGCCACGAACCCGCTTCCTCTCATCGTGCCGTGCCACCGCGTCATCCGCTCTGACGGCTCGCTCGGCGAGTACGGCGCGGGTGGTCCCGAACGCAAGGCCCAGATGCTCGCCCGGGAGGGCGTCGACATGTCGAGCGGGCGCCTCGGCGGGCCGTTTTTCACCTGATACCCTGCCGCGAATGATCGCCTTCCTCGCCGTTGCCCACTCGCTCATCGCCGTCTTGCTGGTCGTCCTCGTGCTGCTGCACAGCGGCCGCGACGCCGGCCTTTCCGGCGCGTT
This sequence comes from Thermoleophilia bacterium, assembly GCA_031362405.1. Lineage (GTDB taxonomy): Bacteria > Actinomycetota > Thermoleophilia > Miltoncostaeales > Miltoncostaeaceae > JANLSO01. Next base: position 8,720 of record JANLSO010000155.1, on the reverse strand, counting down.
CGGCGTCGGCGGATCGGGGAGTTCCTACGGGGGCAGCTCGGCGATCGTCGAGAAGAACCTCGACCGGATCACGGTCGGCGTGGCGATCGTTTTCTTCATCACCACGTACCTGCTGGTGAAGAACATCTAACGGCCGCTGTCGACGCGACCGTTCGGGGCGTACGACGCATCAGGGGTAGGCGAAAGTCCCCTTCCGAAGTCCGCGCGCGAACCGTAAGGTCGTCGCATGAACTCATGGCCGGTTAAACAATTCGGTGGAGTCGTCATCGCCCTCGCGCTGGCGATCTTCATCTACCTCCAGGCAGTGCTGGGCGTCTACATCATCGCCTGGGTCGTCAAGCTGATCGGCGCCATCACCTGACGCGCGCCGGCCGCCGTCCACGGTGGATCGCCCTGGCCCTGCTGGCCGCGGCGGTGTGGACCTGGCTGATCTGGATCTTCCGGTCGATCGCCACGCTCGGCGAGGATCGCCCGACGAGCTTCGTCGTCGTCCACTCCGGCATCGCCGCAATCTCCGTGGCGCTGGCTGTCCCCGTCGCCATCGTCGGATGGCGGATGCTGCGCCGGCCCGCCGCTTGAAAGGGATTCAGAGCCCCGCCTTCGCGAGGCCCCGAACGGTGCCGTGCCCGCCTCGCTTACCCGGAGGGTCCGATCGTGACGAGCCCAAGCTGCTGGAGCAGCCCCAGGTTGTCTGGATACGTCCATGTCTCGGCGATGCGTTCGCCCTCGAACCGAAAGAAGTGCGAACCCCCGATTGAGGCCGCCACCCCCGTTGGCGGCATTCCCATGATCTCGCCCGTATTGATGCCGGTATAGGTCCAGTCGGCAGCGAGGTGGTCGCCGTCGGCGAGGATGCGGTGCAGGGTGACCTTCGCATCGGGCATCGCGGCGAGGTACACCGCGCGACGCGCACGCACCCCCTCAGGCCCCGTCGGAAGGTCGGCAAGTAGCGAGTCGTGGTACACGTGGTCCGCGGTAAAGATGTCGTCCGCAGCGTCGAGGTTCTGGCCGTTCCAAACCTCGTCGGCGTAGCGCATGGCTACTGCGGTGATGTCCGTCATGAATATCCCCCAGATCGGCGCGGGAATCGCAGGACCGGCGAGCGGAGAAGTCCACAGGCCGCACTGCGACTGCCCTGAGCGTGGCCCCATGAAGTAGGCCCATGGCGGCGTTCTGCGCATCAGGGAAAGCCCGGATCCTCGCAGCCGGCCGATCACTGTATGGGCTCAAGTAGATATCGCGATGAGGCCACTGTGCGCCGAATAGCAAAGCTCTTCAAGAACGGTGGCTCGCAAGCCGTGCGATTGCCTGCCGAATTCCGCATCGACGGCGACCATGTCGAGATCTGGCGCGACGAGACGAGCGGACATCTGGTCATTGCGCGGCCTCGGCCATGGCACTCGTGGCAGGAGTTCTACGCCCTGCGTGATTCGCTCGGCGGCGTACCTGACGACTTCATGCGCGACCGCGACGACGACACATCGATCCGGGATCCGTTCGCGGCAACGTGAGGAGTGTTCTGCTCGACACCGACGTCGCCAGCGCGATCATTCGCGGCCGGGCACCGGAGGGTGTCGAGCCCGCGCGGGCGGCGATCTCTGCGGTCACCCGGGCGGAGCTTCGCTACGGCGTCGCTCGTCGACCAGACGCGACGCGACTGTCGAGCGTGGTCGTGGCGTTCCTCTCGGGTATCGACACATTGCCGTGGGGTCCGGACGCCGCGGACGCGTATGGATCACTGCGTGCCCACCTCGAGCGTGTCGGTACGACCATCGGCATGGCCGACATGATGATCGCCGCGCATGCGCTGGTCGCCGACGCCACGCTGATCACGGCCAACGGACGTCACTTTGAGTGGGTTCCCGGTCTCGATCTGCTTATCGTCCCGCCGGGTTGAGAGCCGCCGCGTGAGGCGATGCATTCGGGGATGCGAGCTGCACTGACGCTGTTCGCATCCCCGAGCCCGAAACGACGAAGGCCCCGCCAAGACGAGGCCTTCGCATATGCGCTCGAGAGGACTTGAACCTCCACGACCCTAGGGGTCACAAGGCCCTCAACCTTGCGCGTCTACCAATTCCGCCACGAGCGCGCGGCCGCGGGATCATACCAGTGAGCGCGACGTATACCTTGGCGCGCGCCGAAAGCCCTGATAGCGTGCCCGACCGGAACACCTGTTCGCACCGTCCGGGGACGTCGAGGGGAAGACATGGCAGCTGAGCTGAGTCCGCGTCAGGCCGAGATTCTGGCCTTCATCTCGCACCACTGCACAGAGACGGGCTATCCACCCACCGTCCGCGAAATCGGTCTCGCCGTCGGGCTCGCATCTCCGTCGACGGTCCACGCCCACCTCGCCAAGCTCGCCGACTCTGGTCACATCCGCCGCGACGCCACGAAACCGCGCGCGATGCTGGTCAACGAAGATCGCGCGGCCGCGCGCCGCGCCACTCGACGTCGGCCCGCGCGTGACTCGGCTCGAGACGCGGCCCGTCTTCCGATCGTCGGTTCGGTCGCCGCGGGTATGCCGCGCCTCGCGGAAGAGCACGTCGAGGACTGGGTCGACACCCCGTTCGTCGCGGACTTCCTTCTTCGCGTCGTCGGTGAGTCGATGCGCGACGCGGGCATCCTCGACGGCGATCTTGTCGCCGTGAAGCAGCAGCCCACGGCGGACGACGGTCAGATCGTGGTCGCGCTCGTCGAGGACGAAGCGACGGTCAAGCGATTCTTTCGGCGCGATGGGCACATCGTGCTGCGGCCCGAAAATGACGCGTTCGAACCGATCATCGTCGATGACGTGACGATCCTCGGGCGCGTCGTCGGGGTCTTGCGGACGATGTAGGCGGCTCCGCTCCGGGGTAAACTCGCGGGGCGGACCAGGCAGCCGCGAGTCGGAAGTTCGGCTCGAGGAAAGTCCGGACACCGAAGAGCAGGGTGCTGGTTAACGGCCAGCGAGGGAAACCTCAGGGAAAGTGCCACAGAAAATAAACAGCCTCGGGCCTCGGCCCGGCGGCAATGGTGAAAAGGTGCGGTAAGAGCGCACCAGCGGCCTGGTGACAGGTCGGCTTGGTAAACCCCACCCGGTGCAAGGCCAAACCGGAGCGCGACGGGTTGCTCGCCCAGTTCCAGGTAGGCCGCATGAGGCGTTTGGCAACAGGCGTCCCAGATGGATGGCTGCCCACGACAGAATCCGGCTTACGGTCCGCTGTCCCCGACGCCCGCTTCGGCGGGCTTCGGGCATTTGCCTAACGCCGTGTCGGCCCACGCTTGGTCGGCGTTGCCCGTCGCGGAGCGCCGAGACGATCGCCGCCGACGCCCGGCCGAGGCGCGACCCGCGCCTGCACCGCAAGCGTCCCCACGACGACGACTCCGAGCACGACGACTCCGAGGGTCAAGGCCGCCCCGAGCCGCGCAACTCCGGCGAGGGCGATTCCGGTGCCGGCAGCAGCAGCGATCAGCCCAACCATCCATATAAGGGCATCGGAAGGGCGGCGGGTGGAGGCGGTCGGCACGGTGGCATCGTACGCACCCTCGGGGCCGCTGTCAGGCGCTGAGGGTGCGCTGCATGAACAGGGCGGCCGACGAACCGAACAGCAGCCGCGACGCCCAGAGCCGTTGGCGACGCGCCACGCGAAAGCCCATCCCGGAATACAGAGCCACCGCCGCGAGGTTGTCCTCGACGACCCACAGTGTCATGCGGGGGCGTTGCCGCTGACGTGCCTCATTCTCAAGTGCCTGCATCAGCTCGCGACCGACTCCCTGACGGCGCGCCGAACGTGCGACCGCGAACTCGCCGATGTAGGCCTCATCGCGTCCAAGTGGCCCGTGTGACAGGAGCGACAGCACTGCCAGCGCCCGAATCGTGGTCAGCCAGCCGACCTCCTGGGCCAGCAGTCGCGCGGGAAAACCTGTGGCGGGCGAGCCTGCCACCCCAAGGTGCGCGGCGGCGACGATACGCCCGGCCCGCTCGAGAACTCGGTAGCCGTGGTCGATGTCGCGGAGCTCGAACTCGATCCAGGTCTCCAACGCCTGTCCTGCACGTCGACCCAGCGCAGGGCGGTACTTCGCCGCCAGCGCCTCTGCGAGGATCGCCGCAACGTCGGCGGCGTCACCCACACGCGCATGTCGGACGGGCATGCGGTCAATGGTACCCCGGTGCCCGGGACACAAGAACAAGGGGCGGGTTCCCCAACGCGGCCGGATCGCTAGCGTTGTCGTCTCAATCGATGGTCGGAGGTGGACCATGGCGCGACTCGAACCAGGCGCACCCGCGCCGAGCTTTCGTCTGAAGGCCGATGACGGGTCGACACTCGCGCTGGAGGACCTCCGCGGCCAAACCGTCGTCCTCTACTTCTACCCCAAGGACGACACCAGCGGCTGCACGGTCGAAGCGTGCGACTTTCGCGATCGCATGGCTGACTTCGACAGCGCGGGAACGCGGGTTCTCGGCGTAAGCCCCGACCCGATCGCCAGCCACGCGAAGTTCCGGGATAAGCACGGACTCACCTTCTCGTTGCTCAGCGACCCTGACCACACCGCTGCCGAGGCCTACGGCGTGTGGGTGGAGAAATCGATGTACGGCCGCACCTACATGGGCATCGAGCGCAGCACGTTTGTGATCGACCCCGACGGCACACTCACCCATGCCCTCTACACGGTGAAGCCGAAGGGCCATGCCGGCTCGGTGCTCGAACTGATCGGCGGTTGAGACGCCTCCGCGTGGCCTTTTGCGGTCGCCGGTGCTCGGCCGACCCGTCGCGGTGCTGGCCTACGGCTCATTGCGGTACCAGCCGGGCCCCGTGCTCGCGGCGGTCATCCATTCGCGAGAGGCGTGTCGAACGCCGTTCCCCGTGGAGTACGGGCGGGCGTCGACGCGCTGGGGCGGAGGGCCGGTTCTGGTGCCCCACGATCGAGGTGGTTCGGTCGACGGTGAGCTATTGCACCTGGCGCAGAGTGTCGGCCTTGGTGAGGCGGTCGAGATTCTGCGACTGCGCGAAGGCCTCCCCGACGGGCGCGGCGTCGTGCACGTCGACCTGCCTGGCCGTGACGACGTCGTGGTGATTGCCGCGTCGCTGCCGCGCAACCTTCCGATCGGCGATATGACCGCGGACGCCTTGGCGCGCCGCGCCGTGGCCAGTGTCGACAACGGAGAGCTCAACGGTATCGCCTATCTCCGCGGAGCCCTCGCCTGCGGGATTGAGACTCCCATCAGCCAGGCGTATGCGGCCGCGATACTTGCGCGGGCTGGTGCCTCGAGCCTGGAGGGCGCCCAGGCGCGGCTGTTAGCGTTGCGTGACGCGCGAAAAGGGGGAGCCGATGGGCTGGGATGACGTATCACGCTGGCAGCCGGTGGACCTGTTCGCGGCGTTTCGCATGGGCGACGCCGTGCAGACCGTCGATGTCCGCGATCGCGACTACCGCGACAGCGACGAGCAGCTCACGGGCGCCCTGCGCATCGACCCGATGGAGTTCGAGGTCGGGGTCAGCGCCCTTCCCGAGGGGCGCGAGCTGATCTTCTACTGCGATCGTCCCGGGGAGGCGACCAGCCTGAAGATCGCGATGTGGGCCTTCGACGCTGGCCGCACGCGCACCGGCGTCCTGGTCGGCGGGTGGGCGGCCTGGAAAGAGGCCGGCTACCCGGTGGAACCCAAATCGTCCTGACGCGTGGGTCAGGCGACGTCCTTGGGCTTCAGGCCGTAGGTCTCCTCGAGCCACTTCGGCAGGACGGCGGCGACCGCGCGACACATGAGCTCGCGCTCGGAGATGGCGACGCGTGCCGCGACCTCGAGCACCAGCTTCGACTCGTCTGATCGCACGCCGTTGACTCCCGAGACGGTGTCGGCGGCTTCCTTGCGGGCGTAGATCATTCCCCGAGCCGCCATCGGCCAACGTTCCCGCGTCCACTCGATCAGGGCCGTCTCGAGCGGCTCTGCGTGATAATCGAAGAGCGCCTTTTGGAGATCGCTCGGGGTCGGATCGCTGTCGTGCATCGGTGCCTTTCGAACGCGGGGCCGTCGGGCGAGTTTAGTCGCACACCGTCAGGATCGTCACGGCGTGGGGCGCGTTCGTGCCGCCGCGGCTGTCAGAATGCACCGGCCAGTTCCGGCCGAGGGCCACAGATCGAGGCGCAATGCGGACGTTCATCCTTCTCTCGACGCTGACGCCCCAGGGCGCTCACACGCTGATCGCGACTCCCGAGCGTCTGCTCGAGGTGAATCGCGAGATCGAGAAATACGGCGGGCGAGTGGTGCGCCAGTGGGCCGTGCTCGGCGCCTACGACTTCCTCACCGTGATTGAGGCGCCCGACGAGGGATCGATCGTGCGGATGTCGTTCGAGCTGTCTTCACGCGGTAGCGCCCACTTCGAGACGCTCACCGCCCTCGATGCCGATGAGCTGCTCGGGCTGCTCGGCGACGAGGTCGACGCCTAATCAGCTAGGACGCCCGCCTCCAGGTGTGGGCGTCGCACAGCGGGCAGGGCGGGAGCACCAGCACGCCATCGTTCTCGCTCGGCGAAACGATCAAGAGGTCGCAGGCATCGCACCGGAACCGCCCCGTGACCTCGTCGCCGACGCGGAACGTTTCGGTCGTTGCCTTGCTCATGCGTGACGTCCTTGGATGGGGTTGGTGGCCACGCGGGACGTGACGTCGCGGTGGCGCAAACCGCAGTGTGAAAAGCGGCGGCGGTCAGGCGACGAGCGCAATGACGATGCTGGCGACCGCCGCGAGGGTGAAGACCACAGCTCCAATGCCCAAAAGGAGCCGTTCCGAGACGCCGACGATGCGGCGTGATGTGTCTCCGGCGGCGCGGCGACGACCGAGCACACGGGCGACCGCACTCTCATCGAGCCAACGCTCACAGTACGGGCAGAACTGAGCTTCGGCCAGCAGGGGAAGTCCGCACCTGTGACACGCGGGCGCCTCCGAACGAAAATTCCCCTGGACGTCGGACTCGGTCCTCATGCCCAACTCCTTGGCGTCGGGGTCGCAGACAGCCCCGATTCGGGCGGGTCTACGATACACCTGCCGCGTGTCGCTGCCCACCCACCCCACGGTGTAATCGTCCGGTCAGGGATCCGGGCGAAAGAAACGGTCCGCGGCATCCCAGCCAGGGCCGGGACCCGCCTGCTTTGGCAACGCGGAGGTGCCCGCCGCGGTGGGAGAGGTCGTCGCTGAGGGAACGTCGGACGCGGCCTCGGGGGGCCCCTCGTCGGCATCGTTCGCGCCATCGCGCAGCCCGTCGATCTCCGCGACCTTTGCCTCCAGCTCCATGAGCTTGCTTTCGATGGCCGCGATCTCGGGGGCCAGGGGCTCTTCGGGTAGCGCGCCGGTGCGCACCAGCTCGTAGGCGCGCTCGCCGAGCTCTTCGAGCGCGGCCCGGTGTTGACGCTGAAGAAGGCGGCGTTCACCCTCGATGCGGGCCCGCTTCAGCGAGGCCTGTACGTCGTTGGCAAGCCGACCGGCCTGCCGTGTGAGCTTGTCGAGCACCGACATCGCGAGCCTCCCTGACGCTCTGCGGATGGGTCAATAGCCTACCGCGCTGGTCGACGGCGACGCACGCCGACTGAGCCAAAGCCGCGCCTCGGACGGCGCATTCGGGTCGAAAGTCGCCCGTGCGCTCTTCATAGCGTGGCTCGCGTGTCCTCCCCTTCGAGACCTTTAGCCCCGGCCGGGCAGGCGTCGATCGAGGCAACGGGGATAGTCGTCCTCGTTGCCCTCCTGTTCGCCGCACTCGCCGCGTGGGCTCCCGGTGCCGTCGTCCTGCCGGCGCATCCTCCGGCGATTTTCGCGCGGGGAGTGGCCCTCGGGTTCTCGTCCTTACCGCTCAGCGCCCAGTCGGTCACGAATCCGGCGATCTGGCAGTTCGCCGGCGCCGCCGATGGTAACGCGCCGATCGGCGACTTCTCTCGTGCCACCCCCGGGTTCCTCGTGAGCTCCACGCAGGCCGGCGGCGGTGTCATGAAAGAGGCCTACCGCGCCGCCCGTCGCGCCATCTTGGGAAACCCCCCGCGACCGCCTGACTTCGGGCCGGCGCGCGCTGCTGCCCAGTTGCTTCGCAATGGGCTGGGAGCCGCGGCTGCCGAGGTCGCCGTCCACCGCTTGGCCGCGCGTATCGCGCGACTGAAGGAACTCATGTCCGTCGACCTCGGCACCTTCGTCTGGATCAAGAAGGTCGGCCGGTTCCTGGGCGGGGGCGGGATCGACGCCACCTTCACGTGGAGCGACGACGGCTGCACGATCGTTCCCGACTTCCACTTCACGGCTGATTGCGGCCGTCACGACTTCGGCTACCGCAACGCGAAGGACCTCGGCATCTTCGCGAGCGTCAAGGCCGTGGCCGACGCGCGCTTGGCCCGCGACATGGCCACCCGTTGCCGAAAGCGGCGCATCGTCGCGGCGATCGGTTGTGCGGGGTGGACGGGTGCGGTGTGGACCGGCGTGCACTACTTGGGCGACACATCCCCACCGGAGATTGCCCGGCAGGCGCGGCGACGTGCCGTCTGCGCAGGGGCGTCGGCGCTCATGGTCGGGTGGATGGCATGCTGAAAGCCGTCCGTGCGCGTGGTTCTGGGGGATCCGTCAGTGAGGCCGGGCAGGCGTCGGCCGAGACGACCGGCCTCGTCGTGCTTGTTGCCGTCCTGTGCGCGGCGCTGGCCGTGTGGGTTCCGGGGGCGATCAGCCTGCCAGATGATCCGCCGCCTTTCATTGACCGTCTCGGCGCCCTTC
>JANLSO010000073.1:0-22332 GCA_031362405.1 Thermoleophilia bacterium | reverse complement strand
CCCCGAGCCGCCGACCGCGCAGGCGTCACGGAGCCCGTCACGCAGCATGATCGTGTCGTTACCGGCACCGCCGAACGTGGTGTCGTTCGTGCCGAGTCCGCCGATCAGCGTGTCGGCGTCGCCGAGGCCCTCGAGACGGTCTGTGCCGCCAGCGCCGTCGAGCGTGTTGGGTCCGTCGCTGCCGATGAGGGTGTCGTCGCCGCTTGTGCCGATGACGTGCTCGACGTCGGGGCGCACGTTGTCCTGCTCGTCACCGGTGCCGTCGTTACTCAACCCATCGAGCGTGACGCTGATGGCGCTGTGGGATGCGTAGTCGACGGTGTCAAGGCCGGGGCCTCCGGCGATGTCGTCGCCCTCGCCGGCGCGACCGACGTCGATGGTGTCGCGGTCGGGTCCGCCGTCGATGGTGTTCACGCCATCGCCGCCCGAGCGACCGATCGTGATCTCATCCTCCCCTGGGCCGCCGTTGACGACGGCGTCGAAGCCTCCTGTGTCGAACTCGTCGTTGCCGTCCAGCAGGTCGACCTGGAGGCGCAGGATGTCGTTCGTCGGGCAGAAGATGCTGTCGGCGTTGGCGGGTCCGTTCGGATCACCGAAGCCCTGGCAGCCGGGTCCCGCCTCCAGGTCCTCTGCCCCACCGGTTACCCGTGTCGTCGGGCCAAGAGCGTTGCTGCCGGCTGTTCCGAGAACGATCGTGTCGTCTCCCGCGCTGCCGACGATCGTGAGTGCGCCGTCCACGAGGGACACGTTGACGGCGGCTGATGCCGCCGCCGGAGCCAGAAGGGCTGCCGCACCAAGGGCGGTGAGAACTGCGCGTGCGCGTCTCATGTCGTGTGCTCCTCGCTTGGGGTCTGCTCTTCAAGACTCCCTTCGCGCAGAGTTATTCCCACCCAACTGAACATTCGAGCGGCGAAGCCTGCGTGCCACCTCGCGTATTCGAATGCCGCACGGCCCCCCGGCCAGATCTACCCGACCCCCACCAGGGGTTCGCGGGCGTGCTCAGGTGAGCGGGCGGCGGCGAAGTGGAAGCCCTGGCCGCGTTCGCAGCCCAGCTCGATGAGGGCGCGTCGTTGGCCGTCGGTCTCGATGCCCTCGGCGATGACCGCAAGGTCGAGTGTCTTTGCCAGACCGAGCACCGCCGCGGCGATGGTTCGCGACGAGGTGTCCTGGTCGACATCGCGGACAAAGCCGCGGTCCATCTTCACGATGTCCACGGGGAGATCGCGCAGACGCGCGAGTGTCGAGTGGCCGGTGCCGAAATCGTCGATCGCGATCTGAAGGCCGCGTGAGCGTAGGCGACCCAGCGCCAGCAGCTCAGGCTCGGATGCCGCGGCCAGACCGCCCTCGGTGATCTCGATGCACAACGCGTCGGGTTCGAGGCCCGTCTCACGAAGAATGCTCTGGACGCTGTCGGTGAAGGCGCTTTCGGCGAGGCTCGCGGTGGACACGTTGACGGCGATTCGGCAGTCGTGACTGACTCCTTCCGAACGCCACCGCACGAGCTGACGGCACGCCTGTTCGGTGACGAACCGATCGAGTGCAGGCGCGAGGCCGAGCTGCTCGGCGAGTGGCACGAACCGGTCGGGCGCAACCGTGACGCCTTCGCGCAGCCAGCGCACAAGGGCCTCGTAGCCGACGATGTCGCCGGAGGTCAGGTCGACGATGGGTTGATACGCGACGAACAGCTCGCCGCGGCCAATGGCCCCGCGCAGCTCGGTGACCGTCGCAAGGCGGTTTGCACTGTTGGTTCGAATGCCCGCGTCGTGGGTGACCTGGCGGTGACGACCGAGTTCCTTTGCGCGGTACATCGCGGCGTCGGCATCACGAACCATCGCGTCAGGGGTGGATGTGATGTCGTTGATGGATATGCCGATGCTCGCCGTGACGAACGCTTCGCGACCGCTGATGATGAACGGGTCGGTCAGCGACTCCATCAACCGTGTGGCGACGGCCTGTGCATCGTCGGCGGCCTGGAGATCGCGGCAGACGACGACGAACTCATCCCCGCCGAAACGGGCGAGCGTGTCACCCGGGCGAAGGGCACTGCGGAATCGTCCGGCGACGGCCTGGAGCAGCACGTCTCCCGCCGCGTGGCCAAGGCCGTCGTTGACCGCCTTGAACTCGTCGAGGTCACAGAAGATCGCGGCCACCGAGCCGGGCTTTGTGCGCGAATCGTCAAGAGCCTCGGCCAGCCGCTCGGAGAACAGCACCCGGTTGGGAAGCTCGGTGAGCGCGTCGTGGCGTGTCTGGTGCTCGAGCTGGGCCTCCATCCGCCGCCGCCGGTCGATGTCGTCGACAAGGGTGTCGGCCATGCGGTCAAAAGCCCCCGCAAGGACACCCAGCTCATCGCGCGAGCTATCACCGACGCGCGCGTCGAGATCGCCACGGCTGATCGCGGTGGCCGATTCGGTGACCCGTCGGATCCTGCCGATCACCGACCGGTAGACCGCCGCCAGGCTGACCCCGACGCACAACAAAGCAACGAGAAACGCCACCGAGACGGCCCAGGCGATGCCCGAAAGAGATTCGTATGCCTCGGAGCGGTCGATCTTGACGACCATTGCCCACGGCGTGCCGGAGATGCGTCGTGTAACGCCGACGACGGCGACCTTGCGGTAGTCGCTCAATCCCTCGATCACGGAGTTCGGGCCGGCCAGCGAGCGGACGATGAGGGTGTCGGTCCGCGTCATCGGAATGATGGTGTTCCAGCGAGCCGCCGGGTTGAATCGGGGCCCGGTGATGAACTGCGCGCCCGCGGAGGTGAGCTGGGTGAGGTGCGCGTCTGCGGTCGCGCCGAACCGTTCGTGCGACTGGACGATCTCGGCGATCGAGCCGAGCGAGCACTCCGCGACGACGATTCCGATGATTTGTCCGCGGTCGATCAATACAACGGAGTGCTGGTAGCGGCTCGTGCCGCTCCCCGACGGGAATGCGTTACCCACGGCGGCGCCGGTCCCGCCCCGCGTGGCCGAGTCGCGTGCCGCCCGCACCAGCCCGGGGTCGACGGGTCGCGGCCGGGCTCCGTCGCCCTCCTCGGCGCTGGTGGCGATCAGCCGGCCGGTTGCGTCGAAGATGCTCAGCGGGCCGATGCTCGGCATTGATGACGACAAAAGCGCGGCCGCGCTCGAAAGGCGTGAGCGCCGATCGGGACCGGGGCGCTGAGTGAACGCGATCATCTGCGGCAGAAGACCGTCGCCCGCGGCGTCGGCAAGCTTGACGCGCGTCGCCTCGACTTCGCGCGCGACGCGTTCTGCTTCGAGGTCTCCGATCGAGGCCATCTGGGTACGGACCTCATCGCTGAGGGCCGCCCGCGTGTACATCACGGTGATCGCACCGATCACGACCAGCGCCATCGCCGCGGCCACCGCAGCCATCAGAAATTTGCGCCGCAGCGACAGCCGTGCATCGGCCGGGTGACGAGGGGGGTTCATACTCGCGGGCATCGTAGCCCTCGACCACCGCGAAACCGAACGAGATCCCCCCTCATCTGGGGCGGATGCGACCTAACCGTACGGTTTGTCAGGCCTCCACGATGATCGGCAGCACCATCGGACGCTGACCCGTCCGCTTACGCAAAAGGGCCGCGACCCGGTCGTGGAGTTGGGCCTGCAAGACGGCGACCTCGGTCACGCGCTGCTCGGCCGACGCGGCCAGGCTGCGCTCCACCTCGAGGCGGGTCTGTTCGATCAGCTCGGCGTCGTCACCGGCGGCGACCCCGCGCGTGATGATCTCGGCATCGCCGAGGGAGGCGCCGCTGCTGGCGCTGACCGTCGCGACGATCACGACGACACCGTCGTCGGCGAGGTGGCGCCGGTCGCGCATGACCTCGTCGGCGACATCTCCGACGCCGAGGCCGTCGACGTAGATGAGGCCCGCCTCGATGCGGTCGGCGATACGCGCGGCGTCAGGGACGACCTCGAGCACGTCGCCGTTATCAAGCCGGAAGATCGCCTCGGCGTCGACACCGACCGACTGCGCCAGGTTGGCGTGAGCACGCTGGTGGCGTGCCTCGCCATGCACGGGTGCGAAGAACTTCGGCCGGATGAGCTCGAGCATCCAGAGAAGGTCAGCCGAGGTGCCGTGCCCGGAGACGTGAATGCGCGGATTCGAGCTGGGCGTAATGAACTCGGCCCCGAGGCGCACCAGCCGGTTGATCACGTCGTTCACGCCGAGCTCATTCCCGGGAACCGTCCGCGACGAGTAGACCACGGTGTCGGTGGGGTGAATTCGCAGCTTGTTGTGCTCGCCGCGGGCCATTCTGCTGAGGGCCGCCAGCGGCTCGCCCTGGCTCCCGGTACAGATCACGACCTGCTCGTCGGGGCGGTAGCCCTCGAGCTCACGCAGGCTCACCAACGTTCCCGGAGGCGTCTTCAGGCAGCCGAGGTTGCTGGCGACGTTCACGTTGCGGCTTAGCGACCGGCCCACGAGGGCCACCACGCGGCCGTCGTCGTAAGCGGCCTCCATGACCTGCTGGACGCGGTGGATGTGCGACGAGAACGTCGTCACGATCACGCGGGCCGCGGAGGTCGCAAAGACGCGCCGCAACTCCTTGCCCACCGAGCTCTCCGCGTTCGCTTCGGGCGGTTCCTCGGCGTTCGTGGAATCGGCGAGCAGTAGCAACACGCCGTTCTCGCCCAGCCGGGCGAGCCCGGCGATGTCCGCGCGCCCACCGCCAATGGGCGTGTGGTCGAACTTGAAGTCACCCGTGTGGAATACGGTGCCCGCATCAGTGTGCAGGGCGACGCCCACGCAATCGGGGATGCTGTGGGTGAGCTGGATGAACTCGGTACGAAACGGGCCGAGCGTCGGGCCGGCACCGGGCGCGATCTCCTCGAGCTGGACCTTGTCGGTGAGCCGGTGTTCGTCGAGCTTGCTGCGCACCAGGCCGAGGGCGAACCGCGGGCCGAGCACGCGCAGCGTGCCGACCGCACGCACCAGGTACGGCAGGGCGCCGATGTGGTCTTCGTGGCCGTGCGTGAGGATGACCGCCTCGAGGCGGTCGATGTTCTCCTCGATGTATCCGAAGTCGGGGAGAACCAGGTCGACGCCGAGCTGATCGGCTTTCGGAAAGGTGACGCCGCAATCGATGACGACGATGCGCTCGTCGTACTCGATGACCGTCATGTTGCGGCCGATCTCCCCCGTTCCACCGAGCGGGATGACACGGATCGCTTTAGGCACGGGCGAGGGCTCCTTGTTGTTCGAGCACGGAGCGCAGGATGTCGCGTTGCACCGGGGTGGCCGTGACCATCGGCAACCGCACACGGTCGGAGGGGATAAGACCGAGCATTTGGACGGCCGCCTTGATCAGAATGGGACTGGTGGTGACAAACAGTGCGGCCACGAGATCTGCGAGCGATCGGTCGATCCGGCCCGCGGCGTCGAGGTCTCCGGCCGCGCCCGCAGCTACCATGGCGGCCATCTGCTCACCGACGATGTGCGATGCCACGGAGATCACGCCGATTCCGCCGCCTTCGACCACCGGCAGCAGCATGTCGTCGTTGCCGGCGTAGACCGCCAGCGGCGTTTGTGCCATCACGGCGCGCAGCTCGTCGAGGTCGGGGTTCGCCTGCTTGAGGCCCACGATGTTCGGGATGCTCGCCAGCTCCCCGAGGAGTGACGGCTCGAGGTTGAGCCCGCAGCGCCCGGGGATGTTGTAGACGATCACCGGCACCCCGACCTCGGCGATCGCGGCAAAGTGGCCGATGATGCCGGCTCGCGGAGGGCGGTTGTAGTACGGCGTGACCGCAAGCACCGCGTCGACGCCGATTCTCGCGGCTTCCTCGGTGAGATGCACCGAGTGGGCCGTGTCGTTGCTCCCCGTATTCGCGATAACGCTGCCGAGGCTGCCGACCTCGTCCTTACCGAGCTGAAAGAGGCGGATCTTCTCGTCGTCGGTGAGGGTGGATGCCTCGCCGGTCGTGGCGGCCATCACGACGCCGTCTGAGCCATGAGCCCGCAGGTGCCGTATCAGGCTGACCGTCGACGCTTCGTCGATTCGGCCGTCGGCATCGAACGGCGTGACCATTGCGGTGAGAATGGGCCCAAACACGACTTGCAAGTATACGCAGGCCTCCGGCTGGCCCCCGCCGTCAGCCCCGCTCGGGCTCCGCCCGGTAGCACCCCTCGCGGCCTGAATCGATCTCCTCGAGAGCACGCCGGCGTTCATCGGGCCCCAGGGCCTCCCGGGCGATCGCACGGGCCTCGTTGTCGAAGGCCATCAGCACTTGGCGGCGGGTGTCGGCCTTACCCGCGCGAGCGACAACGAGCGGGCCCATCGCCAGTTGCGTGAGGTACGCGTCGAACGCGGCGGCCCGAACCGGGCCCGATGCCAACTCGGCGACCTCGTAGCGAAGAGACATCACCTCCCGCTCCCACGAACCGACGCTCACCTTGCGCCGTTCGACCTGACGCGCCAGGCCGCCCGCGACGCGACCGGCCGAACCCCCCGCACGGCCGCCAAGCGCGCGTAGCTGGTAGGCGAGGGCCGCGCGGGCGTCGTCGTTTTCAGGATTCGCCAGCCAGGCCCGCCCTGCGGCGAGCAGCGTCGCGGCCGCAGCGGGCCCGAGACGGCGGGCGATCATCGCGACGATGCGAATGAGCAGGGGGTTCACCGCGACGCGTTACGAGCGGGAGATGGCCTCGCCGGTGACCGGGTCGAGCCGGATACCGTCGGTGATGCCGGGACCGGGAGGGGCTCCGACGATGATCCAGACGCCGTCGCGTTCGCTGGTGTTGTCGATGCGCCGAGGCGTGTCTTTGCCGACACGCAGCCAGTCGCCGTCGTTGACGATCGTTTGCGCGCCGTCGATCACCATGTTCTGCGGACCGCCCGAGACGAGGTGGTAGACCTCTTCTTGGGTGGCGTGCCGGTGGTAGGCCATCGCATGACCGGGCCCGAAACGCCAGGTGCGGACGGTCATGCTCTGCGCGCCGAGGGCCCCGGAGAGGTCACGCGAGGCCGGCCCTCCGCCTTTGCGCTCGCGCTGTTCGACGTCGGCCTCAGCAACCTTTTCGAAATCGTTGTCCGCCATGTCTCTCCCCCGCCGTTGGCTCGTGGGGTGATGGTACCCGCCGCGCCCCGGGCCGGGTCAGTCGGAGAACAGCACCGGCTCGAGCCCGAGGGTCAGGCCGGGCAGGTCGGCGATCCGGCGCACGGCGAGCACGACGCCGGGCATGAAGCTCTCGCGCGACAACGAGTCGTGGCGGATCGTCAGGGTTTCCCCCACCCCGCCGAGGATCACTTCTTGGTGAGCGACCAGGCCCGACAGGCGGACCGAGTGGATCGGTACCTCGCCGTGCATAAGCCCAGCGGTACGAAGCGCCGTTCCTGAGGGCGCGTCGAGTTTCTTGTCGTGATGCAACTCGATGATCTCGGCCATGGCCATGTGGCGTGACGCCTCGGCGGCGAAGCGCATCATCAGGATGGCCCCGACCGCGAAGTTGGGCGCAAGGAGGGCGTTCGCCCCCGCCCCGGTTGAGCGCTCACGGATCTCATCGACCTGATCTTCGGTGAGCCCGGTGGTGCCGATCACGGCGTGCACGCCGCTGCCGAGATAGGCCAGCGTGTTCGGGTAGACGACCGCCGGTTGGGTGAAGTCGACGGCGACGTCGATTCCGCCCTCGGCCAGGGCTGAGGCGACGTCGCCAAACATTCCCGGGCCGGGCGTCAGCGCTGGGTCGACCTGCGCCACCACCTCCATGCCCTCGGCGGCGGAGACGGCCTCGACGACCGTGGCTCCCATACGTCCGGCGGCGCCGGCAACTAGGACGTTGATCATGGCGCGGGAGGCTAGCCCATTGCGTGGGCTCCCGGACGGCGAAGGCCCGCCCCGGGAGGGGCGGGCCGTGTCCTACCTGACCGCCCAGGCGGCGGGGGCACACACCTGCTGCGGTCGGTCAGCCCTTGCCGTAGACCGGGTTCGGCAGGTCGACGGGGCGAAGCACCCTGTTGAGGCCGTGGATGTAGCCGTTGGCGAGCGGGCCGCCGACGTTGAAGTTCACGACCCAGGGGTCGCGCGCGTCGGGGTCGAGATCGTTCAGCTGGATCGCCGGGCCCCACGGGCGGCTGAACACGGAGACGCCGATCTTGCCCCCCTGGAGGGTGTCGAGCATCGCGCCGTTCGCGGTAACCGCCACCGAGGCGGGGATCGCCGTCGGAACGATGTGGTAGATCAGAACGGTCTTGATCGTGTCGAGGCCGGCTGCCGCGACGAGGTTCGTGAAAACATCTGCCTCGCGCCAGTACCACTTGCCGGTGAGGTCGTAGGTGAGCTTGCGAAACGCATGGTCGTTCGGGGCGAAGACCGTCAGCTTGGCGGTCTTGTCGGAGGCCGCAGCGGTGAGGTCGGGAAAAGCGAGAACGGCCTGGGTGACGATGTCGAAGTCACGCGAGTTGTGGTCGAAGCCGTCCTTGTCGGATGCCGCGTCAGAAAGTAGGACGTCAGCGATCGTCGGCGCCGCAGCGGGCGGAGGCTTCTCGGTCGCAAAGGCCGGAACGGCGAAGGTCAGTGCCGCGGCGGCGGAAACGCCACCTGCGACGATGGTACGCAAGCGCATGTTGTCTCCCTCGGGTGGTTCACCATTGGGTCGGGGTCGATGTGACCCGTCGTCATGATTTACGCAGGCACTCGCGCGAACGGATTCACATACCGGGCCCTTTGCCTTCCGTTCACAAGTCCTGACGGGTTGACCCCCGAGCGGAAGCGAGCGGCGCTGTCCAAGCCGGAAGCTACGCTCGGATGAGGAGGGGAGTCCCAAAAGCGGTGAGGAGTGAGACGGACTCGATCTTTTCCGTCCGCTGGAACGATCTTGAGTTGGCCCAGGTCCGCGAGTTCCTCGCCGATGCCGGAGACGAAGGCCTCACCTGGGAGGCAAAGGCCGAGAGGAACGGCAAGTCCGTCACGACCAAACATGTCGGCGAGGAGGTCTGCGGTCTCGCCAATAGCGTCGGCGGATACCTCATTCTCGGCGCCGAACAACGAGACAAAGGCGGACGCTGGACCCCGACGGGGCTACCTCTGTCCGATCCCGAACCGAGCCTGGGCAAGTCGCGTTATCTGCGACCGGCTCCGGCCTGTCCCCTGTTTCGACGTCCATTCCTGGCCGCTGAAGACAGGCAGGCATGTGATCGTCGTGCGGGTATCCCCTGTAGCGGTGCCGCCCTGCCTCACGGTCGATGGTCTCGCTTTCGAGCGCGTTACGAATCAGACCAAGAAGGTTGACGACTCGGTTCGACTCGCCGACCTCCTTCGCCAGGGCCAGACCGCGACCAGCGAGTCGGAGCGAAAGGCGAGGGCGGCGGCGGCACATTTCGCGGTCGATTACGTCTGCGCCCTCGGCGGGAATCTTGTCGCTTCACTCGTCAGGCAACTCGGCGGCTCGGAGAAGCACATCTGACTATCCGCGCCGGCTCGAACCCCGTGAGCAGGGCCTCTCCGCTGGTGAACCTGCCCGATCCAATAGAGCGCAAGGTCACAGTCGGCGATTCCTCGTCCCTGGATCTCGCCTGGCTCAAGCGAGAGATGCTTCGCGCATCCGGCGTAACGACGTTCGAGCCTACGGACGCGCTCAAACCTTGAGCTACGCCACCTCGGCGAGACTCGGCGAGAGCTTCTCGATGGCCGTTTTGATCACGTCGCCCGAGGTCCCGATCGCGCAGGCCGACATGTTCTCGGGGGCCCAGAACTCCTTTGCCAGGGCCTGAACCGCATCGGTGTCGACGGCCTGGACCCGTTCGATCAGCTCGTCGATCGTCAGCAGCTCGGTTCCGGTGAGAAGGGATCGGCCGTTGCGGTTCATGCGGGTTCCGGGGCTCTCCAGACCAAGCACCAGACGGCCGGTGAGGTGGTCCTTGGCGCGTGACAGCTCCTCCGCCCCCACGGGCTCTTCGGTGAGCTTTGTGAGCTCGGTGTTGATGATCTCGCAGCACGTGGCCAGGTTGTCGCCACGGGTGCCCAGGTGCACGGCCACCTGGCCGGCGTCCGAATACCCGACGGTGTAGCTGCCCACCGAGTAGGCCAGGCCCCGCTTTTCGCGGATCTCCTGGAACAGGCGGCTGCTCATCAGGCCGCCGAGCATCGTGTCGAGGACACTTTGGGCGTGACGGCGTGGGTCGTTGCGTGACAGGCCGGGGCCGCCGAGGCACAGGTGGTACTGCTCGGTCGGCTTCTCTTTGACAACCAGCGACGGGGTGCCGGCCGATGCGGGCTCGACGACGGCGGCCTCACCGTCGGGGCTCAGGTGCGCTAGCAGTTGCTCTGACAGCGCCACGAGGCGGTCGTGGTCGACGTTGCCGGCCGCCGCGACCACCATGTTCGCGGGCGTGTAGTGCCCCTGGTGGTAGGCGCGTACGCCAGCCTCGGGGACCGAGCCGACGACCTCACGGGTCCCGATCACGGGGCGCCCGAGGGCCTGGTTCGGAAAGATCGCCGCCGAAAGAAGGTCGTGGACTTGATCTTGTGGGTCGTCTTCGTACATTGCGATCTCTTCCAGCACGACCTCGCGCTCTTGGTCGAGATCGTGGAAGGCAGGGCGCTGCAGCATGTCGGCCATCACCGGGAACGCCCGCTCGATGACCTCATCGAGCACCCGCATGTAGAGCACCGTGTAGTCGCGGCCGGTCGCGGCGTTGACCTCGCCACCGAGCCCATCGAAGAGCTGGGCGATCCGCTCGGCCGAATACTCGTCGGTGCCCTTGAACAGCATGTGCTCGAGGAAATGGGAGATGCCCGCCTGGGCAGGGGTCTCGAAACGGGAGCCCACCCCGATCCACACACCGAGCGCGATCGATCTGACGCTCGGCATGTGTTCGGTGATCACACGCAACCCGTTGGCGGTGACCCCGGTGCGGGGCTGCGTGATGCTCATGGGTGGGCTCCCGTGTTCGATGTAGCGGCTACTCGCTGTCGGCGGTCAGCCGGCGACGCCGACGGCGCGGCGGACGGCCATCCTCGCCGACCTCGTCGCCACCGTCGGCGTCATCGCTCTCACCCGCGCCGTTGCTCGACGGGGCGTCTTCCATACCGATGATCCGCAGGCCGATGCGACCGCGGGCCTTGTCGACCTCGACGACGGTGACGTCAACGACGTCGCCGCGGTTGATGACGTCCTCGACCTTGTCGACACGCTGGTTCGACAGGTTCGAGATGTGCAGCAACCCGTCGACGCCCTTGGTGAGCTCGACGAACGCGCCGAACGTCGTGGTCTTGACGACCTTGGCGCCCATGTAGGTGTCGCCGATCTCGACGTCCTTGGTCATCGCGCGGATCTGGTCGACGGCCTGCTGGGCCTTGAGGCCCTCGACGCCGTAGACGCTCACGGTGCCGTCGTCTTCGATCGAGATCTCGACCTCGTACTCCGACTCCAGGCCGCGAATCGTCTCGCCGCCCTTGCCGATGACCATGCCGATGCGCTCCGGGTCGATCTTGATCGCCGTGATGCGCGGGGCCCAGGGTGACATCTCCTCACGCGGTGTGGTGATGGCCTCGGCCATCTTGCCGAGGATGTGCGCGCGGCCCTTCTTCGCCTGCTCCAAAGCGTCTTTCAGAATCGCGAACGTCACGCCCGTGATCTTGATGTCCATCTGAAGGGCGGTGATGCCGTCGGCAGTACCGGCGACCTTGAAATCCATGTCGCCCAGGTGATCCTCGTCGCCCTGGATGTCGGAGAGGATGATGTGGTCATCGCCCTCCTTGATGAGACCCATGGCGATGCCGGCAACCGGTTTGGTGATCTTCACACCCGCGTCGAGCAGGGCCAGCGTCGATCCGCAGACCGAGGCCATCGACGACGAGCCGTTACTCTCGAGGGTCTCCGACACCAACCGCAGGGTGTAGGGGAACTCGGTTTCGTCCGGGATCACCGGCACCAGGGCCCGCTCGGCCAACGCGCCGTGGCCGATGTCGCGGCGCTTGGGGCCGCGCATGAAGCCGGTCTCGCCCACCGAGAACGGCGGGAAGTTGTAGTGATGGATGTAGCGCTTGCCGGTCTCCGGACCGATGCCGTCGATCCGCTGAGCGTCCTTCAGGGTGCCCAGGGCCAGCAGGGTCATGACCTGCGTCTCGCCGCGGGTGAAAAGACCCGAGCCGTGCGTGCGCGGTGTCACTCCCACCTCACAGTCGATCGTCCGGATCTCGTCGGCTTTGCGCCCATCGGGGCGGTGCTTGTCGACGGCAATCCGTTTGCGGATGATCGACTTCTGCAGGCTGTCGAAGGCTCGGTTGAAGGAGGCCTTGTCGTCCGGGGTCGCGTCGTCGGCGAGAACGGCGGCAGCGCCGGCCTTCTTGACGGCGCTGACCTTGTCGCGGCGCTCCAGTTTGCCCTGCTCGGAGGTTGCCTCTTCGAGCTGCTTCAGCACGGAGGAGCTGACCTTCTTGAGCATTGCCGGGTCGACCTCGACGGGGGTGCTCTCCCACTTGGGCTTTCCGGCCTTCTCGCGGAGCTCGAGTTGCGCGGCGCAGAGCTTCTTGATCTCGTCGTGCGCGATCGCCAGAGCCTCGAGCAGTGTGGGCTCGTCGACCTCGTTGGCGCCGGCCTCGACCATCGAGATCGCGTCTGCGGAGCCGGCGACGATCAGGTCGAGATCCGACTCGTCGATCTCCTGAAAGCTCGGATTGATGATGAAGTCATCACCGATCAGCCCGATTCGCACCGCGCCGATCGGCCCAAAGAACGGGAGGTCTGAGATCGTCAGGGCCGCGGAGGCACCGTTGATGCACATCGTGTCGAAGGCGGTCACCTGATCGACCGACAGGATCGTCGCGACGACCTGCACCTCGGCGCGGTAGCCCTTCGGCCACAGCGGCCGGATCGGCCGGTCGGTCATGCGCGCGGTCAGCGTCGCCCGGTCACTCGGACGACTCTCACGCTTGATGAAGCCGCCCGGGATCTTGCCGGCGGCGTACATCCGCTCTTCGATGTCGACCGTGAGGGGGAAGAAATCCGCACCCTCGCGGCCCTCCCGCGCCCCGACCGCCGTCACCAGAATCATGTTGTCGCCCGAACGGACGACGACGGCTCCATTGGCCTGCTTGGCCAATTTGCCCGTCTCGAAAGTGATCGGCGTGTCGCCGACCTCGGCCTTTACGACCTCTACTGCCATGTCCACGTCCTCTTCCTCTGCCGGCGACCCCTGTTGGCCGCGGCGCTGACTGCCGCACGCCCTCTGCGTGCGGCCATCTGAATACGCGTGCCTCGGCCGGCTATCGGCGCAGGCCGAGCTGTTGCACGAGCGTCCGGTATCCCTCCAGGTCAACCCGCTGGAGGTAGTTCAACAGCCGTCGCCGGCGACCGACCATCTTCAACAGGCCGCGCCGGGAGTGATGGTCTTTCTTGTTGCTGCGCAGATGCTCGGTGAGCTCGTTGATGCGCGTCGTGAGAATCGCCACCTGAACCTGGGGCGACCCCGTGTCGGTGTCGTGCCGGCGGTACTCGCCGATCACGGCCGTCTTGTTCTCTTTGGTGATCATGCTGTCTCCTTGTTCGGCCGCGACGCAGCATCAGTACCGCGTCGGGTCATGTCGGGCATCTTCAGCCCAACGGGAAGAGGGCGGGCCGGATGTTCCCGGCCTGCCGGGTTGCGAGCCGGACGCGCCGCCACGGGATCCGCACATGGGGCAGGTGGGTGGTCGACGGTCGGAAAGTGCTCACGTGCTGCGCAAACTACCAGACCCCGCCGGAATGGCCGAGAGTCGGTAGCGCCGCTC
Source organism: Thermoleophilia bacterium (assembly GCA_031362405.1). GTDB lineage: Bacteria > Actinomycetota > Thermoleophilia > Miltoncostaeales > Miltoncostaeaceae > JANLSO01. The sequence goes on along the minus strand of JANLSO010000073.1, from coordinate 8,626 downwards.
ACCCCGGTGCGCTCTCCGGGCCGCCCTGGGCGATGTCGCGTGTGCGCTCGACGTCGGCCCGGATCTGGACGACGAGCTCGGCTGACGAGTCAAAGCGACGCTCATCGCGCAGGCGCGCCAGGAACTCCAGGCGCAGGCTCGTGTCGTAGATATCCGGGCCCTCATAGTCGATCAGGAACGCTTCGATGCGCACCGGGCCGCGATCGGAGGCCTCGCGAAAAGTCGGGGCGAAACCCACATTCACCGCCGCCGGGTAGCGACGCCCCGCCACGATCGCCCGACCCGCATAGACGCCCCGGCCCGGGATGGCGGTCTCGGCGCTGAGCTCGAGGTTGGCGGTCGGAAGGCCCATCGCGCGCCCACGCTGCTCTCCGTGGACGACCACGCCCTCAACGACGTGGGGGCGCCCGAGCAGCGCCACGACCTCGTCGATCCGCCCGTCGGCAATCAGCCGTCGAATGCGGGTCGAGCTGATCGGCTTACCGTCGGGGCTGGCGACGGTGTCGGGGGACGACACCTGCAGGCCGCGTGCCCGCCCGTACTGGGCCATGCCCAGCGCGGTACCGGCACCCTGGTAGCCGAAGCGGAAGTTGTCTCCGACGACGGCGGCCTCCGCGGAGATCGGCGGGGACGCGATCATGTCGACGAATCGGTCGGCCCGAATGCGCGCGAAAGCTCTGCTGAATGGCAGGAACAGGAGTTCATCCAGACCCAGGCGCTCGATCAGCTGAGCCTTGAGGGTGGCCGTCGTCAGGACCGTCGTGCGCAGCTCGGGGCGCAGTACGGCGATCGGGTGGGGCTCGAAAGTGATCGCCATGGCCGCGAGGCCCCGCGCGCGAGCCACGTCGAGCGCGCGACCGAGGATCGCCTGATGGCCCAGGTGCACGCCGTCGAAGGTGCCGATCGCCACGACGCGCCGCGCACCTCCGAGAGGAAGCTCCCCCATCGACCGGTAGGTCTTCATGGGGCGACGGAAACCGTGTCGGGCGCCACGAGAACGACGCGCGGGTGCACGGTGCCCCTCCCGTCGCCGTGCGCGAGCGCGATCAACACGCCCTCGACGGTGAGGGCCACCTCGCCGGACGCTTCGCCGGGAATCGCGCGGCCGTGACCGATCTCATGGCCGGCGGCGTGGTCGACGGCCAGTTGCGGGAGGTGCGCGACCAGGTCCGCGAGCGAGATACCCCCGTCGGTCGACACCGATTCGAGTGGCACGGCATCCGTCACCGAGAAGTCGCCGACGGCGGTGCGCCGCAGCGCAGCGCAGTAGCCACCGCATCCCAGGGTCTCGCCGAGATCGATCGCGAGCTGGCGAACATAGGTGCCTTTGCTGCAGCGCACGTCGATATCGAGTGTGCCCAGGTCGGCGTCATGAGCGACGAGGGTGAGCTCGTGCACGACGATCGTGCGGCTCGGTGTCTCGACCTCCTCCCCCCGGCGGGCCTTGGCGTAGAGGCGTTCACCATCGACGTGCACCGCGGAGTAGATCGGCACCTGCTGGTCGATGGTGCCGCGCAATCCCTCCAGGGCCGCATCGATCGCGGGCAATCCGGGCACAGGACCGCCAGGGCTGATCGGGCCTTCGGGATCACCGGTGACCGAGCGCATACCGAGCTGAATCGTTGCCCGATAGGTCTTCGATTGTCCCGAGATCAGGTCGGCCAGTCGGGTGGCGCGGCCGACGAGAATCACGAGCAGGCCGGTGGCGAACGGGTCGAGGGTTCCCGCGTGGCCGACCTTCAGCCCGCGGCGGCGCAGTTGCCGCCGCACGGTCGCGACGATGTCGTGGCTGGTGGGCCCGGCGGGCTTGTCGACGAGCCAGGCCGATGCGGTTTCGCGCCGGAACGTCCGGTCAGGCATTGAGCGTCGTGAGCTGTGAAACGACGCGCTCCTCAACCCAGGTCAACAGCTCATCCGGCGTGAGGGTGGTGCTGAACCCAGCGGCCGAGCGGTGTCCGCCGCCGCCCGCCTCTCGAGCGATGGCCGAGACGTCGACCGTTTCGTCGGAGGCCCGCAGTGACACGCGCAGACCCTTGTCGGCGGCGCGGGCAAGGCCCGCCACGCGCACGCCTTCGACGGCGCGCATCGCCTCGACGATGCCCTCGGCGTCGTCGCCTCCCGCGGCGGTGAAGTCGTCGGTGCTGAGCACCGCGAGCATCAGACGGCCGGATGCCAACACTCGCGCCGTCTGAACCGCCCGGGCCAACAGCAGCAGGCGGCACAGCGGCTGCTCTTCATACAGACGTTGGTTGATGACGCTCGGATCGACCCCGGCCTCGAGCATCGCCCCGGCGACCCGGTGCGCTTCGGTGCCGGTGTTGGTGTAACCGAAGCGGCCGGTGTCGGTGACAAGGCCGACATAAAGAGGCTCGGCGATCGCGCGCGTCAACGGCCACCTGGCCGCTTCGATGACGTGCATGACCACCTCGGCGCTGCTGGAGGCGCCAGGCTCGATCAGGTTGAGGTGGCCGAAGCGGGTGTTGTCGTGGTGGTGGTCGAGGTTCACGACCATCGCGACGCCCTCATGCGGCAGGCGATCCCAGAGCCGCCACTCGCTCGCGCAGTCGACCGCGACGAGCGTGCGGAGCGCCGCGTCGGTGGGCAGATCGTCGAGAACGACCTCATCGGCGGCGATCAAGAACTGCAGTTCATCGGGAATCGCACGCGCGTCCACGTGGGCCATCACGGCGTCTTTGCCCGCGGCACGCAGTGCCCGGTACATGCCGAGCATCGAGCCGATGGCATCCCCGTCGGGGTTGCGATGCGAGGTGACGATGAACGTGCGGCCCGGGTCGTTGAGCACCGCGACGATCTCGTCCGCCGTGGCGGCGGGTCCGGGCATGGTGGGGTGCGGCTCAGACAGTGTCGTCACTTTCCGGCCTCGTCGATGAGGCGACTGATCCGGCGCGCGACGTCCTGCTGTTGGTCGTAGACGAAGCGCAGTTTGGGCGTGTTGCGGGTACCGAGGGCCTTGCCGACGCGTCCTTGCAGTAGCCCCGCGGCCGACTCGAGCGCCTGCATGCTCGGCTCGCGCTGGCGCTCCTTGAGAGTCGTGAAGTAGACGGTGGCCACCGAGAGATCGGGTGAGGCCTCGACGTCGGTGATGGTGACAAAACCCAGTCGCGGGTCAGAGAGTTCGCGGCCGACCGTCTCCGCGACGATCTCCCGGAGAACGACGTTGGCACGCCGCCGGCGTGTACTCGGAGGCTTCTCGGCCATCGCCGTTCCCTTCACGCGCCGATGTGAAAGGTTGGCTCGGCCTCGAGACCCGCGATGTCACGGGCCTCCTCGAGCACCTGGAACGCTTCGTCGGTGTGCAGCGCGCGCGAGATCGCCTCGATATGCGACCCCACCGCACTCGCATCGCGCCCCACCACGGCGATCGCGAGGCGCGCGCGCTGCCACAGGTCGTGATGGTCGACCTCCGCCACGGCGCACGAGAACGTCCGCGCGATGTGATGCTCGAGCCGTTTCAGCTCACGCCGCTTCTCTTTGAGCGAATGCGCCTCCGGCAGGTGCAGGTCGACGCTCACCGTTCCGATGTAGCCCGGGTTCACGACTCCGCGGGCTCCTCGGATGCGGGCACGTCGGTCGCCTCGAGCGCTGCCTTCTTCTTGGGCTCCTCGACCGCGGCGTTCTGGGCGGTACGGGCAACCTCACGTAGCTCGAAGGCCTCGATGACATCGCCGTCTTTGATGTCGTTGAAGTCCTCGATCAGGATTCCGCACTCGAAGCCCTGGTTGACCTCGCGCACGTCGTCGTTGACCCGTCGCAGCGAGGCGATCTTGCCCTCGAACACGACCGTGCCCTCGCGGACGAGCCGTACCTGTGCCGAGCGGCGGATGAGGCCATCGGTGACCATGCAACCGGCGATCGTGCCGATCTTGCTGGCCCGGAAGGTGGCGCGCACCTCGGCCTGGCCGATGACGTCTTCCACGATGTCCGGCTCGAGCAATCCGACCAGGGCATCGCGCATGTCCTCGATTGCGCGGTAGATGACCCGGTAGGTGCGGATGTCGACGCCTTCGCGCTCGGCGAGGGTGCTGGCCTCCGGGCGCGGGCGCACGTTGAAGCCGATGATGATCGCTGACGACGCCGAGGCGAGCATGACGTCCGATTCGGTGACCGCGCCGACCCCGGTGTGGATGACCTGCAACCGCACCTCGGTCTGCTCGACCTTCTGCAGGGCGTCCTGCAGTGCTCCAACCGAACCCTGCACGTCGCCCTTGATGATGATGTTGAGCTCTTTGAGCCCACCCTCCTTAATGCGCGAGAATAGGTCGTCGAGCGACACCGGCTTGCGGCGATTCGCCAGCTCTTCGGCCCGTACGCGTTGGCTGCGCTCGGAGGCCATCTGGCGGGCGGTGCGCTCGTTGTCGACGATCCGGAAGCGCTCACCGGCATCCGGCACCGACGCAAGGCCGAGCACCTCGGCGGGCATCGACGGGGTCGCCACCGCGAGCGGGGAACCCTTGTAGTCGGTCATGGCACGCACGCGGCCGTAGCTGTCGCCGGCGATGATCACGTCACCGACACGCAGAGTGCCGCGCTGCACCAGCACGGTGCAGACCGGCCCGCGACCGGCGTCGAGGCGCGACTCGATCACGGTGCCCGATGCCGCGGCGACGGGGTTCGCCTTGGGCTCGGCGTCGGCATCGGCAACCAGCAGCACCGTTTCGAGAAGCGTTTCGAGGCCGATGCCCTGCAGAGCCGACACGTTGACGAACTCGTGGGTGCCGCCCCAGTCAGACGGGACGACCTCGCGCTGCGACAGTTCCTGGCGCACGCGATCGGGGTTCGCGTTCTCCTTGTCGACCTTGTTGACGGCCACCATGAAGGGGACATCGGCGGCGCGAGCGTGGTCGATGGCCTCGATGGTCTGCGGCATGACCCCGTCGTCAGCCGCCACAACGATGACCGCGACGTCGGTGATCTTGGCGCCGCGGGCACGCATTGCGGTGAAGGCCTCGTGGCCCGGAGTGTCGAGGAATGTGATTTCCCGATCCCCGTGGTGCACCTGGTAAGCGCCGATGTGCTGGGTGATGCCGCCCGCCTCGCCCGAGGCGACCTCGGTCTGGCGGATGGCGTCGAGCAGCGACGTCTTACCGTGGTCGACGTGACCCATGATCGTCACCACCGGGGCACGCGCGACCAGGTCGGCGGGGTCGTCTTCGAAGGTCTCCTCGCGCTCGGCCTCTTCCTCGGCGTGCACGATGGTGATCTTGCGCTCGACCTCGGCGGCCACCAGCTCGATGGCGTCGTCCGACAGCGACTGGGTGATCGTGACGAGCTCACCCATCTGCATGAGCAGCTTGATGATCTGGGCGGTCCCGATCGAAAGCGTCTCGGCGACGTCTTTGACGGTTGCTCCGGAGGAGATCTCCACCGACGGCATGTCGGCGGGTGCGATGACGGGAGCCGCGGGGTGATCGTCTCCACGGGCCGGTCCGCGACCGCGACGATCGCGGCCACCGGGAGCGGGGCCACCCTGGCGGCGCCCAGCCTGGGCGTCGATGACGACACGGCGCTTCTTGCCTCGGGGGCCTCCTCCCCCACCGCCACCTCCGCTCGGTCCGCCGCCGCCGGGGGGGCCACCGGGGCGACCGCCGCCACCGGGGCGCGGCGGGCCGCCGCCGCCCGTGCGGGCGGGGCTTGCGCCGGGGGCGGGGCGGTTGGTGGTGCGGTTCGCGTCTGACGGCCCCGAGGGGCCGCTGCGTGCGGGGCGCGGCGGAGGTGTTTCCTCCGCCGGCGGGGCGGGCCTGATCACGCGCGGTCCGATTCGCTTCGGCGGCGGCTCGACGACGGGCTCCTCGACGGGAACGGGTGCTGCGGCTGCGGGCTCCTCGACAGGGGCGGGTGCGGCCACGGCTAGCGGCCCTGGCGCGGCGGGTGCCTCGACGGCGACCGGAGGAGCCTCGACGACCGCGGGTGGCTCCGGGGCGGTCGGTACCTCGGCGACCACGGGCGGCGGTTCGACTGCGGCCGGGGCCGGCTCGGAGACGGAAACGGGCGCGGGAGCCTCAACGACGGGCGCCTCGACGACGACGGGGGGTTCCGGCTCGACCACGGGGGCCGGTTCCTCGACCAGGGGCACCGGGGCCTCGGCAACGGGTATCTCGACGGGTGTCTCCTCAACGGCGATCGGCACGCGGCGGCGCGGGCGCGTCGGGGCCGGGCGCGAAGGGGCGGTTTCCTCGGGAACCTCCTCGACGACGGGCTCTTTCTTGGCGCGCGACTTAGTCGGCGGCGCCTCGGGTTCGGGCTCGTAGTCGGGCTTCGGGTACCGGTTCGGGCTGAGGCTGTGCAGCGCCCAAGCGACGTCGACCGTCGAGGAGGCCGTGCGCGCGCCGATTCCCGCCCGCTGCAGGCGGTGCAGAACGAGGGCGCTCGGCAGCCCCTCTTCCTTGGCGATCTCGTAGACCCGTTTCTTGTCCATCATTCCCCTTCGTACAACGTCATCCCGAGATCGGATCCCAGGTTCGGCTCGATCACGAGACCCTCGCCCTGCAGCCGTGCCGCGCGCGAGAAACTGCGGCGCTGCACCGCCCGGTCGAAACACTCACGCGACGCGCAGACATAAAGCCCGCGTCCGCCACATCGCCCCCGGTCATCTCGCACCAACTGGCGCGGGCTGTCGGCGCCGCCGGCAACAGCGGTGAAGCGTGCCAGGTCGGCCTTGTCCGTGCGCCGACCGCAGGCGATGCACCGTCGCTCGGGCGTATGTCGCGGCGCGCTCGCGCTCAGGCCCCCTCGCCGTCGGCAGGTGTGGCCGCGACCGCGGCCAGATCGGAGATCCGCGCCAGGCCCTCGTCAGTGACGGACTCCTGGATCTCCTCGGGGCTCAACGCTCTGCCCAGGGAGGTCTCGAGGGCCGACATCGCCGTGTGCGCCGGAATCGCGCAAAAGCGCGTGCCCGGAACGGCGGCGTTCGGGCAGCGACGACTGTTGCGCAGCACCGCAGCGCAACGCGCCTGGCCGCTCGACGGGTCTTGATCGATCGCGTCGGCTTCTTCGGACGCGTATGTCGTTTCGCTCTTGATGTCGATCCGCCAACCGGTCAGACGCGCGGCAAGACGCGCGTTCATGCCCTCGCGTCCGATGGCCAGCGAGAGCTGGTCGTCGGGCACGATGATGGTTGCCTGGCGCTCTTCGTCGTCGACGAGAACCTCACGTACGCGCGCCGGCGACAGGGCCTTGGCGACGTAACGGGCGGGTTCGTCGTTGTACGGAATGATGTCGATCTTCTCGCCACGCAGCTCGCTGACGACCATGCGCACCCGCGACCCGCGCGGGCCGACGCAGGCGCCGACCGGGTCGACTCCCTGAACGTGGGAGATCACGGCGATCTTCGACCGCCAGCCGGGCTCCCGGGCGACGCCGCGAATCTCGACCAGACCGTCGGCCATTTCGGGGACCTCGAGCTTGAAGAGTTCCTTCACGAGCTGGTCCGAGCGGCGGCTGACGATGACCTGCGGGCCCTTGGTCGAGCTGCGAACCTCGGTGATGACGGCCTTGATGCGTGAACCGTGGTCGTAGCGTTCGCCGTGCACCTGCTCGCTTTCGGGAAGCAGCGCCTCCACCCGACCGAGGTCGACGAGGGTGTAGCGCTGGTCCGACTGCTGCACGATTCCGGTCACGACTTGGCCGACGCGGTCGACGTACTCGTCGTACATCATCTCCCGCTCGGCCTCGCGGATCCGTTGAAGGATCACCTGCTTGGCGGTCTGCGCGGCGATGCGTCCGAAGTTGCCGGCCGTGACGTCGATTGGGGCGATCTCGTCGTCTTCGTAGGCGTCCCAGTCGATCTCCGGCGCCGGTGGCTCGAACTCTTCTGGCGAGACGCCCTCGGGGATCTCGTACTCGGGCTGAGGCAGCGTGCGTAGCTCGGCGTCTTCGCCGAGGGTGAGCTGCCAGACGCGCATGTCGCCCGTGTCACGGTCAATCTCCACGCGTGCGTGTTCGACCGCGTCCGTGGTCTTCTTGTACGCCGCGAGCAGGGCGTCTTCGAGCGCTACCAGAAGGGTCTCGGAATCGATCCCCTTCTCGCGCTCGATCTGCTTGATCGCCTCGATGATCTCCCGGTTCACGCGGCACTCCTCATTGCTCGTGGTCGACGCTCAGGCGCCGATCGTGGCGCTACTTCTCTGCAGATCTTGCTCAGCATGGGCGCGCTCCCTCGAGGTCGCGCGCGCGGCGAATCGATGAAAACGGGATCTCCCGGACCCCAACGGGCTCGATGAGCGTGACCGACTGCTCGTCGACGGCGGTCAGGGTTCCGGATCGATCGCGTGCTCGGCGCTGGCCGTCCTCGACGACGCGCAGCTCGACGCGGTGGCCGATGGCGCGCTCAAAGTGGGCGGGGGTGCGTAGCGGCGGCTCAGGGCCAGGCGACCAGACCTCGATCCCGAACTTCTCGCCGAGGGGCGTCGCCTGAACCGCGTGGGTGACGGCTTCGCAGACCTCCAAGGTGACGCCATCCGGGTGGTCGACGACGAGACGCAGGGTCTCCGACGGGGCGAGCACGGTCAGCTCGAGAAGGTCGACGGCAGGCAGAGCCGCCGCGAGGCATGACTCGACATCCCGCTCGAGCGGTTCGTGGCTCTGCATATGCACCCCCTTCGCGCGC
>JANLSO010000065.1:0-18201 GCA_031362405.1 Thermoleophilia bacterium | reverse complement strand
CCTGGCCGACCCACAGCGAGGCATCCGCTCCGGCGCCATGGATGAGGATCGGTCGGGGTGCGCTCACCGACTGAGCCTAGCGGCCACGCCCGGGTCGGGTTCGCGGTGCGGGGGTGCCCAGATGCTCGACGCTTTCCGTCGCAGTGCCCACCTTCGCCAACACGGGAAGTGCGGATACCAGTTCCCTGCGTGCCCCGCGCGCGGTTTCGATGGCGGCTTGCGCTGCGGCCGGGCTGGTCGGTCCGCTGGGTGCGTCTCGTGAAAGCTCCTTCTCGACGAGATGACGGATCCAGGAACTCACGCTCATCCCATCCGATTCGGCTGCCCGGCCCACGGCGACTATCCCCGGACTGAAACGGATCGGCACTTGGACCGGGAGACAGGGCCGTCAAGGGGTTCGAGCGGACTCGGGCGCGACCTCGTGCATCGTCTCGTCGTTCTCGCGCGCCACGCAGCGGGATCGTCATCGAGTGTTGTCGGTGGCATCGCGTACCTCCGCATCTCGCGAGGTGGAGCAGGTTGCGATCATCGATCTCGAAGGTTCATCTGGGTCGATGTCGTCGGGCTCGAAGGCGATGACGGAGTTCCGGTCCACCAGGGGTACAGCGGTGCATCCCATTGTCATACCTTGTCGCGGACCCGCGAACCGATGCGCGCAGCGAGGGGCGACGCTGTCGTTTCGCTCCTCGAAGGGCGTCCCGAAGGGGTTCTGTTAGCATCGACGGCCCGTGACGCCCCTGTTCATCGCATGTGATTTCGACGGAACGATCACGCGTCGCGACACGCTGCACCTGATCGTCGACACGTTCGGCGACCGTGCCGTCTGGGACGAGAACGAGCCGGCCCTGCGCCGGGGTGAGATCTCGATCGAGCAGGCGATGGCCGCCGAGTTCGCCACCGTCAGGGCGACGCCCGAGCAGGTACGCGAGCTGGTCCTCGCCGATGCCGGTCTCCGCGAAGGATTCGTCGAGTTCGTCGCCTGGGCGCGTGGCAACGGCCACCGGGTCGTCATCCTGTCGTCCGGCTTTCGCTCGGTCATCGACACCGTGCTCGAGTCGCTGGGCGTCGCCGACCTCGAGGTCCATTCGCACGAGGCGCACTTCTCGCCCGAGGGCACACGCCTTGAGTGGACCGCCCGCGGCGAGCGTTGTGGGCTCTGCGATCGCAACTGCAAACGGCACGACCTGGCGCGGTTGCAACGCCCCGACGAGTCGGTGGTCTACCTCGGTGACGGCATCTCTGACCGCTGCGTGTCGGGCGCCGCCGACCTCGTTTTCGCCCGTGACGGCCTCGCCGAGTACCTCACCGAAATCGGGACGCCCTTCGTGCCGTTCGACGACTTCACGGGCGCGCGCGCCCACCTCACCGCCGAATCGAAGGCCGCCTGATGGCCTGGAAGCCGGTCGGCCCGGCCTCCGAGTGGGTCCAGATGGAGGAGCGCATCGCCGCCGTCTGGCGTGAGCAGGGCGTCTTTCAGCAGAGCATGGCCGCCCGCGCGGGCGGCGAGCCGTACGTCTTCTACGAGGGCCCGCCGACGGCCAACGGCCGGCCCGGCTCACACCACGTGCTCTCGCGCGTCTTCAAAGACATCTTCCCCCGCTTCCAGACCATGCGCGGCCGCTTCGTCGACCGCCGCGGCGGGTGGGACTGCCACGGCCTCCCCGTCGAGCTGGAGGTCGAAAAGCAGCTCGGCATCTCGGGAAAGCCCGACATCGAGGCCTTCGGGATCGCCGAGTTCAACGCGCGTTGCCGCGAATCGGTCGTCACCTACCTCGACGAGTGGGAGCGCCTGACCGAGCGGATCGGCTTTTGGATCGACACCGACCGCGCGTATCGCACCATGGACACCTCGTATATCGAGAGCGTCTGGTGGAGCCTCGCCGAGCTGTGGAAACGTGGCCTCGTCTACGAGAGCGACAAGGTCGTGCCGTACTGCCCGCGCTGCGGAACGGCCCTGTCGAGCCATGAGGTCGCCCAGGGGTACCGCGACGTCGACGACCCGTCGGTGGTCGTGCGCTTCCCCCTGACCAACGAGCCCGGCACGTCCCTCCTGGTCTGGACCACCACCCCCTGGACGCTGCCCTCGAACCAGGCCGCCGCCGTCAAGCCCGACGAGACGTACGCGGTGGTCGAGCGTGACGGTGAGCGCTTCGTCCTCGCGCAGTCCCTGGTCGCGTCGATCCTCGGTGACGACGCGAAGGTCGTGACCCACCTGCACGCCAAAGACCTCGTCGGGCGCCACTACACCCCGCCGTTCGGCTTCTTACCCGGCGAGCACGTCGTCGTGGCTGCCGACTTCGTGACGACCTCTGACGGCACCGGCATCGTCCACATCGCCCCGGCCTTCGGCGAAGACGACATGGCCGTCGGCCGTGCCCACGGCTTCGGAGCCCCGAACCCGGTCGACCGCCAAGGCCGCTTCACCGCGGAGGTCCCGCTGGTCGAAGGTATCTTCGCCAAAGACGCCGACCGCGCGCTGATCGCCGATCTCGCCGCACGCGGCGTGCTGCTCTACGAGCGCACACACACCCACAGCTACCCTCACTGCTGGCGCTGCGCGACGCCCCTGCTCTACTACGCCAAGCCGAGCTGGTACATCCGCACCACCGAGGTGCGCGACCGGATGATCGCCCTGAACGCGGACATCGGCTGGCAGCCCGAGCGGGTCCGCGACGGCCGCTTCGGCAAATGGCTCGAGGGCAACGTCGACTGGGCGATCTCCCGTGAGCGCTACTGGGGCACGCCGCTGCCGATCTGGCGGTGCGAGGACTGCGGCACCGCCGACGCGGTCGGGTCGTTCGCCGAGATGCGCGAACGGGCCAGCGACCCGGTCGACCCCGAGCTGGATCCCCATCGGCCCTACGTCGACGACGTCCACCTGTCCTGTAGCTGCGGGGGGCGCATGAACCGTGTGCCCGAGGTGCTCGACGTCTGGTACGACAGCGGCGCGATGCCGTTCGCCCAGCAGCACCACCCCTTCGCGAACGGTGGCGACCTGACCGGCGTGTTTCCCGCCGACTTCATCTGCGAGGCGCTTGACCAGACCCGCGGGTGGTTCTACTCGCTGCTGGCCGAAAGCGCGCTGCTGTTCGACACCACGGCCTACCGCAACGTGGTCTGTCTCGGGCTGATCCTCGATGGCGAGGGTCAGAAGATGAGCAAGTCAAAGGGCAACGTGGTCGAGCCCTGGACGGTCCTCGACGCCCAGGGCGCCGATGCCTTCCGCTGGTACCTGCTGACCGCCCAGAGCCCGTGGGATTCGTTTCGCTTCAGCCTGGAAGCCGTCGGCGAGGCCATGCGGCGCTTCCTGCTCACCCTGTGGAACACGTATACGTTCCTTGTGACCTACGCGGCCCTGCCCGATGGGTGGACCCCCGGCGCCGACGACCCGGCGATGGACGACCGTCGACCGACTGACCGGTGGATCCTCAGCCGCCTCGATGGGGTCACCGCGGAGGTCACCGCCCGCCTCGAGGCCTACGACGCCACCGGCGCGGGACGCGTCATCGAGGCCTTCGTCGACGACCTGTCGAACTGGTTCGTACGCAGCTCGCGGCGCCGCTTCTGGGGCGGCCGCCAGGGTGACGTGTCGGCCGACGGCGACAGCCGGGCGGCCTTTGCGACCCTGCACGAGTGCCTGTCGACCATCGCGCTGCTCGTCGCCCCGTTTTGCCCGTTCGTCGCCGAGGAGATCTACGGCAACCTGGTCGCCGCGCACGACGCGCAGGCCCCCGCGAGCGTTCATCTGGCCGACTGGCCGTCGGCCGGCAACCGCCGCGACACCGACCTCGAGACGGCGATGGAGGCCGTGCGTGAGGTCGTCACCCTCGGCCGCGCCGCCCGCGCCGAGTCGAAGCTCAAGGTGCGCCAACCACTGGCCGAGGCGGTCGTGGCCTGCCCGTCGGCCACCGCTGATGCCGCCGGCCGGATGGTCGACCTCATCGAAGACGAGTTGAACGTCAAGGCCGTGAGGTTCGTGACCGACCCGGGTGAGCTGGTCGCCGTCACCCTGAAACCGAACTTCCGGACGCTGGGCCCGCGCTTTGGCAAGCAGATGCCGGCGGTTGCGGCCGCGGTAGCCGCTCTGCCCGCCGACGAGGTCGCCCGACGGATGGACGTCGGCGAGCCGGTCACCATCACCCTCGACGGCCAGACCCACGACCTCTCGGCCGATGATCTTCTTCGCGACGCCCACTCCACCGACGGGTATGCCGTCGGCCAAAGCGGCGGGGTCGCGGTGGGTCTTTCCACCGACATCAGCGCGGAGCTGCGCCGCGAAGGCTTCGCGCGGGAGATCGTTCACGCCGTGCAGAGCGCCCGCCGGTCGGCCGACCTTCGTGTGGAGGAACGGATTCTCCTGCACCTCGATGGGTCGGGCATCGCCCGCGAGGCCATCGAGGCGCACCGCGAACAGATCGCGTCGGAGACCCTGGCGGTGCGCCTGACCGTCGGCCACGGCGCACCGTTTGGTGGGGTCACGCACGAAGAGCACATGCTCGACGGCGAGCCCGTTGCCTTACGAATCGACCGGGCCTAGCCCGCCTTTCTCCGCTCTGAGCGAGATTTATCCTCAGCGAACGGGCTCCGCGGGGGGGTGAAAACCGCGTTCGCCGGCTCTTCAAAAAGTGACCGCCTCGTCGGTCGACACGGACGGCACGGGTGCCCACCTCCCGCGACCGCGAGCCAACCTCGATGACCCACGAACCACCCGGATCCAACCGCTACCCGACCGATGACGAGCGCCGCCGCGCGGTGTGTGCCGCCATGACCGGTGCCCCCGGCCTTCTCCGCTACGCAATTCGGTTCAGCCGCTGCCTCGCCGATGCCGAAGACGCGTACCAGCGCGCGATGGAGATCGCCCTCACCCAGGCGCCAGACGTCGCCCCCGAGGCCTTCCGCGCCTGGCTCCGGACGGTCATCCGCAACGAAGCGCTGCTGATCGCGGGCCGCCTGCGTCGTGAGGGCCCCGCCCCCGATGAGGACGCCACCCAGGTCGCCGCACGGGTTCCCGATGGCGGCAGCGATCTGGCGCTGCGCGCCGATTGGCGCGAGCGGTATCACTCCGTCCAGGATGCCCTCGCCGACCTCAGCGAGGCCGAGCGGATGTGCGTGATGCTCCAATGCGCCGGGGCCTCCTATCGAGCGATCGAGCAGACGACGGGTTTCTCGCCCCGCAAGGTCGAGCGCTGCCTCACCGAAGGCCGAGCCTCATTGCACTCATGGGAGCTTCGGCTCTCGCACGGCGAGGTCTGCAATCGGTTGCTCGAGCCCATCGACCGCGTCGCCTCGGGGCAAGCCGAGCGCGGCGACCGTCGCCGCGTTGCCCGCCACACCCGGCACTGCGGCGCGTGCCGGTCGCTGCTGCGGGCCCGCCGGGAATCGAACCACTGGATGGGTGCGCTCGTGCCTGTGGCGCTGGTGGCGACCGCGAGCCTCGACGCTCGCCCGCCGGATCCCAGCCCCGGTCTTGCGTGGGCCGAGCGGGGCGCCGCCGCCGCGACCGTTCGACTGGGGCACCTCATGCAGATGGTGTTCGAGGCCCCCGGTAGCCTCGGGACGAAGGTGGCCGCGGGAGCCGTGATGGCGGTCGTTGCCGCCGGCGCCGGTGGCCAGGCCGTCGTCAACCGGTTCGACGGTACCCCCGCCGATCGCGAGCAGGTGGCCGTTGCCCTGCCCGCACCCGCGCCCGCACCGCAGGCACCCCGGGTCGCGCCGGTTGCGCCGCCTGCGCGCGCCCGACCCGACACGGGGGATCGCGCCCGGGCACAGGTCGTGAAGGCGGCCGCGACGGTCTCGTTCGCCGGCCTGACCCGCACCGCACGGGTTGCGGTGGTTCCGCCACGCGATGAGGTCGCGACTCGCTTGGTCGCACCCGCCCAGGTGGCGCCGGCTCCGGTGCGCAGACGGGTCGCAGCCCCGAGCGGGTCTGCCACCTCGGAGTTCGACGGTTTGTCGCTCGGAGCGCCCGTATCTGCGGCAGACCACTAATCTGGCCCGCGTGCCCTGTCCGATCCTGGTCGACGCCACCCCTCTCGGAAACGCCCACGCCGCACGCGGTACCGGCGCCGCCGTGCGCGGGTTGCTCGAGGGGCTTCGGTCCCTACCCCTCGACGCGCGGCCGACCCTTGCGATCGCCACCGATGACCCCGCGCCTGCGGGCTTCGAGATCGTCCGGCTTCGCACCTCGCGCTGTGCGGGCCAGGCCGTCGCCGAGGTGGCGCGCCGATCGAGCTTTCATGCCACGCAACCGGGGCTCGTGCCCGATGCCCCCTGGGTCGTGGCCACCTGCTTCGATCTGATTCCGCTGCGGATGCCCGCCGTCTACCTGGCGGGGCCACGCCGCGTTCGTGAGCGTCGCGCCTACCGAAGGTACCTCGATCGCCTGCGGCGCGTGGGCGCAGTCGTTGTTCCGTCTGAAGCGACGGCGGCGGATCTTGTCGAGTTCGCACGGGTCGATCGGGGACGGATCCACGTGGTGCCGCTGGCCGCGTCGCCGTCGGTCGCCCCCGAGGGGCCGACGCCCCCCGGCGACTACGTCCTCTACTGCGGCAGCGTCGAACCCCACAAAAACCTCGCGGTCGCGATCGATGCCATTGTCCGCACACGTGGCGCCACCCGGTTGGTCGTCGTGGGGCCGTGGTCGCGGCGACGTGTTGAACGCCTTCAGCGCCATGCGCGGGCCGTCGGCGCCGCCGAGCGCATCGACTGGATGGGTTTCGTGCCGCCGGCTCATCTCGCAGCGATCCGTGCCGGGGCCCGTGCCGTGCTCGTGCCCTCCTTGATCGAGGGTTTCGGGCTGCCGGTGCTCGAGGCGATGGCGGCGGGCGTTCCGGTCGTCGCCAGCGACATCCCGAGCCTGCGCGAGGTGGCCGGCACCGCGGCCGATCTGGTCGCGCCCCGCGATGCCGACGCGTGGGCCCGGGCGATCGACCTCACCGTGGGTGATCCCGACCATCGCGCCGCGCGGGCCCGCGAGGGCCGTGACCGGGCCGCCGCGTTCACGTGGCAGCGCACCGCCGAGGGCGTCATCGCCGCGCATGACGGCGTGGAACGTGCCTAGACCGCTCGTGCTCGTCGATGTTCGGATGGCCCGGCGACGACGGACCGGCGTCGCGAGGTACGCCGGCGAGCTGCGCGCCGGCGTCGAACGGGCCGCGCCCGGCGACCTTCGCGTGGTCTTTGTTTCTGGGCCGCCCGGCCTGCCGCGGCGCAACAGGCTGACCTCCGTCGGCAACCTGGTGATCGACCTGACGTGGACGCACCTCGGGCTGCCGGCCCTCGCCGCGGCGCGGCGGGCATCGTTGATCCACGCCGCCTTCAACTGGGCCCCGGTCCTTGCGCCGTGCCCGCGCGTGGTGACCGTGCACGACCTGTCGTGGGAGCGGCTTCCCGCCGACTACCCGGCCGGTTTTCGCCGCTATGCACGGCTTTTCACACGCCTGTCGGCCCGCCGAGCGCGGGTCGTGATCGCCGTATCGGCCGCGACCGGCGCCGACCTCGTCGATCTGTACCGAGTGCCGTCATCGCGCATCACCGTGGTGCCTCACGGCGTGCAGATTCCTCCGGTATCCGATGTTGCCCGCGACGACGTCATCCTCCACGTCGGCGAGTTCGAGCCGCGTAAGCGGGTGCCAACGCTGATCCACGGCCATGCGCGGTACTGGGCGAACGGGGGCCGCCATCGCCTGGTGATCGCCGGCGCGGGTGGATCCGATGACGGCGCCGTGCACCGGGCGGCGATGGAGAACCCGGGGTGTGACCTGCGCGGGTTCGTCTCAGACGCCGAGCTCGCCGAGCTGTACGCCCGCGCAACTCTCGCGGTGACGCTGTCGCGCCATGAGGGCTTCGGGCTGCCCGTTCTTGAAGCGATGGCCGCCGGATGCGCGGTCATGGTCTCCGACACGCCGGCGCTGGTGGAGGTCGCCGGAGAACCGGCGCTGGTCATCGATGATGTCTCGGTGGACGGCGTCGCCCGCGCGCTCGACGGCGCCCTCGGGAACCCCGCCGACCTTGCGGCCCGCGGCCGCCGCGGCCGCGCGCGCGCCGCCGGATACACCTGGGACGCCGCCGCCGCGATGACCCTCGACGTCTACCGACGCGCGATCGTGGGCCCCCGATGAGGATCGCCGTCGACTGCCATATGGTCGCCCAGCCGGCCGCCGGTGACGCAGGTAATGCCCGCTACGCCGAGCAGCTGGTTTCCGCACTGGTTGCGACGGCCGGTGCCGGTGATGATGTCTGGGCACTCATCGCACACCCGCCCGCCGCGGGTCGTCTGCCGGTGGGTGCCAATCACGCCGGGGTGTCGACCGCCGATGTCCCTCGCCTGGCATGGGGGGCACCGCGCATCCTTGCGACGTTGGCCGCCCAGGCGGCCGTCTTCACCTACGTGGCGCCGCTGCGGGCGCCCTGCCCGGTGCTGCTGGCCGTGCACGACGTGTCGTTCGTGAGCCATCCGGAATGGCTTCCGGCGCGGGCCCGCGCGATCCTGAGATCGCTGTGTCCACCTGCTGCTCGCCGGGCCGGGGCGGTGCTGGCCCTGTCTCAGACCGCCAAAGCGGAGATCGTGGCGGCCCTGGGTGTGCCCGCCGAGCGCGTGATCGTGGTGAGCCCCGCCCCCGCCGAGGTGTTCGCGGTGCGACCCCAGGCCGCCGAACGGGTGGCGGCGCGGTTCGGCCTGGACCGCTACGTTCTGGCGGTGGGCGACCTTGGGCCACGCAAGAACCTCGGTGCCCTGGCGGACGCCGTGCGTCGACTGGCCGACCCGGCCCTGGAGTTGGCGCTCGTTGGCCGTGCCGGACCAGGGGCACGCGAGATTCTCGGTCAGAGCCGGGCCCGGTGGCTCGGGCACGTGAGCGACGCCGAGCTCGCCGACCTCTACGGGGCCGCGGCGGTGACCGCATTTCCCTCGCTCCACGAGGGGTTTGGTCTGCCCGCCGTCGAGGCCATGGCGTGCTCAAGCCCACTGGTGGCATCCAATCGTGGCGCGTTGCCGGAAGTCGTCGCCGACGCCGGCCTGGTCGTCGCGCCGACCGCCGACGGCCTTGCCGACGGCCTGCGGGCAGCCCTCGAGCCATCGACGGCGGCCCGGCTGAGGGCGGCGGGCCCGCAGCGCGCTGCGTTCTACTCGTCGCAGGCAATGGGCCAGGCCGCCTGGAACGCCGCGCGCCAGGTTCGCCGATGAAGATCGCCATGCTCGGCACCCGGGGCATCCCCGCGGCGTACAGCGGTTTTGAGACCGCGGTCGAGAACCTCGCCCGTGAGTTCGTCGGGCGCGGGCACGAGGCCGTCGTTTACTGCCGACCCCACATGACCGAGCGCCGCGCCGAGCATGTCGGGGCGCGTCTCATTCACCTTCCCACGGTGCAAAACAAGTACCTCGACACGCTGGTCCACAGCGCTGTCTGCACCGCGCATCTGGCGACCCGGCTGCGGCCCGACGTGGCCCTCTACTTCATCGGCGGAAACGCCCCGGTCGTGCCGTTCGCCCGCCTGGCGGGGATCCCATCGGTGCTGCAGATCGACGGGCTCGACAGCGAGCGCGCCAAATGGCCGGCGGCCGCACGAGCCTATCTTCGCGTCACCGAGCGGCTCTCACCGGCGGCGGCCACGATCGCCGTCACCGACAGCGAAGCCGTCGCCGATGCGCTGGAAGAGCGCTTCGGCCGGCGGATCTCAACGATTGCCTATGGGGCGCGGCTCGACGACCCGGGCGATTCCGGGCGGTGCACCGAGCTCGGCATCGAACCGGGGCGGTTCGTGTTGTTCGTGGGTCGCCTGGTTCCCGAGAACAACGCGCATCTGCTGGTCGAGGCGCATCGCCGCCTGGGCACCGACTGGCCACTGGTGATCGTCGGCGACGCTCCCTACGCCGCGGCCTATATCGACGAGCTGAAAGCGGCGGCCGGCCCGAACGTGATCTTCACGGGCTACCTGTTTGGCGATGGCTACGCTGAGCTGGTGCATCGTGCGGGAGTCATGTGCGTACCCACCGAGGTCGGCGGTACGCACCCGGTGATCATCGAGGGCATGGCGGCCGGCGCGCCGATGCTGGTCTCCGATCACGGCCCCAACCTCGAGACGGTCGGCGATGGCGCGGCCCACTTTGCGTTGCGCGACGGCGCCGAAGGGTTGGCCGGCGCCCTCGGAGCGATGATCGCTGGCCCCGAGGAACGCCGGGCTCTGTCGGGCCGTGCCGCCCGCCGCGCCCGGGCGCAGTTCTCGTGGAGTGTCTGCGCCGACCAGTACCTCGCCCTTGCCGAGGCAGCCATCGAAGGTTCGCGACGCCGAAGAGCAGGAGGCACCAATCGCGTGGATTGATCTTTCGCCGGTTCCGTGTTCCCCTATTGATGCTCATCGGGACGGTTCTCTACGGGGTCATCGGCTACATGATCCTGATCGACGGGGCCGACGTCATCGACGGGCTCTACTGGACGACCCTGACCCTCGGTGGCGTGGGGTTCCGCGATACCGAGCCGGTCGGCATGGCTGCGGAGCTGTTCTCGATCTCGCTGATTGTGCTGCTGCTGGCGAGCGTCGCGGCGATCGCCGCCGTCGCGACCGACCTGGCGGGCTCCGGTGAGCTCGCCGCCCGACGCCGAGAGCGGCGCAGGCGTTCGATGATCGAGCCCCTCGACGATCACTACATCATCTGCGGATACGGTCGCGTCGGGCGGGCCGTGGCCGAGCAGCTGGCCGAGGAGCACGCCTCGTTCCTCGTGGTCGACATCAACGAGCGCGACGCGGTCGAGCTCGATGCGGACGGCATCCCGCACATCTTCGGCGACCCGAGCCACGAGGCCGTCTTGCTCGAGGCGGGTATCCATCGGGCCCGGGCGCTGGTGTGCGCCGTCGATTCCGACGCCGTGAACGTTTTCATCACGCTGACCGCTCGGGGACTACGGCCCGACATCATGATCGTGGCCCGTGCGACTGAACGCGAGTCGATCGCCAAGCTCGAGCGGGCCGGGGCGGGCGCGGTGGTGAGCCCCTACAGCCTGTCGGGCCGCGCCATGGCCCGCCGCGCGCTGGAACACGGCCCGCCGGAGCCCAGACCCTGACCCTGGGCTCTCAGGGGTGCGTCATGCGGTCGTCAAGAGCGGCACGGTAGGCCGCGATGGTCGCCTCGGCGCAGCGCTGCCAGGTGAATTCACGACTGCGCGCCAGGCCCCGCTGGCGCAGGTCGGCGGCGATCTCGTCGGAAAGAACGACCTGCTCGATGCCATCCGCCAAGGCGTCGGCGTCGTTCGGGTCGACGAGGATCGCCGCGTCACCGACAACCTCGGGAACGCTCGTTCGGGCAGCGGCGACAACGGGCGCCCCGCACGCCATCGCCTCCAGGGGCGGGAAACCGAAGCCTTCATAAAGCGATGGGAACACGAAGCAGGCGGTCGATGAGTAGAGCGCGACGAGATCGTCGTCGCTGACGATGCCGGGTAGGATCACGCCCCGGCTCAGCGACGACAGCTCACGCTCGAGCTCGCTGCCCTCACCGTCTTGGGTGCCGACCAGCACCAACGAGCACTCGGGCGCCCGGCGGCGAACCAGCGCGAAGGCGCGAAGCAAGGCGGAAAGGTTCTTGCGTGGCTCGGCGGTTCCGACGGCCAAGACGAACGGCCCCGGCGGGATGCCGAACCGGTGCGCGAGTTCGGCGGGATCCTGCCGAATCGGCCGAAAGCGGCTATCGACGCCCCACGGCGTGACCGCCACCCGCGACTCGGGGATCCCCAGAAGCTCGACGACCTCACGGCGCGTGTAGTCCGATCCGACGACGATGCGGTGCGCCCGCCGCGCGACCCGCGCGACCAGCAACCGGTGGCGGACGATGTTGCGCCGCGAAAAAAGGTCGGGATACCGCCAGGGCAGCATGTCGTGAATCGTGAGCACCAAAGGTCGCGTCAACCGCTGCGGCACCATCGGCCCGGGACAGTGGATCAGGTCGACCCCTCGGCGCGTCGCCTGCCGATCGAGGAGAACGGGATACATCGCAAGATCCCGTGCCGCCCCCCGCGCGACCCGCCCGACAAGGCCCCCACCGACCACCTTCGGCATGCCGATCCGCTCCACCCGCACACCCGGAGCACGGTCGAGCGCGGCCAGAAGGTCGTGCGCATACCGCGTCACCCCCGCCGGAGCCGACGGCGCAGGTGTCACGTCAAACCCCACTACGAGCGTCTTGGTCGGATCCTGAGCCACGGGTGGATCCTACGCGGGCCTTCGGGGAACGCCGCCCGTCGCGGGGTTCGTGGAGCTACCCGCCCGCCGGGGCCTCGCCCGCGCATGGGCTACCCTGGTCGCGCTCCCATGACGACAGGACCCTCATGACGCCCGGCCATCTCTCGATCGCGCATCACCTTCCGCTCTACCGAAACCTCGTCCGCCGCGAGGTCCGTCAGCGCTACAGGGGTTCGGCTCTCGGGTTGCTGTGGACCCTCATCACCCCGGCGATCATGGTCGGGGCGTATTCGCTGGTCTTCAAGTTCCTGCTCGGGATCAAGATAAACAATTACGCCCTTTTCCTGTTTTTGGGGCTCACGGTCTGGACGTTCTTTCTGGGCGGAGCACAAATCGCCTCGGGGAGCCTCGTCGCCAACGCCGGGCTCGTGACGAAGGTGAGTTTCCCCCGCCAGACCGTGCCGTTGGCGGCGATGACCGGGAACGCGTTCACCGCGGGAGCGATGTTCGTTCTCGCCCTGCCAACATGCGTACTGCTCACCACAGGCAGTCGGCTGCCTCTGGTGATGCTGCCGGTGCTGATCCTCTTTCTCGCCATGATCACGGCGGGCTTCGGTCTGTTGCTGTCGGCGATAAACGTCTACTTCCGTGACGTCGAGCACATCCTCGCGGCAATCGGCCTGCCGTGGATCTTCGTCACACCGATCTTCTATAGCTTCAGCACCGTGTCGGGCCTCGAAGGCCGGCCGTGGGCGGAGACGCTGTTGCACTACGGGAACCCGATCTCACCGTTCGTGATCAGCATCCAGGACGTTGTCTTCTGGGGTGTCTGGCCGGCATGGGGCGATGTGCTCTATTGCGCCGCTGCGGGGTCGGTCGTGCTCGCCGTCGGTTGGATCGTCTTCAAACGTCTCGAGCGCGAGATGGCGGTCGAGCTCTAGTGGCGCTCGAACCCGGACGGATACGGCTTCGAGGGGTCTCGCGGCACTTTCGTGTGCTGCACGACCGCATCCTCACCCTGAAGGAAGCCGCGCTTCGCCGCCGCCGGACCACCGCGACGCAGAAGTGGGCGCTGCGGGAGGTCGACCTCGACGTCGAGCCCGGCCAGTCGATCGGCATCATCGGCCAGAACGGCTCGGGTAAGAGCACCCTGCTCAAGCTGCTTGCCGGCATCATCCCGCCACAGGCCGGAACGGTCGAGCTCGGCGGCACAATCGCGTCGATGCTCGAGCTGGGTGCGGGTTTTCACCCGGATTTCACGGGCCGCGAGAACGTCTACATGAACGCGGCGATCCTCGGTCTCTCGGAGAAAACCGTCGACAAACGCTTCGACGAGATCGTCGACTTCGCCGAGATCGAAGACTTCATTGACATGCCCGTTCGCACGTACTCCAGTGGCATGACGATGCGCCTCGCGTTCTCGATCTCGTCGCATGTTCGGCCCGACGTGCTTTTGCTCGACGAGGTCCTGGCGGTCGGCGACGAAGCGTTCCAGCGAAAGTGCTTTGGGCGGATCTTCGAGTTCCGGCGCGGCGGGGGCACGCTGGTATTCGTCTCTCACGATCCGGGCGCTGTCGAGCGCGTCTGCGACCGCGCGATCCTGCTCGAAGACGGAAGAATCATCGACGACGGATCCACCGCGGACGTCCTTGCGACCTATCATCGGCGGCTTGCCGGCGATGGCCGGCCCGCGCCGAAGATCGC
Organism: Thermoleophilia bacterium; assembly: GCA_031362405.1. GTDB lineage: Bacteria > Actinomycetota > Thermoleophilia > Miltoncostaeales > Miltoncostaeaceae > JANLSO01. Next base: position 4,323 of record JANLSO010000065.1, on the reverse strand, counting down.
GCAGCCGGCGACTGAGCCCGTCGACGCGGACGACGTTGACGACGCCGAGGAACCGGAGGTCGAGGACGACCCGCGCGTGTGGGGCAACGGCGAGGCCGTGATTCGCGCGAGTCGGTTGATTGGTAAGGCGGGCCCGACCGACCGGTTCGTCAGTGGCGAACCGTTCACGATCGAGATGGAAATCGAGGCGGCGAAGCCAGTTGCCACGCCGATTTTCGGTATCGCGATCCACTCCGTCGACGGGCCGCTCTTTTTCGGTACCAATACGAGACTTGACGCCCTGGAGATCCCTGGCATCGAAAGTGGTGCGGTGGTCCGTTTCGCCATTCCCGCGCTGTCGCTGCACGATGGGCGGTTCACCGTAACGATGGCGGTCCACTCGTCCGACGAGAGCGTGGTCTATCACTGGCTCGACCGATGGCTCGAGTTCAGCGTTTTCCCCACCGTCACCGGCGTCGGCCCTGTAGACATGAGCGGGGCCTGGGCGGTGGTTGCCGAGCCGGCCTCACGCGGATCGTGGACCTCCTCGGTGGCTGCTGGCGGCACCAAAAACGAGCTGTAGGATCCTCAGATCGCGACCTCGACCTCACATGATCCTCTCGACCGCGACGGGGAAGGCCCCGAGAGCGTGGACCTGCACGAAGTGATCGACGTCGACGCGGTGATGGCCGACCTGCGATCACGGGTAGCTGAGAAGAAGGCGCGCGGCCTTTACGGCGTCGATGCCCTGATCGTGGATCGCCCTCCCGCGGCGGAGCCCTTCTCGCCCGAGGAACTCGAACGGGTCAGGGGCATGGCGGTGCTGCGCTATGACACCGCCGTCAATCCCTCGACGAAGCCCGTCGTCGGGAGTTTCGTCACGAAGGTAAAGACCACCCTCGTGCGCGGGGTGAGCCAGCCCGGTTACGGCCTGACCGCCCAGATCAACTCGTACCACGGCACCTTGGTGGCGTACCTCACCCGGACCGCGCATGAGATCACGCGTCTGCGTGAAGAGCTCGTTTCCGTGCGTGCCGAGGCCCAGGGCGCTCACGACGCGGTTCGTGAAGCCGAGGTCGATCGCCAACGCGATCTCGGTCAGCACATGGGCCGCGTCGAGGAGCTCGTCGACCGACTGCAGGCTGCAGAGGCGCGCATCGCCGATCTCGAGGGCTCCGCCCCGTCGCAGGGCTGAGTGGCCGAAGCAAGCGCGCAGCCGCGGGTGGCATTCGTGGTGCCCCGCTATGGCAGCGGCATCGTTGGCGGGGCCGAGACCCTATGTCGCCTCGTGGCCGAAAACCTTGCGGCCCACGGAACACCCGTCGAGGTGTTCACCACCTGCGCGATCGATCACTTCACCTGGGTCAACCACCATCCCGAGGGCACCACCGTCGAGGGCGGCGTGCCGGTGCATCGGTTTCCGGTAAGCGCGGGGCGCGACGAGAACCTGTTTTGGCGTCACCACACGGCCATCGCCCTGAACCATCCCGTGAGCTACATCGAGCAGCTCGAGTGGATGGCCAACGGCGCCCGCTCGGAGCGGCTTCAAGAAGCCCTCGGCCTGCGACGCGACTCATGGATCGTGGGCGTGCCCTACCTGTTCGGAACCGCCTTCTGGGCAGCAGCAGCCCACCCTGGGCGGACGACGCTGATCCCGTGCATGCACGATGAACCTCACGCCCGATTGCCGATCGTGCGCGACGTCCTCAACGGGGTGGTCGGCTGCATGGCCAACTCGGAGGGCGAGCGCGACTTGATCAGCGAGCTCGCGCCGATGGCGACATCGCTCGTCGTGGGGGTGGGCTACGAGCCAGAGCCGCGACCCTCCGCAGATCGGGTCGCGGAGTTCTGCCGTTCTCGCGGCATCGCGCCCGGCTACCTGCTCTACGCCGGGCGCCGCGAGGGAGGAAAGGGTGTTCCACTCCTTTTCCGAAACTACGCCGACTACCGATCCTCAAATCCAGATGCGCCCCTGCTGGCGCTGATGGGCTCCGGTGACCTTCCCGTCCCCGACGACATCGCCGACCACGTGATCGAGCTCGGCTTCGTCCCCGACGACGATCAGGCCGCCGCCTACGCGGCGGCGGCGGTGCTCCTGCACCCGTCGGTCCTCGAGAGTTTCGGGATGGTGCTGCTGGAGGCATGGATCGCCGGCACGCCGGCCCTGGTCAACGGCGGCTCGAAGGTCTTGGTGAGTCACTGCCGTACCTCCGGTGGAGGGCTCTGGTTCGATTCGTCCGAGCAGTTCACGGAGTCTCTCGACCTGCTGCTCGGCGACCCGCGGCTGCGCGATCAGATGGCGCAAGCCGGAGCCGCATACGCCCTGTCGACGTTCTCGTGGGAACAGGTGCGGGGTCGCTTCCTCGGCGCGCTGGAGGCGTGGTCGTGAGCCGAGGCGTCCACCAGGTATGCGCCGGTGCGGTCCCTCGCGACGCCATCTCGCATCACCTGCTCGAATCGCAGCGAGTGTTTCGCGGGATGGGTCTGCGCTCGGAGATCCTGTGCGAGGAGGGTCGTATTCATCCCTGGCTTGCCGACCGTGTCAGGCCCGTGTCGGATTGGGATTCCGTTGCCCGGCCCGACGACGCTGCCGTTTTGCACTACTCGATCGGCAGCCCGGCCTTTCGCTACGTGCTCGACCGGTGCGACCGTTCGGCGATGCACTACCACAACATCACCCCCGCGGAGCTTCTGTGGGAGGACGCCCCGATGGTAGCCCAGGCCTGCGCGGAGGGTCGCACTGAGTTGGCGCTCCTGGCCGACCGTGTCACCGTTGCCGCCGCCGATTCCGTGTTCAACGCCGATGAGCTCGTCGTGCTCGGCTACCCACCGGCCCGGGTGGTCGGAGTGATGCGTCGCGCCCTTACGCCCGCCCCTCGCGCCGTAGTGAACGACGGACGTGTACGCCTGCTTTTCGTCGGGCGTGGCGTGCCCAACAAGGCGCAGCACCACCTGATCGCGGCGCTCGCCGCTCTGCGCCAAGCGGGCACCGATGCCATGCTCACCCTCGTGGGTACCTGGGAGGGAATGGAGCCATACGAAGAGCGTTGCCGGTCTCTGGTGAGTGATCTGCAGCTCGGCGATCACGTTGACTTCGCCGGTTCGGTAGACGACGACGGCCTGGCGCGTGCCTACGCGCAGAGCGACTGCTTCGTGTGTCTTTCCGACCATGAGGGCTACTGCGTGCCGCTGATCGAGGCGATGGCTGCATCGCTTCCAATCGTTGCGTTTGCGGCAGGCGCGGTTCCCGAAACGGTCGGCAGCGCCGGCCTGTTGCTCGACGAGAAACATCCCTCGTTGGTGGCCGAGGCCATCCTGGAGGTCCTTCAGAACTCTCGGCTCGGCGCTCACATTGCCGAGGGGCGGCGAGCGCAGCTGGCCTACTTCAGCCCTGAGGCCGTCGCGGATCGCCTGCGCGGGTTCGTCGCAGACCTGGTGTGAAAATCCAGATCGCCACAGGCCTGACCCCGCAGATGAATCTCATGATCGGCCACCTGGTTGACGAGCTGGGGACGGGGATCGACGCGCTGCCCGGAACGCTGGTGATCGGCGTCGACGACCCGACGGTTCCGACGGCCGGCGTCGAGCGGCCCCTTGCGGTCATGCCGGCTCATGGGCCGGGTCGAACGACCCCTTGGGGAGCAGCAGTTGTCGCGGCGGCGGATGCCGTCATCCTGTTCGACGCCTGCGAGGTTCACGCCTACCCCGACGCCCTCGCAGACAGGTCGGTTGTGATCTGCGGGCTTCCCCGGCCGGAACCGAGCGCAACCATTGCGGGCCTCGATGTCGGCAACGCACCGGAAGAGATTTGCCGAGCATGGCTGCGCGAGAGCCCGGCGGCGCCGCCGCCTGACGCCGGCGTAGCGTGGGTGTGGGGACGAGGGGTTGCCCCGCTCGCTGCGGCGCTTGACGGCTGGCGAGCGGGGCGAGCAGTGGTCGCGCTACCGCAGACCGACGACCACGATCTGCTGCGCCGTGGGCAGGCCCTTCGGGTGCATTCGGTTGCGGAGGCCGTGGAGGCCACGCGTTTTCTGCTGGAGAATCCGCCCCTAGCCCAGGCCCTGGGTGCCCGAGGGCGAGCGGTGGCGGCACAGATGCCCTCCGTGCGCCGGGTCGCGCTACGGGTTCTCGAGGGCATGGAGCTTGCGCGACAGTCGGCGATGGTGGTGAGCCGATGAGCGAACGCCTGCGCCTTGCAGTGGTGGTACCTCGGTATGGGCCGGACATCGGCGGAGGTGCCGAAGGCCTCGGACGGTGGGTCGCGAGTTGGCTTGCCCGCCACCACGACGTGACGGTGCTCACCACCTGTGCTCTCGACCACCAGACGTGGGCCGACCACTACCC
>JANLSO010000032.1:0-2406 GCA_031362405.1 Thermoleophilia bacterium | reverse complement strand
CCACCGGTTCCCGAAGCCCCCGGGCATCTGAACCAAACGCATACGCAGCACCGGCACACGGCCGGGCCCCTTCGGGGGTCCGGCCGTTGTCGGTTGTGGGGGCGTCGCGGATACTCCCCGACCATGAGAACACGAGCGTTGCTGATGACTGCGGTGGTTTGGGGCCTGCCTGTGGCGCTGGTGGGAGCCGCGCCGGATGGCCCGGCGCCGGCGTTCTTCGGGGAGTCCGCCGGACCGCCGCCCGCGTGGATCGAGACGACCGGCGGAGATCAGTGGTTGACCACACGCTTTGAGCGGTGGTGCCCCGCGGAGCTCGGGGGGGTGTGCGCCGCCGAGCCAATCGCGGCGTTGGCTGCGGGTGGCCTCTGCCGATTCCACGTGTTCGGTGGAGTGCCGGAGGTTCGCGTCGCGGCCGGCGAGCGGGTTCGCTTTCACCTCGCGGCCGGTGTCCGGGCCGCGTCGCTGGTTCGCCCCGGCAGCGCTGATGAAGTTCTCACTGCCGCCGAGGTGGTCGACTGGACCGCGCCCGCGACCCCGTACGCCGGACGGGGCGCGCTCGCGGCGGCGTTCCACGCGGGCGCGGTTTCGTACCGCGCGCGGTTCGTTGTCTCAACCGACCGCACCGGACCGACGGTGCGCGGCCTTCGGCCGCTGCGTTCCGGGACGCGCATTGCGATGGCCATCAAGCTCTCCGAACCGGCGTCGGTGAACGGCTGCATCGAGCCGGTGGCTCGCTACGGCCCCGAAAACTCCCGTCTGTACCGCCGATTCCCCGGTGTTCGCCTCGGGCGCCGCGCAGTCACCCTTCGACTCGGTTCTCTGCCACGCGGCCGTTACCTGATGCGGCTGCTCATCCGGGACGCCTCCGGGAACTCGACAGTGCGACTGGCGAAGTTCGGCGCGAATCGCGGGAGTGCCTGAGAACCGACGCGGCCGGTCATCGCGGGGCCGGATGTCCCCGCTGCAGGGCCGTGGAGGAACTCTGGTGAGCCGGACCTACGCGACTGTCTCCGCGGGCACGACCCATTGGCACGGCTGCCCCGTCACGGCGGCGATGCGATCGAAGTCGGCGTCGTAGTGCAAGACGGTCGCGTCGATGTCTTCTGCGGCTGCGGCAATCAGCAAGTCAGGGATCTTTCGACCCCGCAGGCTGTTGTGCGCGAGCAATCGTTGAACCTGCAGTGCGCGACGGACGTGCGTCGCCGAGGTTTCGATCCTCGGGAACGCGGCGAGCGCACCGACGAGCCGATCCCACTCGTCGGCATTGCGAGCGGAGTAGCCGACTTCGAGGTCGCAGATCGAGGCACGTCCGAGCACGCCGTCTCGGGCAAGTGGTTCCACGGCCCGCCGGATCTCTGGCCGGTGCAGACGCTTCAGCACGCTGGTATCGACGACGAACGTCACCGCCATGCGTCGGCGCGATCGTCCTGCGGAGCATCGGCGAGCGCATCAAGCGCATCCGCGACGCGCTGAGCCCGGTCGCCCGCGGCCCGCCGCAACGCCTCGTTTACGGTTGCCTTGATCGTGGTCGTGCCCAATTCGGCGCGAGCTTGTACAAGGCGCTCTTCGTCGAGGTCGATGAGGTGTTTGCCCATCGCGCAAGTATATACCGATGGCCGAACCTATATACGCCGCGCACTCGTCGGGCTACCCGCCCAGCGTCTGGAGTCTTAGCGGCGGCGACCGACCCGGCGGATGATCGTGCTGCCGGTTCCCGCCATGACGAGCAGACCGGCGAGGACCGACAGCCCCATGAAGGGCCACGGCAGGCCACCCTCAGAGGGTGAGGAGATCGCCGCGGGCGTCGCGGGGATGACGATCGTGGGGATCTCCTTGTCGGAGATCTGCGGTTTGCTGGTCGCTTTCGGGCCCCGCTGGTTAGCGGCGATCCGCCCTTTGCGCGGGACCACCGGCGCTTTCGCGGGGGCGGCGCCACTGGACCGGTCGCGGTGCAGCCCAAGCAGACGCTCGTTGCGGGCCTCGGTGATGACATCTTCAAAGGCGGCGTACGACGCTTGCTGGCTGTTTTGAATGTAGGCGAGCGCGGCGTTGAGATCGCTCATGCTGTGGGCTTTGTCGAGCATGCCGTTGTCGGCGTAGTCGGTCACGACGTCCGTGGGCGTGGCCATTGCGGACGGCGCGAAGGCGACCGTCAAAGCCACGGCGGCGGGCACAAGGAGTCGAGGAAAACGCAACATCAGTCGGAACATCCTATTCGCTGCCGGGCCTGCGGGACATTCCTTCACTGATTCTTTGCCCTTGTGATCCGTCGCTGCACACACATGGGTCATGTCCGGATGCACGCATTTCGTTGCAGGCCGGTAGCCTCACCGAGTGCATTTCGTCGTCACCGGTGCAACAGGTTTCGTCGGCCACCACCTCTGTGCTCGCCTTCTGGCCGACGGC
>JANLSO010000024.1:0-6085 GCA_031362405.1 Thermoleophilia bacterium | reverse complement strand
GCGCAGCGGTGCGCCAGGGGAGTGCGGTGGGCCGACATGCGGATCGCCTTTGTTCGCGGAGTGGCCGCACCTCTACATGTCGCGAACGGGCGAATCAATCTGTTTGTTTTTGCGTCCCGGGCACCGGGGTTCACGGTGCGGGCCGGTTCGGTCAGATGCGCGAGACATAAACCCTGCGGTGAGCGAAGGGTCCGACTCGAGCGACTCCCGTTCTCCGGTCGCCATGAAGCCCAGCGTGCGGTAGAGGGCTACGGCGGGCTCCGACATTTCGCCCTCGGTCACCGCGAGGTCGAGACGCTCGGCGCCCGCATCGCGCGCCCACGTCGCGACGGCTTCGACGAGACTGCGTCCCGCTCCTCGTCGGCGGGCATTCGGGTCTACCCACATTCCCCTAAGCGTTGCGGCTTCGCGGTCGTTATCTGCGAAGTAGGCGCCGGTCATCCCGAAACACCACGCAGCGGTCTGCCGCGCTGCTTTGCTCTACGAGGTCGTTCCATACGTCAGCCGTCGAATCGTCATGACAGTCATCTTTTAAGGGCGAGCGTCGGTTGTTTTTGCGTCCCGGGCACCGGGGTTCACGACATCGACTGCGTGAGCTTTTGCGTGACGTCGGCGAGGAGGTCTTCGACGGCGTTCGGAAGCGCGGAGTACACGTTGCGGGTGCCGTAGCGCTCGGCGGTGACGAGCCCTGCGTCTTTAAGTTGACGCAGGTGAACGGATGCCGTGGGTTGGGCGATGTGCAGGGCTCGTGCGAGGTCGCTCACGCCGAGCGGAGCCTGGGCGAGCTGGGCGAGAATCGTGAGACGGGTCGGGTCAGACAGCGTGCGTAGCCGATCGGCGATCTCGTCGGCGGTGCGGCGGCGGGTGACAGCCGTGTCGAGCATCGCGGCGTCGGCGGAAACCGAAATGCTTCCCGGCAAGGCGACGATGTGACGGCCGCCGGCGGCGCTGGGCGAGAGCCGCAGCGTGCCCAGGCGCTGAGCCCGGCGCACCATTTGAGCGTACGGCTCCCTGCGGGCGATGTGGTTCTCGGGCAGGAGGTCCAGCGCGTCGGCGCCGGCGGCGAGTCGTGACGTCCAGGCGGAGGCGGTGGCCTGGACCTGCGCGCGGCCCCCGGCCTCCCAGGTGCCGCCGAAAGTGGCCCACAGATCGCGAAGCAGCGCGACGTAGCGCGCGCGCAGGCGGCGATCTGCGGCGAGCCGATCCAACCGTGCGTACGTGACCTCACGCTCCACGTCGGTTTCGGTCTCCAGACCTGGGCGCTCCGCGAAGACGACCGGATCGCCCAGACGGTCGAAGAAGCGATCGATCTCCGCGTCGTCGTGGGTGCCCGTCGCGTCGGCCAAGACGACGAGCTCGGCGAGCCCGGGGTAGCCATCGCCCCAGAACCGATTTCCCCGCGCGGCGAGCGCCGGGGGGACATCGACGGGCGACGTCGATTTCGAGCATGCGCACACGAGGGCGCTGAGCTCGGCAACGGCCGACGGAGTGACCGTGGCAGCAGGCGGGACGGGGGCATCAGACGCGCGATCGATAGGCATAGTCGCATAACTATATCACGATAGACAACTAGAGCGATAGTATGCAGTCGAGCAAGAGCACGAAAATGGGAGGGGAGATGGTCGAGATGCCACCCCAGGTGAGAAATGAGCTGGCGAGCGCGCGTGCGTACGAGCTGCGCGCCGCGGCGCGTCAGTACCGGCTCAGCGAGATAGCGCGGTCGCGGGTCGACGAGCGGGCCGCAGTGCTCGTCTCTCGGCGTTCGACGCGACGTTGGTTCGGGAGCTGGTGGAAGCGCGCCATGGGCTCCCGCTACCGGATCCCCGCTAGCCGGCCGTGAACCCGAGGATCAACTGAGCGGTCTCTCGGGGGACGTCGAGCTGCGGACAGTGGCCGACGCCCTCGATCTCAACCCAGTCGGCGTGGGGGAGCCACTCGGTGCGAAAGCGCGCCGCCGCCTGCGGCCATCGAAGCAGCGCGTCATCGGTGCCCCAGACGATTCGCACGGGGCAGGTGATCTTCTCGGCATCGAGGTCGTAGCCCTCGCGTAGGGCGAACTCGACCATCGGCCCGAGCCCCGCGCACGCCACCACGCCGCGCACCATGTGGGCGATCAGCTCGGTGGGGATGTGGCGGAAATTGGTGGCGACCGCTCTGGTCGCGCGGCGGCGGCCGCCCGGAAGCGCGAGGAACTTCTCCGCGTGCCGGGCGAGAGGCGCGAGCTGTTCTTGGGCAGCTGCAAATCCGCCCAGCGTCTCCGCGAACGATGCGTCGCCCGGCGGCCAGCCGCCGGCGGGGGCGAGCGCGACAACCGATCGCGCCCGGCCACGGGCGGCGAGCTGCAGCGCCACGTAGCCGCCAAGTGAGTTGCCGACGATGTGGGCGGTCTCAAAGCCGACCTCATCCATGGCGCGCTCGATCGCATCGGGGATCACACTGCCCGTGACCGTGCCTTCGAGAGGCGGCCCACCCGCGTGGCCGATCAGCGTCGGTGCCAGCACGTGGTGGTGGCGCTCGAGTTCCGGGAGCACCAATTCCCAGGTTCGCCATGTGTCGCAGAAACCGTGCAGGCACACCAGAGGCGACCCAGACCCTCCGCGGTGCGAGGGGGTAAAGCGGGAGTCCATCCGCGCGGCGCTACCGAGCCTCAAAAGCACCGACATCGAGTCGGCCGACGCGCCGGCGAGGGGCGGCGTTGGCGGGATGGACGTACTCGAAGCGGGGTCGCGGAGCCGGCACGGTCACCACACCGCGGTCGGTGATCCGGGTGTCAGGCCGTCTGCGCCGACGGCGATGAGGTTGCGTTGCAGACGACCGCTTCCGCCGAGCCGTGTCCCTCCGGTGAACAGGTTGTTCACCACGAGCGCCCGGGTGGCGGGGTCGGCGTTCACCACGAAGATCCCGCGGGGCGTCAGGGCATTGCACCGTGTTCGAGGCGACCCGTAGTCGATGGACGGGGTTCCTCGCTCCCTCGGCGGCGTAGCTGACAATCCCGGTGTTCGGTGAGTTTGGGCCCTGCTGAATCAGGTTTCCGAAGATCCGTGAATCGCCACCGTTCGAGAGGTCGATCGAGTAGCTGCTGTCGGCGGCACCGTCGTCGATCCGGTTGTAGAGGATGTTGGTCCGCAGGGCTCGGCTCCTGACGTGATGGCCGCCCCGCGCGTCGTGCGACCAGCTGGAGCGCAGTGTGAACGAGCGCACGCGGTTGACGTAGATGTTGTGCGACTGCCCGCCGCCCGCACCATTGCGGTCGAAGATCGAGCATTCGATCAGAATATCGCTGGTCGGGTTGTCGCTGGCCAGGATGCCCATCTGGTTGGCCCGGAACACACGCAAGGTCAGGCCGGAGCTCTCCTGGCGGATTCCGGCCCCGTTTGCGTCGGGCACGCGGGCGTTGGTGAAAGTGATGCCCTCGACGGTGGTGCGGTTGCCGGCGATCACCCAGATCGTCTTGCCCTGTGCCGACTGGCCGGCGGCGTCGAGGGTGACCGGGCCACCCACGCCACGGATCACCAGACGATTCGCGCGCCACGTCGCGACATCGCCGGAGTAGGTGCCCGCATCGATCTCGACCACGTCTCCGTCGCGCGCCACGGCCGCTGCGGCGCTGGGTGCGACGAGGGGCCGCTGGGGGCCCACCGACAGCACCCGCGCAGCGGCCGGCGACGTGGCGATTGCAAAGGCGGACAGAGCAACGACGACGCGAACTGGTCTGCGCATCGCCAGAACCTCCCGTGACAACCCGTGCCAACACAATCGGCGCGGGTGGCGCAGTGGTGGTTGCCCGCTACGATGCCGCGCGTGATTGACGCCAACGTAGTCCGACACGTCGCCCGCCTCGCCCGGCTCGGCCTCCGCGATGGGGAGATCGAGAGCATGGGGCGCGAACTGTCGGTGATCATCGACCACGTGGCGCAGATCCAGGCGCTCGATCTCGATGATGTGCCGATCACCACGCACGTTATCGCCGTCGAGAACGTTACCCGCGACGACGTCCCCCGCCCGAGCCTGCCCCGTGACCTGGCGATGCGCGAAGCTCCGGAATCGAGCGGGTCGGGCATCGCCGTGGGGAAGATCGGATGACCGCGCTCACCGACCTCACCGCCGAGCAGGCGATCGCCGCGGTGACCTCCGGCGAGACGACCTCCGAGGCTCTCGTTACCGCGCATCTGGAACGGGCGAGGTCAGACCCGTGGAGCAGCTTTCTCGCGCTGAACGGTGAACGGGCGCTTGAACGGGCCCGTGAGATCGACGCCATGGCCGACAAGCCCCCCCTGGCCGGTGTGCCGATCGGCATCAAGGACGCCCTGTCGACCAAAGACCTCGTCACGACGGCGGGCTCGAAGATCCTCGAAGGCTTCCGGCCGGTTTACACCGCGACCTGCGTCGAGCGGCTCGAGGCCGCCGGAGCCGTGGTGATCGGCAAGACCAACATGGACGAGTTCGCCATGGGGTCAAGCACCGAGAACTCGGCCTATCAGAACACCAAGAACCCCTGGGACCTCGACCGCGTGCCCGGCGGCTCATCGGGTGGTTCGGCGGCGTCGGTCGCGGCGCGCCAGGTGCCATGGTCGCTCGGCAGCGACACGGGCGGATCGATCCGCCAGCCCGCGGCCCTGTGCGGGATCGTCGGTATGAAGCCGACCTACGGGGCGATTTCCCGCTACGGCCTTATCGCGTTCGCGTCATCGCTCGACCAAGTTGGTCCGTTCGCCCGCACCGTCCGCGACGCCGCCCTGCTTCTGTCGTTGATGGTCGGTCGCGATCCGATGGACTCCACCTCGCTCGACTGGACCGAGCCGATTGCGATGCCCACGGCCGAGCGTCTCGACGGGCTGCGGGTCGGCGTCGTCACCGAGCTGCTGGGGCACGGGGTCGAGCCCGGCGTGCAGGCGGCGGTCGACGCCGCCCTCGGGCAGATCGAGAACCTCGGCGGCACCGTCGTGCCGATCAGCCTGCCGAACTCGGGCTACGGCCTGTCGACGTACTACCTGCTGGCGCCGGCCGAGTGCTCGGCGAACCTCGCCCGCTTCGACGGCATCCGCTACGGCCACCGCACCTCCGAAGCCCACGACCTTACCGAGCACTACGAGCGCACCCGCGACGAGGGCTTCGGGCCCGAGGTCAAGCGCCGCATCATGCTCGGCACCTTTGCCCTGGCCAGTGGCTACTACGACGCGTACTACGTGCGCGCCCAGAAGGTCCGCACGCTGATCGTGAACGACTTCCGCGCGGCCTTCGAGAACGTTGATCTGGTGGCCTCGCCCACATCGCCGACCGTTGCGTTCCGCTTCGGCGAGCGCACGGCCGACCCGCTGTCGATGTACCTGGCCGACATCTGCACCATTCCGGTGAGCCTCGCGGGGCTGCCGTCGATCTCGATTCCCTGCGGCCTTTCCGATGGCCTGCCGGTCGGCCTGCAGCTCTCCGGGCCGGCGTTCAGCGAGAACCGCCTGCTCGACGCCGCACATGCCCTCGAGGGTGCCATCGGTTTCGACACTCTGCCGCCGGGTCTGGCATGACGCTTCCCGACTACGAGCCGGTCATCGGCATCGAGATCCACGCCCAGTTGCGGACGCGCACGAAGATGTTCTGCGGCTGCGCGCTGAGCTTCGGCGACGACCCCAACACGCACACCTGCCCGGTCTGCCTGGCGCACCCTGGTGCCCTGCCGACCCTGAACGCCGAGGCCGTACGGCTGGCGATCATTGCCGGCCTCGCCCTGGGCTCCGAGATCGCCCCGCGGTCGACGTTCCACCGCAAGAACTACTTCTACCCGGACCTTCCCAAGGCCTACCAGATCTCCCAGTTCGACGAGCCGATCTGCGTCGGTGGAAAGTTCCGGGTGATCCATGAGGGAGGGGAGACGTGGGTCGGGATCACCCGCGCCCACCTCGAAGAAGACGCCGCCAAACTCACCCACACCGGTGGCGACGGCCGCCGCGCCGGGGCCGAGACCTCCGTGGTCGACTTCAACCGGGGCGGCACGCCGCTTCTGGAGATCGTCACCGAGCCGGATATCCGCACCGCGGCCGACGCCGCCAACTTCCTGCGCCAGCTGCGCCAGACCCTCGTGCAGCTCGGC
>JANLSO010000201.1:0-41048 GCA_031362405.1 Thermoleophilia bacterium | reverse complement strand
CCACCGTGCTCGAGGACCCGAATGAAGGCCTGCTTCTTCGGGAAGCCAAGGACGCGACCTGCGTCAACCGCGGCGTCCTGGGTGAGGTACATGTACGGGTAGTAGCCGCCGTACGTCTTCTTGCCGTCCGCGCCCTTAAAGCTGGCGGCGATCGTCACGCCCATCTCGCCGTACGGGCCGAGCATGGTGTGGTTGTGATCGACGTACCAGAACTCGACGATGTCGTCCTCGAGCTCCATGCAGTCGGGAAGCACGCGACGAAGATGCTTCTCGTCAGCGCGGTAGAAGAACGCCGACCAACGCGAGTTGGTGTAGGTCAGCGGCAGCGTGTCGATGTCCCAGAGCGGGTCGACCAGCGGATAGATAATCGCGGTCTTCTCGTCACGATCGACCGGTGAGGGGGGAAGTTCTCCCGTCTCTGCACCAGGAATGTCCGTCACAGAAAAAATCTCAGCCATGGATCCAGTACATCCTTTCCCATCAGTGGAAACGCATTCCAAGGAAGCCCACTCGACGCGACCTGCGCAACCGATTCGTTTGTGGGTTCTGCTGTGCGCGGGGGACGCCAGCACGCGGACAATGCAGGCCCCTCGCAGGGGCCTCAAGAGACATCCGGCACATGCTGCGCAACGGTGACAACGCGCGGCCCTGCTGACGATCAGGCGCTAGCGCGAACGACCGTTATAAGCAACGACACAGGCTCTGCATGCCCGTGTCGAACCCACCGTCCGGGAAGGTGTTCTGAGCTTAGGCTCTCGGGAGTTCACGACGTCTTGTAGCAATTGCCACAAGACGTCTGTCACACGTGCCGTGGTTCACGCTACGTGCCGATCCGCACAAGTTGGCCCATGGGCCGGTTCTGTCACGCGATTGCCCATTGTGGGTCGCTAGCATCTCGGCCCTGCCGTCCGCGTCTGCCTTGGGGTCCCGATGTCCGAGTCGAGCCACACCGTCACCGTCCGCGCCGTTGCTCTCGCCGAGGTCACCACTTTCGGTGCGGTGATGACCGCCATCGCGGATGCCGGCGGGCAGGTAGGCGCGATCACCGTGATCGACACGACGAGCTCAACGGTGACTCGGGACATCACGATTCATACGGCTGACCCCGCAAGCTTTGAGACGGTCCGTATGGCGCTCGAAGCCGCGGGCGCATCCATCGAGGCGACCGACGATCCCGCGTTCGTTGCCCACGAGGGTGGCGCGATCGGCATGAGGAACCGGGTTCCCGTGCGTTCACGAGACGACCTGTCGATGGCTTACACCCCGGGTGTGGCCCGGGTGTGCATGGCGATCCACGACGACTTCGACCAGGCGTGGCAGTTCACCATCAAAGCCAACAGCGTCCTTGTCACGAGCGATGGCAGCGCCGTCGCGGGCCTGGGCGACCTCGGTGCCGAGGCATCGCTGCCCGCGTGCGAGGCGAAGTGCTTTCTCCTGCGCGACCGCGCGGGTATCGACGCGTTCCCGCTGCCGGTCGACCGCGAGCGTGACCCCGCCAAGATCGCGGAGGTCATCCTCCTGTGCAGCTCGGTGTTCGCCGGGATTCACCTGACCGATATCGACCCCGGGCGCCTCGTCGCGGTGAAGGCCGCTCTCGAGGAGCGGCTCGACGTCCCTGTGTTCGCCGACGAGCACGAGGGAGTGGCATGCGTTGCGGTCGCCGCGCTGCAGAACGCCGCCACCGTCGCGGGTGTCTCTCTGGCGGCCGCCCGCGTCGCCCTGGTCGGCACCGGGCCTGCCCGTGATGCGACGGCCCGCCTGCTCGCCGCCGCGGGCGCGGATGACATCGCCTCGGCCGCCGCGCCGGGGCAGACGACGGCGGTCGATTTCACCGGCGCGATCCCGGGAGTCGCCATCGTCGCGACGGGCGGAGTCGTGACCACTGTCAGCGCCAACCTGGCCTACCCCGGAATCTGGCGGGGCACACTCGACTGCCGCGCGAGAACGATCAACGACGCCATGCTGCTCGCCGCCGCACAGGCGATCGCCGAAGGTGCCGACGCCCCGACGCCCGACGACCTCGTCCCGTCGGTGCTGGATGACGACCTCGCCGCGCGGGTATCCGCAGCCGTTCGGAACGCCGCCGAAGTGACCGGCGCCGCACGGGTGACCGCGGCCGTCTGAAGTCCCCGCGTGGGCATGACTGGTACTGCGTGGCCCTAAGGCGTATATCTGGTGTCTGGCACCAGATATACGCCTTAGGGGCGGAATCAGCCTGCGGCCAACGTGGGGAGCGATTCAGGCTGCGGTACGTGGATCCATCCCTCGATGCGGGCCGCATTGCGTTGCTCGGGGGAGGGCGGATATGTGCGACGGGTTGCCGCCGCGCGCGTAATCAGGGCGCTGATGACGGCGTCAAAGCCGTCACCCGAGGCGATCAGCGCGTCGATGTCGGCTGAACTGATCGCCTGTGCCAACCACGGGGCCGCTGCCGACATCTGACCGAGGATTTCGCGGCGGGCATTCCGGCCCGTGATTCGCGCCGCTGCGCCCGACGGTTTGTAGCCCCGCGAGACGCATCCCCAGACCGCGAGGGCCGCCGCCGGGTAGACCTCGTAGACCCCCGATCCTCCGGCACGGTCGAGCGAGGTGCCCACCTGCTCGTGGTGTCGCTGCAGAAGCCCGGCACAGCGCCAGGCGACGATCCCGATTCGGTCGGACGACACCGACAGTGGCCACGCGGCACGCCCCGTGATCTGGCGCGTGATCCGCGCAACCTCGTGATCGGTCTGGCGCAGCCGTAGATCTCCGTCGGCCTGCCATCGGTCGTCGTGATACCACCCGTGCACGGCTGCGACGAAGGCGGCGGGCCATCCGAATGGGGCGTCGATCCCGATCGCGTCGGCGGCGAGCATGGCCGCGAGCAAGTTCTCGTCATCACAGCCGACCCGCGGCGCGTCGATCTGAACGCCGGCGCCGTTCCAGCGCATGACACAGCAGCCCGTCCCCGTAGGTTGCGACGCGAGGTCGATGCCGAGGGTGATCACCGCAGAAGCGTCCGGCGCAGGCGCACGAGCGGCAACGGGAACAGCACGACCAGCAGGGCGGCCAGCACCCCGACATGCATCAGGGTCGTCCAATCGGCGCCGCCGAGAGTGAGATCACGGGTGGCCTCCACCAGATGCGACAACGGCAGGCACCACCCGATGATCTGCGCCCAGCGGGGGAGATCGTCGAACGGAAAGAACACCCCGCCGAACAGGAACATCGGCGTCAAGACACCTGTGTAGAAGATGTTGAAGTGCTCGATGTTCGACACCAGCGCGGTGTAATTCATCCCGATCACCGCAAACAGCAGCGCGCCGAGCGCCAAGACGGGGACGGCCAGGATCGCCAGCGGCGAGGCCACCAGGCCAAAGCCGAGCATCACGATCAGGAAGATCAGGCCGTAGGCAAGGGCGCGGGTCGTCGCCCAGAGGTACTCGCCGACCACGACGTCCTCGACGGCCAGGGGTGTCGTGATGGCCGCTTCGTAGACCCGGCGAATGTGGATGCGCACGAACGAGTTGTATGTCGTCTCGATGATCGCTCCGAACATCACGGTCGAAGCGGCCACGCCCGGGGCGATGAAATCCACATAGTCGACGCCCCGCACGGTGGTCAGGTAGGTGCCGAGCCCGAGGCCCATCACCGCCAGATAGGCGATTGCCTCGATGAACCGTGGCGTGAGCGTCGTGAAGATCGTCTTGCGCCCGACGGTGGCGTTGCGCTGCCAGAACCGCAGCGCGCCCCGCGGCGAGAACGCGTAGGCGGCCAGCACTACAGTGCGTCGAGTGCGGCCTGCAGGTCGTCGGCCATCCCGACGTGCCCGTGCTTGGCGGCCTGGTCGATGCCCGCCAGATACGCATCGGCCGCCTCGTCGGGTCGCTCGAGCGCCGTGAGGCTCTCACCGAGGCGCCCCCATGCGTTGCCTTCGTCTTCCTGGAGCTCGAGGTAGGCGCGCAGCTGCACAACGGCCTCGTCGTGGTTGGCGGCCTTCTGCAGCTCGACCGCGTAGGCGAAACGGGCACGGGCCACCGACGGAGAGTCGGCCACCAGCCCGGCGAAGTACTCGAGACGATCCACGTCGTCACGCTACAGCGCGCGAAGCCATCGGCGAGGCACCCCGGACGAGTGGGCGGATGGGTCTCGCGGCATGAGGCAGTCGTCACGATGATGCGGGTCCCGGTGGCCGTTGGTAGCGTGAGTGCAAGAGTGCTGCCCAACGACGAAACCCAGAAATTCCCAAAAGGACCTGCGTGACGCTCTCCGACTACCTACCGATCCTGATTTTCCTCGCGGGTGGTCTCGCGATCGGTGGCGGCATCCTCACCATCTCGATGCTCGGCACGAAGAAGCCGAACGCGGTCAAGGCGCGTCCTTACGAGAGCGGCATCCTGGCGACGACGCCCGTGCGGCAGCGTTTCTCGATCGACTTCTACCTCACGGCGATGCTCTTCATCGTCTTCGACATCGAGTTGGCGTTCATCTACCCGGTCGCGCTTGCGCTGCGCGACAGCGGCGCCGCCGCGCTGATCACGCTGTTGTCGTTCGTGTTCACCGTCGTCGTCGCCCTGATCTATGTCTGGAAGAAGGGGGCGCTCGAATGGCGCTGATCCCACCGCCCGGAGCTCCGCTCGAACGCGCGCCCCGCACCGACCCGAACATCGACCGCGATCTTCGCGACGAAGAGGTCGCCCAGTTCGAGCAGGGGTTGCTGACGACCACCGTCGAGAAGGCCCTTGCCTGGGCCCGCTCGTCGTCGATCTGGCCGGCGACCTTCGGCCTTGCCTGCTGCGCGATCGAAATGATGCACACCGCCACACCCCGCTACGACATCGCCCGGTTCGGCGCCGAGGTATTCCGCGCCTCGCCGCGCCAGGCCGATCTGCTGATCGTGTCGGGTCGCGTGTCGCAGAAGATGGCGCCGGTGCTGCGTCGCATCTACGACCAGATGCTCGAGCCGAAGTGGGTCATCTCGATGGGCGCCTGCGCGTCGACCGGCGGGGTGTTCAACAACTACGCCCTCGTTCAAGGCGTCGACAAGGTCGTCCCCGTCGATGTCTATGTGCCCGGATGCCCGCCCCGCCCCGAGGGCCTGATCGAAGGCATCCTGATTTTGCAGAACACCATCGGTGCGCGCGGCCTGCCAACCTCATCCGACCTG
Organism: Thermoleophilia bacterium; assembly: GCA_031362405.1. GTDB lineage: Bacteria > Actinomycetota > Thermoleophilia > Miltoncostaeales > Miltoncostaeaceae > JANLSO01. The sequence goes on along the minus strand of JANLSO010000201.1, from coordinate 35,902 downwards.
CGGGCTGCCGCCGCGGCGTCGGTATGAGCGAGCTTCGCGGCCTGATCGAACAGGCCTGCCCGAGTTCGACCCTCGAGGAGATCGAGCACGCCGGCGAGCTCACCATCGAGGTCGATCCAGACCGGCTGATCGACGTCTGCACCTTCCTCAAGGCCGCGCCCGGCGGCTTTGCGATGCTCTCCGACGTCACCTGCGCCGACTTCCTCGATGGTGGGGGCGGGGCGCCGACGGGGTACCGGTTTCGCCTGGCCTACCAACTGTTCTCGGTCGAGACCGGTGAGCGCGTGCGCCTGCGGGTATGGGCCGCCGCCGACGACCCCGAGGTCGATTCGGTCACGGGGGTCTGGGCCACCGCGAACTGGCAGGAGCGTGAGGTGTGGGACATGTTCGGCGTGCGCTTTCGCAACCACCCCGACCTCTCGCGCATCCTGATGCCGTTCGACTGGGAAGGCCATCCCCTCAGGCGCGACTACCCGCTGGGCGGGGAGGAGGTGCAGTTCAGTGACGCCGTCTGAGACCCGCACCGACGCCGCCCCCACGATCTTCGCCGTCGAAGGTCGCGAGGCCCTCGAGGTCGCGCGCCGCGAGGGTCGGCCCCTGGCCGAGACCGAGGCCGTCGTCGCGGCCGCCGAGGCCTGGACGCCCGCCGACGCCGCGGCCCGCACCGAGGCCAACGAAGAACGGGTCGCGGCCATCCCCGGATCGCGTGAACCGATGGTCATCAACCTCGGTCCGCAGCATCCCTCGACCCACGGCGTGCTGCGGCTGATCACCCAGCTCGACGGCGAGATCGTCCGCGACGTCCACCCGGTGATCGGCTACCTGCACACCGGCATCGAAAAGCAGTGCGAGAACAAGACGTTCTGGCAGGCCATCACGCTCGTGACGCGGATGGACTATCTCTCCCCGTTCTTCAACATCCACGCGTACACGATGAGCGTCGAGCGTCTGCTCGGCCTCGAGGTGCCCGAGCGCGCCCAGTACCTGCGCGTGATGATCTCCGAGCTCAACCGGATCACCAGCCACCTCGTCTGGCTGGGCACCAGCGGCCTCGAGCTCGGCGCGATCACGATCTTCTTTTACACCTACCGTGAGCGTGAACGGGCCCTGGATCTTTTCGAGGCGATCTCCGGCGAGCGGATGAACCACCGCTACTTCCAGGTGGGCGGCACGGCCGGCGACATGCCCCCGGGCTTCGAGGGGCTCCTGCGCCAGTTCGTCACCGAGATGCCCAGCCGCATCGACGAGTACGAGGGCATGCTCTCGGGCAACCCGATTTGGATCGAGCGGACCAAGGGCGTCGGCATCCTGCCGGCCGAGCAGCTGATCGACCTCGGGGTCACCGGGCCGGCCCTGCGCGCCGCCGGGGTCGACCTCGACCTGCGCAAGGCCGCGCCGTACTCGGGCTACGAGCACTTCGATTTCAACGTGCCCGTCGGTACCGCCGGCGACGCCTACGAACGATTCACGATGCGCCTGCGTGAGATGCGCGAGTCGGTGCGCATCATCGAGCAGTGCCTCGATGGGATGCCCGAGGGCCCCCATATGGCCGACGATCGCAAGGTGGTGCTGCCGCCGCGCGCCGAGCTGGCCACCTCGATGGAATCGTTGATCCACCACTTCAAGCTGGTCACCGAGGGCTTCATGGTTCCGGAGGGCGAGGTGTACTCGGCCGTCGAGAGCCCGCGCGGTGAGATCGGCTGTTACGTCGTCGCCGACGGTGGGCCGAAGCCGGTGCGCGTGCACATGCGCGACGCGAGCTTTGTGAACCTCCAAGCGCTGCGGCCGATGGCCAAAAACGCCTATCTGGCAGACCTGATCGTGATGATCGGCTCGCTCGACAACGTGATGGGCGGCGTCGACCGATGACCGAAGCCGAGATCCGCGCGCACATCGACCCGATCCGACACGAGTACGCCGAGGGCCGGTCGCTGATCCTGCCGGCGCTCAAGTTCGCCCAGACCGAAAAAGGCCACGTGGCGCGGGCCGACCTCGACGCGATCGCGGCGGCGACGGGTTTCTCGGCCGCGTACGTCGAGTCGGTGGCCTCGTTTTATGACCGCATCTACCTCGAACCGGTCGGCAAACGGGTTGTCTCAGTCTGCGTGACGCTCTCGTGCATGCTGCGCGGCTCTGACGAGGTCCTTGAAGCGCTCTGCGCCCACGAGGGCCTTCCCGACCACGGCCACCATGCCGGGGGCACGAGCAGCGACGGCGAGATCACCATCCAAGAGGCGCAGTGCCTCGGTTACTGCGACCGCGCGCCCTGCATTCAGGTCGACGCCGAAGAGACGGTCGGCCCGCTGACCCCGGATGAGGCCGTCGCGATGCTCGATCAGTTGCGCGAAGCCCCCGCACCCGTTGCTTTTTGGAGATGACCTCGTGCCCGTGATGAACAGCGTCTACCGTCACCGCGAGGCGGGCACCCCCCTTACCGACCTCGTCGCGTACCGGGCGGCCGGCGGGTTCAAGGCGCTCGAGAAGGCCCTGGCCGACATGGAGCCCGACGACCTGCTGTACGCCTTCCACCGCTCGGGCCTTCGCGGTCGCGGTGGGGCCGGGTTCCCGATGGGCCGCAAGGCCAGCTTCCTCCCCAAAGACAGCGCGCTTGCCACGTACCTCGTGTGCAACGCCGACGAGAGCGAGCCGGGCACCTTCAAGGATCGCGAGATCATGGAGATGAACCCGTTCCAGCTCATCGAGGGGATGGTCCTCGCGGGACACGCCGTCGGTGCCACCCGCGGGTACATCTACATCCGCGGTGAGTACGAGCACCAAGCGCGCATCCTCGACCGGGCGCTGGTCGCCGCGCGGGAGGGCGGGTATCTGGGCACCGACATCCTGCGCTCGGGCGTCACCTTCGATCTCACGCTCTACCGAGGTGCCGGCGCCTACATCTGCGGTGAGGAAACCGGCCTGCTCGAAAGCCTCGAGGGCAAGCGCGGACAGCCGCGCCTGAAGCCGCCGTTTCCGGCCGTCGCGGGCCTTTACGCATCGCCGACGCTCATCAACAACGTCGAGACGCTGGCGGCCCTGCCGCCGATCGTCGAAAAGGGCGCCGACTGGTACGCCGCGATCGGCCCCGAGAAGAGTCCGGGCACAAAGATCTTCTCGGTGTCGGGCCACGTCACCCGGCCCGGTAACTACGAGGTCGTGATGGGCGAGACCACCTGCCGCGAGCTGCTGTTCGGCATGGCCGGCGGCATGCGCTCCGGACGCAGCCTGAAGGCCTTCTGGGTCGGGGGGTCGAGTGTCCCGGTGCTCGGGGAGCAGCACCTCGACACGCCGATCGATTACGAGAGCCTCAACGCGGCCGGCACGTTCCTCGGCTCGGGCGGCTGCATCGTGATGGACGATTCCGGCTGCATCGTGCGGGCCACCCTTCGCTTGGCGAGCTTCTACCGCCACGAGAGCTGCGGCAAATGCACCCCGTGTCGCGAGGGCACCACCTGGATGGAGAAGGTGCTCCAGCGGATGGTCGACGGGCAGGGGCGCATCGAAGACCTCGAGCTCTTGGAATCGCTGTTCGGGCGGATTTCCGGCCGCGTTCTGTGCGCCCTGGCCGACGGCGCGGTCGCGCCGATCAAGAGTGCCCTGGCGATGTTCCGCGCCGACTTCGTGCGCGTTATCGAGGAGGGCGGCAGCGCCCGTCCCGAGCCCATGATGGAGGTCGCCCATGCCTGATTACGCGCCGGTCGACCTTGCTGCCGACACGCTCATCAGCTTTGAGCTGAACGGCCGCACCGTCAGTGTGCCTCCCACGACCATGCTGGTCGACGCCTGCTTTGCGCATGGCGTCGAGGTGCCGATCTTCTGTTACGAGCCGCGTCTTGGCCCCGCGATCGGTGCCTGCCGGATGTGCCTGGTCGAGGTTGAGGGCATGCGTGGTCTACAGACCGCCTGCTCGACGCCTGTCACGGCCGACATGGTCGTAAAAACGACCAGCCCGCAGGCCGTCGACGCGCAGGACGGTGTGCTTGAGCTGCTCCTGGCCAACCATCCACTCGACTGCCCGGTCTGCGACAAGGGCGGTGAGTGCCCCCTTCAGGACCGCACATTCCGGTTCGGCCCCGGCCAGACCCGTTTTGTCGAGCCGAAGCGCCACTTCCCCAAGCCACTTAACCTGTCGAACCGCGTCGCCCTCGATCGTGAACGGTGCATCACCTGTTTTCGGTGCGTCCGCTTCAGCCAGGACGTCGCTCAAGACGCCCAGCTCACCATGCAGGAACGCGGCGCGCTCAGCGAGATCACGACCCTCACGGGCGAGCCATATGAGGGGCGCTTCACGGGTAACATCATCGACCTATGCCCGGTCGGTGCGCTGACCTCGATCCCCTACCGCTTCGTCAGCCGGCCGTGGGACGTCGCCAACACCCCGTCGGTCTGCGGGCTGTGTTCGGTCGGCTGCAACACCGAGCTGACCGCCCGCGAGGGCGATGTCAAGCGCGTCACCGGGCGTGCCGAGCCGAACTTCGCGGTCGAAGAGGGTTGGCTCTGTGACAAGGGCCGGTGGGGATACGACGCCGGGCGGTCTGCCGACCGGCTCACGCAGGGCGTCATCCGCGACGACGGTGGCGACCGGGATGCCCTTCTCGAGGAGGCCGTCGAGGCCGCCTCACTGCTTCTGCGCAGTGTCACCGGCCGGGTGGGCGTCCTCGTCGGCGCGAGCGCCACGGTCGAAGAGGCGGCGATCGCCCAGGATCTCGCCGCGGGTGCCCTCGGCGGTGCCCGCGTTGCGCGGTTGGGGATCCCCGGCCACGGATTGGGCGTTCTTCGCGGCCTTCCCGGCGCGCAGCTCGGCGACCTCGATCACGCGGATCTCATCGTCATCGTCGGCGGCGACCCCGCGAACCAGCAGCCCATCGCCGAACTACGGGTGCGCAAGGCACGCCGTTTCGGGGCGACGATCGCCAGCGTCGGGCCGCGCTCCCACGAGCTCGAAGCACTCGGAGACTCCCTCCGGACGACCCCGGGCCAGCTTGCCGCGGGTGTCACCGCGATCGCCGAGCGGATCGCCGATTCCGGGCATCCGATCGTCCTCTGGGACGAAGCCGACCTGGCCGCCGAGCCCGACGCCGCCGCCGAGCTGGCGCGGATCATCGGGGCAAACCCCGCGGGACGTCAGCTCGAACTCGGCGCCGAGGTCAACGGTGCGGGCCTTCGGGCCCTCGGCCTGCCCGCCGAAGGGCTTCTCGAAGCGCTGTCTGCCGGGGAGATCGCCGGGTTGATCCTGCTTCACGCCGATCCACTCTCGGCCCCGGGCCGCGGCCAGTGGTCGGCTGCCCTCGAGGGCTTCGAGGGCCCGGTGATCGCAATCGCGACACACACCGATCGCTCGACCGACCTCGCCGATGTGGTGTTGCCGGCCCTCACGCACTGGGAGCAGGAGGGCACGCTCGTCTCGATGACGGGTCGCGCCCAGCGTCTGCGGCCGGGAGCCACCGGCCCCGAGAACGCCGCTCCGGGGTGGGAGCTGCTCATCGCCTTGGCCCACCGCCTCGGTGCCCCGCCCGAGTACCGCACCCCGGCGCACGCGTTCGCCTGCCTCGCCGCCGCGCACCCGGCCTTTGCCGGGCTGACCTACGGCACCATCGGTAACGAAGGCGAGGTCATCACGCCCCCGACGCCGACCTCACCAAACGGGGTCAACGCCGCGCGGCCGCTCGCCGGGGACGGCGTCCCGCTGGTCACCACGACGATGATCTACGGCGACCGTGCCACGGCCCGCTCGGCCGCGCTGGCAGGGGTGAGGACTCCCGCCGAGGTGATGGTCGGCCCTGCGCTGGCGACCGAAAGCGGATTGACCGACGGCGCCGCCGCCCGGCTCGTGAGCCTGTTCGGCGAGAGTCGCCTGACCGTCAGAGTCGACGACGCGGCTCCCGAGGGGATCGCCTTCGCCACCCTGGGGGCACCCGGCGCACCCACCGAGGCGCTTCTCGGCCCCGACCGCGGCCCGGTTCGTGTGCGAATGGGCGCGGTCTAGGTGGTCGACGAGCCCATCTGGGTGGTCGCCATCAAGGCGGCCATCCTCATCTTCGCGGTCATCACGTTCTTCGCGTACATGAGCCTTTTCGAACGCAAGATCATCGGCCGCGCGCAGATGCGTTACGGGCCGAACCGGACCGGACCGCTGGGCTACCTGCAGCCGCTCGCCGACGTCGTGAAGCTGGTGCTCAAAGAAGACTTCATCCCCGAGGGCGCCAACAAGGTCGTCTTTTCCCTTGCCCCGGTTCTGTCGGTGTTCACGGCGGTCACGGCGTTGGCGTTGATCCCGTTCGGCCGGCCGATCGAGGTCTTCGGCCAGGGGGTCAACCTGGTCGGCATCGACGTCAACATCGGGGTGTTGCTGCTGTTCGCGCTCTCCGGGCTGGGCTTCTACGGGTTGATCCTCGGCGGTTGGGCCAGCGGCAACAAGTACAGCCTGCTCGGAGCGGCGCGCACGGCTGCGCAGCTCGTGTCGTATGAGGTCGCCATGGGCCTGTCGATCGTCGGGGTGATCCTGATGTCGCAGAGCCTGTCGCTCGTCGACATCGTGAACTCCCAGATCGAGACGGTGTGGTACGTCGTGCTGCAACCGGTCGGGTTCGCGATCTTCGTGATCACCGCAGTAGCCGAGACCAACCGGGCACCCTTCGACCTGCCCGAAGCCGAGAGTGAACTCGTCGCCGGCTACCTGACCGAGTACGGCGGCATGAAGTTCGCCATGTTCCTGATGGCCGAATACATCAACATGATCATCGTCTCGGCGCTCGGCGCCACGCTCTTCCTGGGTGGCTTCGCCGGCCCCGTGTTGCCCGGCTGGCTGTGGCTGACGCTGAAGGTCAGCGCGATGCTCTTCCTGTTCATCTGGCTGCGCGCGACGCTGCCGCGGCTGCGCTACGACCAGCTCATGAAGTTCGGTTGGAAGGTTCTCCTTCCGATCGCCACGGCCAACCTGATCGTCACGGCGATCATCGTCGGCATCTTCTTCCAGAACTGATGCGAGGGACCGAGTGAGCGTTCAAGACGGACTCAAAGGCTTTGGCATCACGTTTCGCACGATGCTGAAAAAGCCGATCACCATCGGATACCCCGAGACGAAGACCCCGGTCTTCCCACGCTTTCGCGGCCGGCACCGTCTGTGGAGCTACGACAACGGCCTCGAGAAGTGTGTGGGCTGTTCGCTGTGCGTCGCCGCCTGCCCGGCCGACTGCATCCGCGTCGTCGCCGAAGAGAACACGCCTGAGAAGCGTGTATCGGCCGGTGAGCGCTACGCCCGTATCTACGAGATCAATATGGCGCGCTGCATCTTCTGCGGCTACTGCGAGATTGCCTGCCCGTTCGATGCCATCACGCTCGAGCACGAGTACGAACTGTCGGAACGCTCGCGCAGCGCGCTGATCTACACCAAGGACATGCTGCTCGCCGAGCACCCGAAGCCCGTGCCGCTGCGCACTGAAGGACAACGGATCTAGTGGGTCATCAGGTAGATCGCCCGGCCCCGTCGGTAGGGTTCCCCCCTCGTGGGTGAACGCATCGTCTTCGCACTGGCCGCCGCCGGAGCCCTCGGCTCGGGCGTCCTCGTGATCCTCCTGAAGAACCCGTTCCGGGCGGCCGTCGCGCTGATTGGCACGCTCGTCAGCGTGGCCGTGCTGTTCCTGCTTCTGGCCGCCCCGTTCGTCGCCGCGATCCAGATCATCGTCTACGCAGGTGCGATCGTCGTACTGTTCCTTTTTGTGATCGCGTACCTGGGGGACCGCCCGGTGGCGATGCCCGTCGATCCCCTGGGCCGCGGCGAACCCTTCGCATGGATCGCCGTCCTCGGGCTGGCCTTCCCCGGGTTCATCGCCCTGGCCAACAGCAAACTGCCGGGGATCCGCGCCAACCCGCGTGATGTCGGCAACCTGGGCGACCCCCGGGAGATCGGGCTCGCCTTCATCAATGACTTCACCGCGCCCTTCGAGGCGACGTCACTGATCCTTCTCGTCGCCGCGATCGGAGCCGTCATGCTCGCCAAGCGCGCCGTGCAGGGCGAGGGCGGCCGATGACCACGGGTGCGAGCATGACCGGCGTTCCTTTGTCGCTCTACCTCGCGGTTTCGGGCGCGATGTTCCTGCTGGGGCTCATCGGCGTGATGACCCGTCGCAACCCCCTTCTCCTCCTGCTTGCCGTCGAGTTGATGCTGAACTCGGCGAACCTCGCCCTGGTCGGTTTCAGCCGCTACTGGAACGTCGTCGACGGACAGATATTCGCCCTCGTCGTGATGGTCGTCGCGGCCTCTGAGGTCGTCATCGGCCTGGGGCTGGTGGTGGCAGTGTTCCGCCAGCGCCTGGCGCTGAACGTCGATGGCATGTCGGAGCTGCGCGGGTGATCGCCAACCTGGCCTGGGTCGTTCTGGCACTTCCACTTCTCGGCTGCATCGTCCTCGGTCTGTTCCCGAACGAGCCGTCGCGTGCGCTGACCCGCGTGATCGGCGTCGGCTCGGTGGCCGTCGCCTTCGGCCTCGTCGCGGTCATCTTCGCAACGCTGCTCGGCCGCGACACCGAAGATCGTTCCGAGACCTCCGTGCTCTGGAACTGGATCGATCTCGGCGACCTGCGTGTCGACCTGGCGATCCTCGTCGATCCGCTCTCGGTGCTGATGATGTTGGTCATCACCGGGGTCGGCGCACTGATCGTCCTCTACTCGACCGAGTACATGGAGCACGACCGCGACTACCGCCGATTCTTCGCGGAGATGGACTTCTTCGTGTTCGCGATGCTTCTTTTGGTGCTCGCCGCGAACTTCGTCTTTCTGATCGTCGGTTGGGCGCTGGTCGGTTTGGCCAGCTACCTGCTGATCGGCTTCTACTACGACCGGCCCTCGGCGGTGGCGGCGGCTAAAAAAGCCTTCGTCGTCAACGTGATCGGCGACGTCGGTCTGGTGCTGGCGGCGTTCCTGCTGGTTCGCGAGTTGGGCACGCTCGACTACGCGCAGGTGTTCGCGGCGGCCCCGGGGCAGATCGGGCTCGGCAGCGGCCCCGCCGAGCTGATCGCCCTGCTGCTGTTCGTCGGCTGCGCCGCCAAGAGCGGTCAGATTCCGTTGCACTCGTGGCTGCCCGACGCGATGGAAGGCCCGACCCCGGTCAGCGCGCTGATCCACGCGGCCACCATGGTGACCGCCGGGGTCTACCTGATCGTGCGCTGCAACGTGTTGTTCGCCCTGGCTCCACACGCCAGCGACGTCGTCGCGATCACCGGTGCCCTGACACTGTTTGTGGCCGCCACGATCGCGCTCGTCCAGGAAGACATCAAGCGCGTACTCGCCTGGAGCACCGTCAGCCAGATCGGTTACATGATCATGGCCGCCGGCCTCGGCGCGTATTCGGGGGCCATGTTCCACTTCCTCACCCACGCCTTCTTCAAGGCGCTGCTCTTCCTCGGGGCCGGCATCGTCATCCACGCCTTGGCCGGTCAGCAGAGCCTCAACCGGATGGGCGGGCTCCGCACACACCTGAAGTTCGTCTACGTCGCGATGGCCGTTGGCTGTCTGGCGATCGCCGGTGTGCCGCCGTTCTCGGGTTTCTTCAGCAAGGACGACATCATCGCCAGCGCCTTCGCCGCCGGCGACCTCGGGGTCGCCCTTGGCATCGTCGCGGTGATCGCCGCCGGCCTTACCGCGTTCTATATGTTCCGCATGCTGTTCCGGGCCTTTTGGGGCCCCGAACCCGAGGGTGGCTACGACCAACACCCCCACCCGTCGCGGTGGACGATGTCCGCGCCGGTTGGTCTGCTCGCAGTTCTCGCCGCGGTCGGTGGCCTGCTGCAGATCCCCGCCGGGTGGAGCGTCCTTCGTGATTGGCTCGAGCCGGCGATCACGGTGGCCGACCTCGAGCCGAGCCACACCAACGAGCTGATCGCCAGCGTGTTGTCGGTCAGTGTGGCCCTGCTCGGTATCGGGGTCGCTTACTGGATGTTCGCCGCGGGCCCGGCCCGGCGGCTCGCCTACGCCGATCGCTTCGTTACCGTGCGCGGTCTCCTGCTCGACCAGTGGCGCTTCGACCAGGTCTACGAGGCGGCGGTGATCCAGCCCGGGCGCGACCTCGGTGACGCCGCTCTCCACGGCTTCGAGCCGAGCGGCTCGCAGGGCCTCGTCAACTCCGCCACGAGCCTCAGCGCCTCCGCCTCCCGGGGCCTCAGCCGCATCGAGAACGGTCTGGTGCGCGGCTACGTGTTCGCGGTCGTCCTCGGCACCGCCCTCGTCGGCATCGTCATCGTGCTCGGTCGTTAGCTGATGCCCTGGATCTCACTCCTTGTTCTGGTACCCCTGCTCGGGGCCATGTCGATGTTCGCGGTTCCTGAGGGCAACGGCACCCAGGCCCGCATCCACGCGCTGGTGGCGGCGCTCGGTGCCGTGGCGCTCGTTGTCGTGGTGATCGCAAAGTTCGATCGCGATGCGGGCGGCCCGCAAATGGTCGATCGTCAGTCGTGGGCGTCGGAGGTCGGCCTTTCCTGGACGATGTGGGTCGACGGCATCTCGCTGTGGCTGCTGGTGCTGACCGCCGGGATCTTCCTGCTCGCGATCGTCGCCTCCTGCTGGGGCCCGTGTGATCGTCCGCGCGCGTACCTTGGGCTTCTCCTGCTCGCCGAAGCAGGGTTGCTCGGCCTGTTCTCGGCCGGCGATCTGGTGCTCTTCTATGTCTTTTGGGAAGCCATGCTGGTGCCGTTCTACTTCCTCATCGGCATCTGGGGAGGGCGCGACCGCCGCCAGGCGACGCTCCAGTTCGTGATCTACACCATGGTCGGCAGCCTGATCATGCTGGTGGCGATTCTCGCGACGGCCTACATCGCCCGCGACGTCACCGGCCAGTTCACCTTCGACATCGACCAACTGCGCGGCGTCGCCTTCACCAAGAACCAGAGCACCCTGCTCTTTGGCGCCTTCTCGCTGGCCTTCGCGATCAAGCTCCCACTGTGGCCATTCCACTCGTGGCTGCCGCGGGCGTACTCCGCCGCGCCGATCGTCGTGACCGCCCTGCTCGCCGCGGTCATGAGCAAGGCGGGTGTGTACGGCCTGCTGCGAATCGGGCTGCCACTGTTTCCCGAGGGCGCCGACTACTTCGCGGTGCCGCTGATCGTGTTGGCGTTGGTCGGCATCGTCTACGGGTCGCTGGTGGCCTGGCGGGCCCCGACGATGCGCCTGCTCGTCGGGTACTCGAGCCTCGCCCACCTCGGCTTCGTGGTGCTCGGGATCATGGCCTTCGACACACAGGCCGCCCAGGGTGCCGTGCTGCAGATGGTGAACCACGGGGTCGTCGTGGCCGCCGCGTTCGGCATCGTCGGGATCATCTCGCTGCGCTCGGGCGCCGAGAACGTCGACGGAGTCCGCGGCCTGGCCGCGGGTGCGCCACGCCTCGCCGCCGTGTTCTTGATCGTCGCGATGGCCTCGCTGGCGATGCCCGGCACCAACTCCTTCGTCGGAGAGTTCTTCATCCTCACCGGCACGTTCCGCCAGCACGCCTGGGCCGCGGCAATCGCCACGATCGGCATTGTCTATGCGGCCGTCTACATGCTGCGGCTCTACCAAACCGCCATGAACGGGCCCCGCGAGGGCGATGGTCGCCGCGTCGAGCTGCGCGCCCCCGACTACCTGATGATGCTGCCCCTCGTCGCCGTGATGGGTCTCATCGCCCTGTGGCCGGCAGGGATCGTGGGCGCGACCACCACGACTCTGAACCGCACGATCGCCCCGGCACAGGTCGCCGCCGAGCGGCCCGCGGCGCAGATCCTCGCGACCGTCGTCGCGAACCCACCGGCAAACGCGCTTCCCCTGCCCGGTGATCCCGCTCCCGCCACCCAAGGGGCGACCCCGTGAACGTGTTCGCCGCAACCCCGGTGATCACCATCTCCGTGGCCGCCATCCTCGCCTTGGCCGCGGGCCTGTTCGGTACGCGCGCCATCCGGCGTGACGGACCTGCCGCAGTGGGGCTTCTTGGGATCCTCGCCGCGCTGATCCTGTCGGCGGTGCTCTGGGGCGACCGGCAGGAAGCCCTCGGGGGCGGCTACCGCGCCGACCGCTTCAGCATGCTCCTCAACCTCATCATCCTCACCGCCGCCGGGGTGACGCTGCTGCTGTCGTGGCGCGAGTCGGCCGGCGTCGATCGTCGCGGCGAATACGTCGGGCTCATCCTCATCGCCGCCGCGGGAATGATGCTCGTCGTCGGCGCGGGCGATCTGATCACCCTGTTCGTCGGCATCGAGATCCTGTCGGTCGCCCTCTACGTGCTGTGCGCGCTGGAGGTCTGGCGCGAGCGGTCGCTCGAGGCCGGCCTCAAGTATCTGATCGTCGGCGCGGTCGGATCGTCGATCCTGCTCTACGGCCTGACGTTCCTGTTCGGGGCTGTCGGCAGCACCCGCCTCGAGGTGATCGGCAACGTCCTGGCCGAGCCGGGGAAGTCGACCGAGCCGTTCGTCCTGGTCGCCATCGCATTGATCGCCGCCGGCCTGGCGTTCAAGAGTTCTGCCGCGCCGTTTCACATGTGGACCCCCGACGTCTACGAGGGCGCGCCCTCACCGATCTCGGCCTTCATGGCCACGGGCACCAAGGCCGTTGCGCTCGCCGCCTTTCTGCGCATCTTCGGTGGCGCGCTCATCGGGGTGGTCGACGACTGGCAGCTCGCGATCGCCGCGGTCGCCACCGCCAGCATCGTGATCGGAAACCTCGCCGCATTGGTGCAGACCAGCATGAAGCGGATGCTGGCGTACTCGTCGGTTGCCCAGGCGGGCTACCTGCTGACCGGCGTCGCCGCCGGGACGCTGAACGGCTCACGGGCCGTCCTCTACTACCTGCTTGCCTATACCGCGATGACCCTGGCGGCGTTCGCGATCGTGATCATCCGCGAGCGCGAGGTGGAGAACGGTGAGAGCATCGCCGCCCTGTCGGGCTACGGCCGTACGCGACCGGTGCTCGGCCTGGTGCTGACGGTCGCCCTTCTCTCGCTTGCCGGCTTCCCGCCCCTCTCCGGGTTCATCGGAAAGTTCCTCCTGTTCGGCGCGGCCATCGACGCCGACCTCACGTGGTTGGCGGTGGTCGGCGCGATCGGCAGCATGATCAGCCTCGGCTACTACCTGCGGGTCCTGTCGACCCTGTGGACCGGCGACTCCCCCGACCCCGCGCGCGACAAGAACCTCGCCGTGCCCGGGCCCGTCGGCATCGCCACGCTCAGTTGCGGCATCGCGGTCGTGGGGATTTCCCTCGCCACCTCCCCACTTCTTCAGATGTGCCAAGGCGCCGCGGAGGCATTGCTCGCCCCGTAGGCGCCGGGTTACCCTGCCGGCAGTTTGCGTCGGAGTCCGCTCCCGCATCACCTGCGGAGGATGCCATGCCCGCCCGGAACCCGATTTCCGGGCCCCGGGTGATGATTCTCGCCTTGCGAACGAGTTGTGGCGCCGCGCCGTGCCGCCCGAGGCAGCCACGGCCGATATCGACTTCATCGACCGCGAGCTGGCCTTGGCGCCAGGATCGCAAATCCTCGATTCCCCTGCGGCAGCGGCCGGCACTCGCTGGCCCTGGCCGCGCGAGGCCACCGGGCGACGGGCCTCGACCTCTCGGCCGAGGCGGTCGACCACGCCCGCCGTCACGTCACACCCGATCTCGCCGCTACGTTCACGCACGCCGACATGCGCAACAGCCCCGCCGGCGACCCGTTCGATGCGGCTATCTGCATGGGCAACAGCTTCGGCTATCTTGACATCTCGGGAACCCGTACGTTCCTGACCGCGCTGGCCGTGGCGATCCGTGCCGCAGGGGGTCTGGTGATTGACTTCAACGCGGCGGCCGAGTCGATCCTGCCCGGTTTCGCCGCCGAGCCGCGCGAGATGAACACGGGCGACATCACCGTCACGGCGACGAACGAGTACGACGCGGTGAACAGTCGGCTGATCAGTCGCTATCGCTATCGCTTTCGCCGGGGCGGGGAAGAGCAGACCGCGACGGCGCCGCACCACGTCTACACCAGCGCCCACATCGGTCAGCTCCTGACCGACGCCGGCTTCACCGACATCCGCCGCCGCGGCGGCCCCTGCGGCGAGACGTTCACTCTCGGCGACGGGCGGCTCATCCTCACCGCCCGCCGACCGCCCGACCGCCCGATGGTGAGCCGGTGAACCCGCCCGATGTCACCACTGGTGCCTGGCACCGGGGGTGACATCGTAAGCATTACCTGACGAAATGCGTGCCCGGGTCGCAATGCGGGAGGCGCAGTGGGTGATGCTCGGCAGGCGCCGCGAGCGATCGGGATGACGGTGAATGCCGGCCGTGCGGCGCCGGCCCTGAGTCTCGACGTTGTCACCACCGGTGCCTGGCACCGGTGGTGACAACGTAAACATCACCTGACACGGGTCCGGCTCGGATCAGGTCCCGGGAGACGCTGCTTTTGCCGCTCGGCGCGCTCCGCGGGTGAGTTGGATGGCGGTGAAAACGAGGAGAGCAGCGAAGCCGAGCCGCAGGGCACGGTCGGGGGCGCCATCGGCGATCAGGGCTCCGACGATGGCGCTTCCGATCGACGCTACGCCGATCGTGACGGCATCCCGGACGCGCACCTGGCCGCTGCGGGTCTGGCGGTAGGTGCCCAGTAGCGCGACGGGGATAATCGCCAAAAGCGACGTCGCGCCGGCTTCTAACTGCGTGAGCCCGAGTAGGAGCGTCAGGGTCGGGACGAAGATGATGCCGCCGCCGACGCCGAACAGGCCCGCGATCGTTCCCGCCGCGACGCCCAGAGCGATCACCGCGACGACCTCGAGGCCGGTCACTCGAACACCAGCAGTACGGCGACAGCGACGAGCAACGCGGCAAACCCATAGGTGACCGCCGTCGACGACAGCCGCTGCTTGAGCGCGACCCCAAACGTCACGCCGACCATTGCCGGGATTCCCACCAGCAGAGCGACCCCCCAGTCGACATTGCCGAGGGCCCCCTGGGTGATCGTGCCGGCGGTGGCGGTGATGATGATCCCCGCCAGGGAGGTCGCCGTTGCGATCTTGCTGTCGAACGCCAGCAGGGAGATCAGAAGCGGCACGACGACGATCCCGCCGCCCACCCCGAACACGGCCGAGAACAGGCCGGCCACCAGACCGATCCCGATGAGGATCGTGAGGCGATGCGATCCCTCGGGGCCCACCGGCACGATGTTAGTCTCGACCACGTTGACCCTGCCTTCGCCTGTACGTTTCGCTCTCGAGCCGGTCACGCGCAACCTGGGGCGCGCGGCGATACTGCTCGACTTCGATGGCACCCTCGCACCGATCGTCGAGCGTGCCGCCGACGCGCGGATGCCCGATGAGACGCGCCGCTTGATCGAGACCATCCGAGAGCGCGTCGGGCTCGTCGGGTTTGTCAGCGGACGCAGCCTCGCCGATCTGGAGCGCATGGTCGCCATGCCGGGATGTGCGTTCGCCGGCAACCATGGCCTGGAGATCCACCATCCCCGTGGTGTGCCGGGCTTGGTCGACGCGGCGATTCCGTGGACCGACACGATCACCGCGTTCGGGCGCTCGCGCGATCACGCGATCCTTTCGCGGGTCGGGGTGACCCTCGAAGACAAGGGTGCCACCTTGACGTTCCACTGGCGCGCGGCTCCCGACCCGGTGATCGCCCATGCACGGTTGCAGGCCGTCGAGCGGCTGGCTGCGGAGGCGGCCGGTTTGCGTGTGACCTGGGGCCGCATGGTGATGGAGGTCCGGCCGCCCGTGGAGATCGACAAGGGTACCGCCGTGCGTGCGCTGCTGGCGCCGCACGACCTCGATGTCGCCCTCTATATCGGCGACGACCGCACCGACGCCGACGCCTGGCGGGCACTGCACGAGCTTGCCCGCGAGGGCGCGCTGTCTGCGGGAGTGGGGATCGCGGTGGTCGGCGACGAGGTTCCCCCAGACGTCCGCGCCGAGGCCGACGTGGAGGTGCGGGGAACCGAAGGCGCAGCGGCAGCGCTCGCTCACCTCGCCGCTCACGTACCGGGCGCCAACAGGGCCTGAAGTCCTCCCCAGTCGCGGGTGTTGGCCACCTGAGCCGGCGCCGCGCCCGCCCGCCGCGCGAGCATCACCCCGAACCTCAGGAGCCCGAGTCCGTCCGAGTGGTGGGCGTCTGACGAGATCAGCAGGCGCACCCCGGCTCCCAGGGCGACGCGGGCCATGTCGGAATCGAGATCGAGCCGCTGCGGTTGGGAGTTGATCTCCAGCAGCGTGCCGGTGGCCGCGGCCCGCTCGACCACCCGCTCGAGGTCGATCGCGGCCGCCTCGCGTCGACCGAGCATCCGCGCCGTCGGATGCCCGATGGCATCGACTCCCGGATGATCGATGGCGGCAAGAAGTCGGGCCGTCACCTCTGAACCCGGACGGGTCAGCCCCGAGTGCAGGCTCGCCACCACGAAATCGAACCCGGCCAGCAGCTCGTCATCGAAGTCGAGCCGACCCTCAGCGAGGATGTCGACCTCGGCGCAGCGCAACACCTGGAAATCATCGAAGGTCTCATTGAGACGTTCGATCTCCTCCCACTGCCGTCGCACGCGGTCGGGAGTGAGGCCGTTGGTCATCGCGAGGCTCTGGGAATGGTCGCTGACCCCGAGGTACGCGTAACCGCGGGCCCGGGCCGCGGCGGCCATTTCGGAGATGGTCAGGCGCCCGTCGCTCCAATCGCTGTGCGTATGCAAATCCCCGCGTAGGTCATCGAGGCTCACCAGCGTCGGCGGCGCAAAGCCGGGGTCAAGCTCGTCGCGGTCTTCGCGCAGCTCGGGCGGCGGCATCTGCTTTCCAAGGAGCGCGTAGACACCGGCCTCGTCGGCATGCAGGGCGACCGCACCATCGGCGTCGGTGATGCCGTGTTCCGAGACCGAGAACCCCATGCGCACAGCGATCTCACGCAGCCTCACGTTGTGGCGGGCCGAACCGGTCGCGTGCTGAAGTAGGTTTCCGAACCGCCCGGGCGGTGCCGCCGCCAACTCGATCCGGATGCCGGTGTGGGTCATCACGGCCATCCGGGCGTCGCCCGAGCTCAGCACGCGCTCGACCCGCGTGCTGGCCGCCAACGCGGCAAAGAGCGCTGCAGCATCAGAGGTTGCGGCCACCAGATCGACGTCATGGACGAGCTCGCGGCCGCGGCGGAGGCTGCCGGCGACCTCCACCCGCACGACCCCGGGCACCTCAGCAATCTCTGCGGCAAGCTGCTCGGCCTGTGGAAGAGCGATGCCGAGCGACACTCGCCTGCCGGAATCGCCGCGCTCACGCTGCTCGGCGATCTGCGTGAGGACCGCATCGACCGTCGTCGCCCCGATTCCGGGCACCGTCGCGAGCCGTCCGTCACCGGCCGCGGCCTCGAGGCCGTCGAGGCTCGTCACATCCAGCGCCGCCCAGATCGCGACGGCCCGTTTCGGGCCGATCCCCGTAAGACCGGCGACCGCGACCAACCCCTCGGGAACCTTGCTGCGGGCTTTCTCCAGGGCCTCGAGCCCCCCGGTGGTGGCCAGCTCCACGATCTTGGCCTGAAGGGTGGCGCCGATGTCGGGTAGATCGGTTGCCCGCCCCGCGAGGGCCATCAGCGCGACCGACTCGGACGTCCCGCGGACACGGCTGGCCCCACGCCGGTAGGCCAGCACCCGGTGCCGTACGGCACCGTCGAGCTCGAGCAGGTCTCCCAGCAGATCGAAGACCTGGGCAATCTGCCCATTGGTGAGCGGTTCGTCGGGCATACCCGCGAGGATACCGAGGGTCGGCGCAGAACCCCTCAGTTGGTACGATCACGTGCGCCTCGAGTGCCCCGTGGCGAGCCCCAGCCGGCCAAGTCGATGTCGAAATCAAGGATGTGCGTGTCGTGAAAGCCTTTCCGACGGGGCGACGTCGATGGGTGACCCTGGGTCTTCTCGGGGCATCGGTCGCGGGCGCAGGCGCATTCGTCGGGGGACAGGCGATCGGGAAACCCGGCATTGCTTCGGTCACACCGGCGCGTGACGGTGCGGTGGCAAGCGCCAAACCATCGATTGTCGTCGCGCTGGAGAATGCCGACCGCATCAGCGACTTGGCGGTGTCCGTTGATGGGAAGGACGTCACGGCGTCGGTGCGTGGGGCCGGCGATCGGCTGGTGGTCACGCCCCGTGCGCGCCTGGCCGAGGGCCCGCACGACGTCGCGGTCCGCTTCGGGACCTCCAACCTGCTCGCACGCACCGTCTCCGAACGGTGGACGTTCGAGGTCGACACCACAGCCCCTGATATCGCGGTGAAGTCACCCGCCCCCAGCGGTCTGAGCAAGCGCCGCAACGTGACCTTCGCCGGTACCGCCGAGGCCGCCTCCCAGATCGCGGTGGCCTGGAAGGGCGGCTCGAAGGAGGTCGCGGCGGGCGACGACGGAACGTGGTCGGTCACCGCCAAGCTCCCCGAGGGCCTCGTCGACACGACCGTCTCGGCACGCGACCGCGCCGGCAACATCGCGGCATCCGAACGCTCGCTCGTGGTCGACACCGTCGCGCCGACGCTCGCCGTCAGCGCACCCACGGCGGGCGCCGTGCTCACCGAGACCGACGAACCGCTCGTCTACGGATCGATCGGGCGCGACGACCCGCAGCTGCTCAACTTCGCCGCGATCGTCAACGGTGAGAAGGCGGCATCCGTGCCCGGCACCGCCGGCCTGCCCGTGCCCCTCGCCGACGGCTTCGTCGAGGCCGCCGGCACCACCGCGCCACTGGCCCTCGAAGGAAAGAAGTTCGCGCTGGCGGTCGGCGCGCTGCCGCAGGGCCGCAACGTCGTTCAGGTGAAGGTGCGCGACCGTGCCGGCAACATCGCCAAGAAGACCCTGAAGGTGGTCGTCGACAGCACCGAGGAGTTCGGTGCGTTCGACATGCGGCTCGGCGCACGCGGCGCCGACGCAAAGACCCTGAACCAACGTCTCAAGGACGCTCGCTTCCTGAAGGGCGCGGTCGAGAGCCGCTTCACCGCGCGCACCGAGAAGGCCCTCACGCGCTACCAAAAGAAGCGCGGAATCACGACGACGGGGCAGATCGACGCCCGCACGCGCGACGCGATGGTCGGAAAGATCGTCATCTCGATCTCGCAGCGCAAGCTACGGCTGATCCGTGACGGCAAGGTGGCCCTCACCTTCTCGGTCGCGGTCGGGCAGGCCGC
Source organism: Thermoleophilia bacterium (assembly GCA_031362405.1). Taxonomy (GTDB): domain Bacteria; phylum Actinomycetota; class Thermoleophilia; order Miltoncostaeales; family Miltoncostaeaceae; genus JANLSO01. The sequence continues at coordinate 16,778 of JANLSO010000201.1, read as the reverse complement.
CTACCCGACTCCGACCGGCACGTACGAGATCGTGAAGAAGGAAGTCGACCCCGCATGGATCCCGCCCGATTCTCCCTGGGCCAAGGGCCTTGGGACAATTCCGCCCGGCCCGGGTAACCCGCTGGGCACTCGATGGATCGGCACCTCGGCGCCCGCGATCGGCATCCATGGCACGTACGCTGACTCATCGATCGGTTCGGCCGCCAGCCACGGTTGCCTGCGCATGCACATCCCCGAGGTCGAGGCCCTCTACGAAGAGGTGAGCCTGGGGATGCCCGTCGAGATCCGTTCGTAAGCAACCGAGGGAGTTCCGCGCGTGTCGATTTACCTCAGCATCGGTGCCGTTCAACCGTTCGCCGACATCAAGAAGGAAGATGTCGCCGACGAGCCCGGGGTGCACTTGGTCTGGGCCGACGGGAAGATCGTCGGGATCCGCCTCGACGACAACGAGCTGGTGTTGAAGCTGCCGCAGCTGATCGAGCGGTTCGAGCTCAACCCCGAGCGCGTGTGGACCCGTCTGCGCGGCGACGACGACGGCGGGACCATCGGCCGGCGCAGCATGCATGGCGGCGACAGCCCGCGGTAGGCCCGCCGTGACGCCCGTCGTTCATACGCAGACGTTCCGGGTCGCGATGTCCGAGGTCGACGTCAGCCAGATCCACTTCACCGCGCTCTTTCGCTGGATGGACCGAGGCCTATCGGAGTGGCTTGGCCTCGTCGGGTACCCCTTCACCCGGCTCCTCGCGGAGGGTCCGGGAATCCCCATCGTCGATGCCCGCGCCCAGTTCATCGGCAGGATCATGCTCGACGACATGATCGAGCTGCAGACGCTCATCACCGGCATTGGTCGCACCTCGTTTCGCAGCCGCCACATGTTTCGCCGCGACGGCGAGGTGGTGGCGAACGGAGAGCTCGTCCACGTCTGCGTCGACCGAGCGACGCGCCAGACAATCGTCGTGCCCGATTGGCTGCGCGAAGTCGCGGTGCCGGGCGATGCCACTGATCTGGCCTGAACCACCCTCGCCGGTAACAAAATGCCCTGCGTTTGGGGGCTTTGGGCGGACCGTCTGTAGGATCGCCTTCAGCTCAGGCCTCCGGGCCATCGCAACTGGACGAGCGTGCCATCCCCGGCGCGCCGATCGGAGTCACATCACCCGCCAGACGCCCTCCCGCCTGCGTGCAACCTCGATCGCCGCCCTGGCTCTCGCCAGCCTGGCGCTCGTCGCGTGCGGTGCGGGGAACAACTCCGACGCCAAGAAGCCATTGACGCGGGGTCTCTCGCCGGTGGCGAGCATCCAAGACGACCGGCTGTACCAGGACGGCGTTGACGTCGCCGGGCGCGTCCGTCGCATGGCCGACCTCGGTGCACGCGTCATCCGCGTCGACATGCGGTGGGACCTCATCGCGACCGCTCGCCCGACCGCTCCACGTAAGGCCACCGACCCGGCCTACAACTGGAAGAACTACGACGCGATCGTCGCCGCCGCGCGCGCGAACGACGTTGAGCTGCTCTTCACGGTGTGGGGTACGCCCGCCTGGGCGGCCGACCCGAAGGTTCCAGCGAACGACGGGTTTCCCGCGTGGGCGATCCGGCCACTGCGCCCCGATGACCTGGGCGACTTCGCCGAGGCCGCGGCATCGCGTTACGCCTCCCGTGGCGTCCACCGCTGGGAGGCGTGGAACGAGCCCAACATCCCACTTTTTCTGCGGCCTCAGTACGAGAAACAGGGCTCCAAGTGGGTGGCGACGTCACCGGCGTTCTACTCGCGCCTGCTGTCGAGTTTCTACGCGGCGGTCAAGTCGGTCGACGCGACCGCCGTCGTCGCCGGCGGTGTAACGGCTCCGGTCGGGGACAGTTGCCCGACGAGCTGTCCCGACTCCGTGGTCGATCGCGTCGCTCCGGTCGACTTCATTACCGCAATCGGCGCCGAGGGGCTGCGGCCGCCGATGGATGTCGTCAGCCACCACCCGTACCCGATCACCCCGCCCCGCAAGACCACGTTCACCGGCGCGAGCTACGTCGATCTCTACAACCTGAACCGGCTGGAGCGGGCCGTTGATCGCGGGTACCTGAAAGACAAAAAGCTCTGGCTCACTGAGTTCGGCTTCTCCACGGAGCCGGTGGCCTTCTACCCGACGTCATTCAGTCGAGCTGAGCAGGCCGCGTTTCTCGTGGATGCCTATCGCCGGGTGCGCGCCGACGCGCGCATCGATCTGTTCACCTGGTACATCCTCCAAGACAACCGCGACTGGCGTTCGGGCCTGCTTACCCAGAATGGACGGCCGAAGCCGGCCGTCCAGGCGTTCGCTCTGCCGTTCGCGGCGGTATCGAAGCGGGTCGCACGGGGTGGCCGCGTGCAGCTGGTCGGGCAGGCGCGGTCGGCCAGCGGGCCGACACGGGTGGAGGTGCAGGCCCGTTCGGGTGGAAACTGGACAACCGTGCGACGTGTACGCACCACTGCCGACGGCAGCTTCGCTTTTCGCCTTCCCATCTCGCGTACCCGCGCGCTCCGCGCCCGTTGGAGCGGGAGGCTGCGTTCTGGCGCCGAGGCGACGCGCATCAGCCCCGTCACCGTGGTGAGGGTGCGCTAGTGGCCTCGCGCCCCGCCCCGCGCGACACCTCAGGACGCGTTCGCCGCGACGTCCGCTTCCTGCCGCTGCTCGCGGGCCCGGCCGGCAGCGCGCGCACCCGCCGCATCCTGTCGGTCGGCTGCCTGGCCGTCATGGACGTCACGGCGCTCTTTCTCGCTCTCTACGCCGCCTTCGCCCTGAAGCTGTTCGTTCAAGACGCGCCGGTGTCGTCGGGTGCGATCTGGGCGGTGGAACAGCGCGCCCTGCCGATCGCCGCCGCCACCCTCGTCTTGGTGTTCGCCAAGAACCGGCTCTACTCACCGCGCGAGCAACGACCTGGGTCGGTCGGGGTGCTCTCGTCGGTTACCGTCGCCACGCTCGTCGTGCTCGTTCTCGTGCAGATCGGCGGCTGGCAAACCGACACGTACTACATCTTCTATTCGTCGTGGATCTTCACGACGTTGATGGTGATCGCGCTGCGTACCAGCTACGACAGCGTCACCGCCCTCGCGTTGGAGCGTCTCGACGTCCAGCGCCGCGCGGTGCTCATCGGCCCCCCCGCGATGGTCGACCCCGTCGCACGAACGCTCGAGCGTTCGACGGGTCGCGGCATTCCGTACCGGATCGTCGATCAACATGAACTGGCCTCGGGAGAGACCGATGCCGCCGTCGCCATGCGTACCGCCCTCGACCCCGCTGGGGTCGACGAGGTGATCCTCGTTGGCTCTCTCAGCGACGACGCCGCCGCGCTCGACCTGATCGAGCTGTGTCGACGCCGCGCGATTCCGGTGCGCTTCGCCCCGACCAGTGTCGAGCTGCTGTCGCACTCGCTTCAGGCCCTGCCGACCCGCGGCATCCCGCTGTTCACGCTTCACCCCCCGGTGCTGACCGGGGTGGCTTTCCTTGGCAAGCGGCTTTTCGACATCGTCGTCGCCACGCTCTTGTTGGTGCTCATCTCGCCGATCCTTGTGGTGGCCGCGCTTGCCGTGAAGCTCGCTGACCGGGGCCCCGTGCTTCACGGCAGCCGCCGCGTCGGCGTTGAGGAGACCGAGTTCACGTGCCTGAAGCTGCGCACCATGCGCACCGACGCCGAAGAGCTGCAGCCCGATCTTGAGCACAAGAACGAGGCCGACGGGGCCCTGTTCAAGATTCGCGACGACCCCCGCGTGACCGGGGTCGGTCGTGTTCTGCGCCGATTCTCGATCGACGAGCTGCCCCAACTGATCAACGTCATCCGTGGCGAGATGTCGCTCGTCGGTCCGCGTCCGCTGCCGCTGCGCGACTACCAGATGCTCGACGAGCGTCAGAAGAAGCGCTACCTCGTGCTCCCGGGGATGACCGGTCTCTGGCAGGTCAGCGGCCGTGCCGACCTGTCGTTCGAGGAGCTCATCCGGCTCGACTTCCACTACGTCGAGTCATGGTCGATCTGGCTTGATCTGGTCATCATCGCCCGAACCATCCCGGTGGTTTTCTCCCGTAAGGGCGCCTTCTGACCACTCCGCCCGACCCGGACGACCTGCTTGATCGCGTGCGGGCCGCCGCGGGTGAGGCGCCGCTTGCGCCCCTGCGTCTCCCCTCGGGCGGATCGTCGATGCGGCGCGGCCCTGCCGGGGCGCTCGTCGACCGCGCGCGTGGCGCGGTGCTTCGCCTGATCTCGGTTCCGCTGGGTGAGCTGCTGTCGCAGCTCGAGCGCGACCGCCACCGCACGCACGCCGAGATCGATCGCCTCCAGGCGCGCGTCGATGCGCTCGAGGCCCGTCTGCGCGACGACTGAGCCCGCGTCGATGCGGATCGGTGTCGTGGTGCAGCGGTACGGGCAGGAGGTCGCGGGCGGAGCCGAGGCCCTGTGCCGCTCGACCGCTCGGGCGCTCACGCGTGCGGGCCATGAGATCGTCGTCTTCACAACGACGGCGCGCGACTACCTCACCTGGGAGCCCCACTACCCGGCCGGCACGTCGGACGACAACGGCGTCGAGGTGCGCCGGTTCGCGGTCGAGCCACCCGATCCCGCGACCGCCGCACGTCTGGTGCGGCTGCTGACGCTCGACCCCGGAGATGCCGACCACGAGCGCGGCTGGGCCCGCGCACAGGGCCCCGTTTCACCGGGCCTGCTCGCGGACCTCCGGTCGACGGCAACGCATTTCGACGCCATCACCTTCTGGACGTATCTCTACGCCACCACGCAGCTCGGGCTGCCGTTGGCCGCCGACCGGTCGGTGCTCGTGCCACTTGCCCACGACGAGCCGATGATTCGTTTCACGCTCACTCGCGGCCTGATGCGCATGGCAGCTGGATTGGCCTTTCTGACCCCCGAGGAGAAGAGCCTCGTCAACGATCTTCACGGCATCGGCGACCGTCCCCACGCCGTCGTCGGCGCCGCCCTCGACCCGGCCGCGCTCGGCGACGCTGCCTCCGCGCGTCGACGTTTCGACCTGCCACCGCGCTTTGCCCTTTACCTCGGTCGCGTCGACCCGGCGAAGGGGGTCGATGATCTCGTGCGCACACACGCCGCCTACCGGGCGACGGGTGGAGAGCTCGATCTGGTTCTGGCAGGCCGGTCGGCAGGCACCATCCGCACCGCACCCGAGGTGACACGAACCGGATTCGTGACCGACACCGAGCGTCTGGATCTTCTGGCCGCCGCCGACGTTGTCGTATTGCCCTCACGCTACGAGAGCCTGTCGCTCGTCGCTCTCGAGGCCTGGCGTGCCGGTGCCCCGACCCTCGCCACGGCCGAGTCGCAGGTGCTCGTCGGCCAAACCGCCCGATCCGGTGGAGGCATTGTCTACCGCGACGCCGCTGAGCTGGTCAGCGGTCTGCGCCGCCTCGAGAACGACGCCGACCTGCGCGCACGCCTCGGCGCCGCAGGCGCCGCATGGGTCGCCCCTCAAACCTGGCCCGCCGTCGTCGCTCGCTGGCAGGCCCTACTCACCGAAGTCGTACCTTTGGCCCGGTGCCCGGGACGCAAAATCACGGGGCAACCCGAACGACGTTGGTGAGGTAGCGTCGCCGGCATGGCCGAAACCCCTGACGGCAGGCTTCCTTCGCGCGCGCTGATCCTTGCCCTTGCCGTGCTTGCGGCCGTCGTCACGGTGGTGCTCATCACGCGCTCATCCGATGACGCGCCGATTGGCATGACGACCACCACGGCAACGACGACCGTGCTGCCGCCGGTCGCCGCGCTGCCCGACTGGAACTTCCCGGGTGAGCCACTGCCTTTCGCACCGCCTGCGGGTGGATCGCAGCGTATGGCGGCGTCACCCGGTGGGCGGCAGGTCGAGGTTCGTCGCGCCGACGGCAGCCTGCTTGCCACCGGTCAGGTCGGCCCGGCGGGCTCGGTGGCCGAGGTCCGGTATTACGACGAGGCGGGGACCCTCGCCATCGTGATCTCCCCGGCGCGTTCGGCCCCGGCAACGTCTGCGCGGCGCGGTGGGGCGGTGCGCTGCGGCGCCGAATCGCGCGCGAGCGCAGGTTTTCGTTGGAGCCGGTTTCCGATCCGTTGGCGCGTCAACCTGCGCCGCCCACCGCCCCGCGTCTCTCGAGGCGCCGCGCGGACGGCGTTCATTGCGGCTCGGCGGACGTGGGCCCGAAATGACAACTACTGCCGGATACCCGACCGCTCGCGGGTTGCGTTTCTCCTTCGCGGTTCAACACGGGCCGGTGTCGGTCGCGACGGCATCGGCAGCGTCGGCTTCGGCGCTGTCGATCGTCTCGGCGGGTCGTGTTTCGGGGCGATCGCCTGCACGATCACCTGGACGACCGGTCGCGTCGCGCGCGAGAGCGACATCCTGCTCGATCGAACGCCGCCGGGTGGATGGTTTACGGCCGGCCGCCACCGCCGCTCGGCCACTGATGTCCAATCGGTCGCGACGCACGAGACCGGTCACATGATCGGCCAGGACCACGTATCGACCCGCAGCAACGTGATGTTCCCGAGTATCACGCGTGGCGACGTCAGCGGCCGACGCCTGGGCCGTGGCGACGCGAACGCGAACAACGCCGGCTACTGACCAACCCCCAAAACCGTACTGGCCCGCAGAAGCGGGCCAGTACGGGCCGAGCACACGGGGCGGACCTACCGGATGAAGAGGATCTCCGCGTACTTCGGCAGCGGCCACAGGTCGTCGGCGACGATCCGCTCGAGTGTGTCGGCAAGGCCGCGCACCTCGTCCATCGACGGCAGCACCTTGTCGCGCATGTAGACAGCCTCCTTCATGGTGCCCTCGGGGTGGTCGGCGTTCAGCGCGGCAAGCTTGTGGATCGCCTTTGCGAACTTCTCGACGAGGGGCTTGAGCTCCTTGATGAGCAGGTCGATCTCGGCTTCCATGACGATGTCCAGGTGCCGTAGCGCCGCGGGGAGCAGCATCGTGCGAGCGATGTCGGCGGCCGTCTCGGCCTCGATGTTCACGTTCACGATGTACTGCTCGAGCAGGATGTCGTAGCGGGCGTGAAGCTCGCGGTCGCTCAGCACGGCATAGTTGGAGAAGGCCGCCACCGTCGGCCCGGCGATCAATGCCGGTAGCGCCTCCGGTGTGGTCTTCAGGTTCAACAGACCGCGACGGCCGGCCTCGGCGTGCCACTCCTCGGAGTAACCGTCGCCGCCGAAGACGATCCGCTTGCTGGTCTTGTAGGTGTCAGCGACCACCTGGGTGACGGCCTCGCTGAGCGTTGCGCCCTTCTTGCGGCCCCCCTTCATGGCGGTCTCGAGGTCTTCGCACATCGAGTCGATCTGCTCGGCGACGATCGTGTTGAGGACCGTGTTCGGGAGGCTCGGAGACATGCTGGAACCGAGCGCACGGAACTCGAACTTGTTGCCGGTGAACGCAAACGGGCTCGTGCGGTTGCGGTCGCCCGCGTCCATCGGCAGGGGTGGCAGCACCGGTGAGCCGAGACCCATGAACTCGCCCGCTGAGCTGACGTAGACCGATCCGCTGGCGATCGCCTCGAAGATCTCCTCGAGCTGGGTACCGAGAAAGATCGAGATGATGGCCGGCGGGGCTTCGTTCGCCCCGAGCCGGTGGTCCTGCCCCGCGGTCGCGACGGTCGCGCGCAGGAGACCTTGGTGCGTGTCGACGGCGGCGATCACCGCGGCGGTGAAGAACAGGAACTGAAGGTTCTCATATGGGGTCTCACCGGGCTCGAGCAGGTTCGATCCGCTGTCGGTGCCCATCGACCAGTTGTTGTGCTTACCCGATCCGTTCACGCCGGCGAACGGCTTTTCGTGCAGCAGGCAGATCAGATCGTACTTCGGGGCGATCGCCTTGAGCACGGTCATCGTGAGCTGCTGGTGATCGCATCCGAGGTTCGTGTTCTCGAACACCGGCGCCAGCTCGTACTGACCCGGGGCGACCTCGTTGTGACGGGTCTTGATCGGCACACCGAGCTTCAGCAGTTCCTGCTCGGCGTCGAGCATGTAGGCGAGCACCCGCTCGGGGATCGTTCCGAAGTAGTGGTCGTCGAGTTCGTGGCCCTTCGGGGGCTTGGCGCCGAACAGCGTCCGGCCCGTGTTCACCAGATCGGGTCGCTGGTAGTAATACGACTTGTCGATCAGGAAGTACTCCTGCTCGGGGCCGACCGTCGTGAAGACGCGCGAGGTGTCCTGGTCGCCGAAAATCCCCAGCGCCCGCATCGCCGACTTGTTCAGGGCCTCCATCGAGCGCAGCAGCGGGATCTTGTGGTCGAGCGCCTCGCCGGTCCACGATGTGAAGGCGGTCGGGATGCACAGGGTCGAGCCGTTCGGGTTCTCCATCAGGAACGCCGGGCTGGTGGGATCCCACGCCGTGTATCCGCGCGCCTCGAAGGTCGCGCGGATGCCGCCGGTGGGAAAGCTCGACGCGTCGGGCTCGCCGCGGATCAGTTCCTTACCCGAGAACGCCGCAAGCGCGGTGCCGTCGCCGATCGGCCCATAGAACGAGTCGTGCTTCTCCGCCGTGGAGCCGGTGAGGGGCTGGAACCAATGGGTGTAGTGGGTCGCACCCGATTCCATCGCCCAGTCCTTCATGGCGGCGGCGACCGCATCGGCGATCGTCGGGTCGAGTTCCACTCCCTTTTCGATCGTGCGCTGGAGAGTGCGGTAGGTGTCTTTCGGCAGTCGACGGCGCTGCTCTTGGGGACCGAAGACCTTCTGCCCGAAGACGTTCGCCCCGGTGGCGGTGAGGTCGTTCGAGCCGAGCGCGGAACCATTCGGGCTCCACTGAACGGCGGTGACGTTGCTCTGACGGATTCTCGGCATGAAGCGACGGGCCCTCTCTGCTAGTGAACGGGCCGCCGTGCGGGGCGTTAAAGAGCGCCCACCCGGGAGTTCCCGGGGCGCAAGACGGCATCCAAACCTCGCGGAGCATATTGGGACGGCGCAGGTGCGTCGTTTCGCCACGTGCACAAAGCGGCCCCCGTCGCCCTTGGCCATACGGCGAAACCACGGCCCCTCATGCCGAGTGGCGCTTGACCCCGGTCGATTTGCTGCCCATCCTGCCGGGGATGACGACACGCGACGCGCGGCTTGACCCACGCCACCTGACCCCTTCTGCGCGCCGCCCCGCCCTTGCGGACCTGCGCGACATGCCGTCGTTTGCTCTCGCATCGGTGCATCCTCCGGGCGTCGACCTTGCTGCGGAGATCGCCGGCGTTCGCCCGGTTGGTGCTCTCGACGGGCCCGACGGCGACCTCGTGCTCATTGACGGCTCGCCCCCCCTGCCGGTTCCCCACGGGGCTGTCGCGGTCATCTGCCGCGACACGCCCGCAGAGCCATACCCGGTGCCGGTGTTCAGTTTGCCGCCGGAGGTCACTTGGAATGCCGTCGTCGACGACCTCTCGGATCTCGTTGGCGCGCGGCGCGGTCGCCGGGCGGCCGAGCGGGCGCGTGCGGCGCTGCATGTTCCGCTCGTGGAGGGCCACGGCTTCGCCGGCCTGTCATCGATTTGTCGCGACCTCGTGGGGGCGCCGGTGGCGGTGCTCGACGATCACCTCGATCTCATGGCCGAGGCCGGGCTCGACGACGAACTGTTCGTGAAACTCTCCGACGCGGTCCGCGACGCGCGTGGCCACGGCCCCGCATCGGTGATCGGCCCGTTCTTCCACGACGCGCCGGCCGACATGGCGCGGTTGCTCGTTCCCGGACGCGGCGATCGACCGGTCGCGCTGGTCGTCGCATGGTTGCCTCCCCCGCTGACCACCGGTCAGGTGGCGGTTCTCACCGAGATGGCCGAGGCGTGTGCGGTCGAGTGGGGTCGTCAGGAGGTCCGCACCCTCACCGAGACTCAGCTGCGCGGCGATCTCATCCGCGAACTGGTGGCCGGTGAGGCCGTCAGCCGCGAGTCGCTGGTGCGCCGTGCCCGGCACCTCGGTGCCGACCTGGCGTCGGGCGCCGTTGCCCTGCTCGGCAAGCTCGAAGACCCTCACGACAAGGGCCGCATCATCACCGACGAACGGTTGGCGCGACGATTTCTGCAGCAGGTGCGCGCGGTGCTCGACATGCATTGGCCGCGCGCCCTGGTCGACTGGGACGACGGTCGCCTGCTCGTGCTGCTTCCTGCCCCACGCGAGCCGGCGGGAATCGCCAGTGAGGAGATCGAGCAGCGGGCGCACACCCTGTCGGGGCGTCTGATCGCCGCCACCCGTGAGACCGTTCCCGGCTTGGCGTTGACGCTCGCCATCTCCCGATTCACCCCTGAACCCGAGCGCCTCGGATCGGCTCTCCAGGAGGCCGGCCTCGCCCTGTCGATCGGCGAGCGCCTCGGTCGCATCGGCGATGTCGTGACCTTCGAGGAGACCGGCACCTACAAGCTGCTTTTCCAGATCTACGCCGACAATCCGGGGGAGCTCTCGGGGTTCTACGAGCAGACCCTCGGGACACTCGTCGCCTACGACGAGCAGTACCAAACCGAGCTCGTGGCGACGCTCGCCACCTATCTCGAGCTCGACTGCAACTTGGCAGCCACCGCGAGCACCCTCTTCACCCACCGCCATACCGTGCGCTACCGGCTCGATCGGATCACCGAGCTCGCCGGCCTCGATATCGGTAAGACCGACGACCGGGAGAAGCTCTCGCTCGGTCTCAAAGCCATGCGCCTACTCGGCCGCAAGGTGCCCGTTCCCATGGCCCGTGAGGCGGGTGGCCGAGGACGAAAGTAGCTGGTCGCACAGAGCCGTGATCTCCTCGCTCGGTGCGAGGCCGAACTCACGTGCGAGGGCTCCGACACAGCAGCGATACTGAGCCAGAGCATCGACGCGTCGTCCGTTCGACAGGTGCGCCCGGATGATCAGCTGGTGTGCCGTCTCGTCGGCCGGTCGACTCACCAGCAACGTGCGGGCGCACGCGATGGCCTCGTCGGTGGCGCCGCCGTCGAGATGGAGCACCGTCATGCCGAGGACGGCCTGGGCGTATCGCGCGTCAAGCCGATCGCGCTCGCCGATGGCCCACTCCTCATAGGGGGTGTCCTCCAGGTACTCGCCCCCGTAGAGCTGCTCGGCGGCCCGATACGAGGCGATCGCCTCGACAACTCGACCGACGCTGGTCATCCGGCGACCGACCTCGATGTCGGCCTCGAACTCGTCGACATCGCACCACACGTCGAGATCCGGGTTGACCCGGTAGCAGTCACCCTCGAGGAGGACATGGTGCTCGTCGGGTTGGGCCGCGCGAAGCGTGCTGCGCAGGCAGTAGATCGCCTGGTGGAGGTTGCGTCGACCAACCTCCGGCGGGACTTCCGGCCAGATCAGCTCGATCAGGCGTTCCTTCGGCACCGGCCTTCGGCGATGGGCGAGCAGGTACCTCGCGATCCTTTGACCCCGACTGCCGTGCCAATCGGTCACCGGGGCGCCATCGAGGTAGAGACGAAACGATCCCAGCATCACCGCGCCAACGCGGTGTCCGTCCCACGGGTTCGCGGGTTTCATTTGGGGATGATCGTGTCGGGTCGAATCGACGGCTCGGGCGATGAGGCTGGCCGCCTCCCGTGCCCGCCCGCCCGCCCGGAGGCCCCCACGTGATCGCACCAAGGCGACGGTGGCGCGAAGAACAGAAATTTCGCGAAGTCGGGCACTCACAGCACCATCTCCCGCTGCGACGTCCGTCGAGGCTAGCCCCGGTGGCGAGGCACGGTCAATGTGCGTCGCTCTGGCAAATGGGTGGATTTCAACGGTTCGCTCATCTCGCATCGACACGATGCCGTGCGGGCTCAATCCGCACTCAACCCCTGCTCAACCGCAACTTTATTGCGCACGTTGAACGTCCGTTGACCCTCCGCTGAGCCCGGGGTGAGGGGTATTGACAACGCTGGTGGCCCGGTCGTGTTGCGGCCGGATCCCAACTCATCGCGAAGGAGTGCGCAATGCCCGATCTGTCCACCCTGAAACCCTGCTCGGTGGAAGTGTTTCGCCGCAGCATTCCCGGCAGGATCAGTATCTGGAGCTACGTGACGGAGGTCCCGAACGCCGACGTTCCCGACCCCGATCCCCTCGACATCATCGCGTGGGATCAGGACTACGTGATCCACGTGAAGATCGAGATGCCCGACCCTGTGCGGCGCCACCTGTGCGGAACCCTCTGCGTGGATGTCGATGTCGACACCTGCGGCCCCGCCCCCGATAAGCAGTTCCCTGAGAAAGAGGTTCCTCTCAACCCCTGCGGCGACGGCCTGTACTACGTCGACTTCCCGCTTCCTGCGGGGACCTTCACGGACGATTCGAACCGATGCGGTCGGGTCTACCGCATCTGCATCACCGTCGGATCCCACGATCCGTGCGGCAAGCCCGGGCTGATCTGGGCGCATTGCGATTCGGTTGAGATCGCGGTCCACCCGCCTGTTCCCGTTCCGTAGGAATCCTCCTGCCGTCGCGATCCTCGAGGCAGGCACCGTGGCTTCGGCAGAGGGAACCGCTCCCGAACCCGGCGCGCGCAACCAGCGCGCCGGGTTCTCGATGTTCGTCGACCAGGTGGCCGACACCGGCGGCCGGCTGCGGTGGGAGACGCGGCTTTACCACGCCGAGTCTGACGCCGAGGCGGTCTTTCCCGGCGCCCTGCCCGAGGGGTGGATCGAGTGGATTCTTGCGCGGATCGGCTATCGCTCGAACCAGCCGATGGGGGCGCCCGCAGTGCCCTCGCGGGCCGTCCTCGAGGTAGAGGCGGTAGAGATCGTCGCTGTCGCCGTCGACGAGAGCACAATCGGCGAGCCTCGCCACGTGGTTACCGCGCAGGTTGTGCTGCGCCTGACCGGGGTCGCCCGCATCGAACGTGAGATCGGCGCGAAGGTCCTTCGCGGCATCGCCCGCGACGAGGGGCGGGTAGGCGCTGACGAATAGGAACATGCTATGCTTATGAGCATGCTCACACGTCGCCTCCAAGTTCTCGTCGAACCCGAGCAGTACGAACGTCTTCAGGTCTATGCGACGGGTCGGGGTGTCTCCGTCGGGGAAGCCGTCCGCGACGCCATCGACCGCGTTGCACGCCCGGCCATCGAGCAGCGACGGGCTGCCGCCGAACGATTCTTGGCTGCGGAGCCGGTTGATCTTCCCGCCGACGTCGCCGAGTTGGAAAGAGAAATTGATTCGATGCTCGACGAGTGATCCTGCTCGACACGAACATCCTGCTCTACGCCACCGGGCATGAACATCCGCTGCGTGAGCCGTCGCAGACGATCATCCGAGCGGTCGGCAATGGCGTGACACACGGGTACATCACCGATGTCGTCGTCGCCGAGTTTCTCCACACGCGTGCGCGTCGGGCGGGGCGACCGGCAGCGACAGAACTGGCCCAGACACTCGTCGGGTCGGTGACGGACGTGCTCCCGCTTTCGGACGCCGCGCGAGCCCGGGCGATAGACCTCTTCGCGACAACGACTCGCCTGAGCAGCAATGACGTGTTGATCGCCGCCGTTGCCCTGGAGAACGGCCTCGCCCTGGTCACCGCCGATCAGGACTTCCACGAGGTCGCCGGGCTTCAGCTCATTCCACCCGATTCCCCTCGCGCGGCGGATCTGGCCGCTCTCTGATCCGTGTCGGGGTAGCCGCGAGCCGCCAGATCCTGTTCGGGCGATCGACGCCGCGCTGACGGCAGACGCCGCAAGCGATCTCCACGTACCCGGCCTTGGCCGCGACTCGCTCGGAGCCGACGTTCCCGATCAGGGTCTTCAGCAGGATCTGCTCGACTCCGACCTCGCCGATCCCCCATTCCGAGACCAGGCGAAGTGCGCGCGTCGTGTACCCGCGCCCGCGCCCGCCGGCAGACATCCAGTACCCGACCTCCGACGGGCCCTCGCGCGGAAGGTCCAGGCTGATCAAACCGAGCAGATCCTCGGGCTGTATCGCTTCGGTGATCGCAAAGAAGGCGCCGATCCCGACGCTCCAGCCGGCATCGGCCATCGCGAGAAACGCTCCCGCGTCGCTATCGGCGTAGGGCGTCGGTACGAGCGTCCAGCGTGGGATCTCGGGGTCTTGGCAGGCCGCGACGATCGTGGCCCGATCTGCCTGATGCGGCGGGCGCAGCGTGACCACACCATCCGACAGCGGCGGATCAGGGGGCCGGACGCTGTTCACCCCAGAATCCCCTCGGTGTCCATGAGGACGTGCGACCGATATGCGGAGGCCGATCCGCGCGCCAACGGCCCAGGCTTTCCGTCGCCAACGAGCCGGCCGTCGATGCGGACGATGCTGGCGATACCACGAAGCGCATTGACCACCAGCACTTCCGAGGCCGCCTCCCACTCGGCGCGTTCCGCGGCGCGGACCTCCGTCGCCGGGGCCATCTCGAGAAACAACTCTCGACCCACCCCCGGGAGGATGCCGCGCACGGGCGCCGTCAGGACAGACCTCATTCTGTCTGCCACCACGACGACCGACGCGTAGGCGGCTTCTCCCATCCGGCCATCGGCGTCGAGAAGCAGGGCGTGGTCGGCGCCCGCGGCGTCGGCCTGTCGCTGCGCCCAACGGTAGCCCGCGTAGCTCAGGGTCTTGTGCTCGGCAATGACCTGATCGACGAGCCACGCCCCCGGTACCGTGATCGCCGTCATCAGGGCGGGGTCGGACGCCGGTTCCGCGATCGATTCGGCATCGATCAGCAGGGTCGGCTGCTCGCTAACGGCGATGCGCACCCGCAGATCACCGCGGCCGGCCGCGGTCAGCACCGCATCGAGCGCATCGTTGATCTCGGTGAATGACGGCACGCCGCGCAGCCCCAACGTCTCGATCGAGGCAGCGAGCCGCGCGAGGTGCTGATCGCGGCGAAACACGACTCCGGCGCGGGCGCGCATCGTTTCGAAAAGGCCCTCTCCAAACCGCGCCATGGGGTCGTCGATGGAGACCGTTGCCTGTTCGGGTGGCATAAGGCCGCCATCGAGCCAGGTCACTCGCATGCGTTCACCGCCGCGCGAAATGGCGCGGCCTTCATCTGGGCCTCCGCGTGCTCGGCGATTGGGTCCGAATCCCACACCACCGCGCCTCCGCTCCAGTAGCGGGCCTCGCCGGCGGTCAGCCACGCTGTGCGGATCAAGATGCTCGCCTCCAGTGTCCCGTTTGTTCCCATCGCGAGAAGACTGCCGTACGCGGGGCCGCGGTTGGCGGGTTCGAGATCGCGGATGACCTCCATCGCCCGGACCTTCGGACACCCGGTGACCGAGCCTCCCGGAAAGACGGCTCGCAGTAGATCGGCCGCCGTGACGTCGGCGCGCAGCTGCGCCCGCACCCGACTGACGAGATGGTCGACGTATCCCACCGTCAGCGGAGTCATCAACTGCGGCACGCTGACCCCGCCGGCACGGCCAACCCGGCCGAGATCGTTGCGCACGAGGTCGACGATCATCACGTGCTCGGCACGGTCTTTGGCGCTTTGGGCGAGATCATCGGCGCGACCCGCCGCCATGGTTCCCTTGATCGGCTCGCTGATCGCCAGCGCGTCGGTGGCACGCACCAAGAGTTCGGGCGACGCCGACACGAGCGTTCCGCCCGGAAGCTGAAAGAACGCACGGTGGCTCGTCGGGCCCGCGGCGTCCCAGAGACGCGCTGCAAAGGCCAGGGGGTCGCCCGTCCACTCGCACGTCAGCCGCTGCGCAAGGTTGACCTGATAGCAGTCTCCCGCGGCGATGAGTCCGCGGGCGCGCTCGACGACGGCCGCGTAGGCCGCGACGGGCAGCGACGAGTGCACCGGCCGTTGTCGGGGGGCGACCATCGGCGGCGCCTCCCCGAGCGCCTCGGCGATATCGGCCAACTCGCGCAGTCGGGCCGACGATTCGATCGAGGCGATCGTGCACGATCCCGTCGCGTCGATGAGAGCGACCGTTCCGTACCGGGCCAGCACGGCGCCGCCCGGCCCGCCGGGATCGGCCAGCGGTTGGGGGAGCCGCTCGACGGTGCCCCCGAAGTCGTAGGGGAGAAGGCCCATCCAGCCGCCGGCCATCGCGAGCGGGTCGGTCTTCCCGACGGGTACCTCCAGGGCAGTCCAGACCTCGAGGTCATTGACGACCTCGATGGGGTCTGCCGCGACGACGACGGTGTCGAGGTGGCGCGCCATCACCACGTAGGGGCGCACGGCCAGCGCCGCGACGAGAATCTCGGGACGCACGCGCCGCGACAGCGTGATGGCCCGAGGTCGGGTGGGGTGTGTGACAATGCCCCGCGACGAACCCGCACCATGAGGAGCCGAAACGTGACCCACGTTGCCCACGCTAGCACCACCCCGGCGGTCTGAAGAGATGCGTCAGACGATCGCTTTCCAGGCAACCGGTTTCGAGTGCCAGCCGGTACAGGTCGAGGTCGCCGAGGGCTCTGAGGCCCCTGAGCCCGACACGATTCCCGTCGCCATGCTGGTCTTCCAAAGCGGCCCGAACGTGGTGCTCACGATTCCGCTCTCGGAGAGTGACGCCGAGAACATGATGAACGCCTTCACCGAGGCCGAGCCGCACCGCCAGTCGATGCCCGACACCGACTGGCAGCCCCAGCCAGCGGGTCTGTCGGAGGGCATGTTCTGGGCGCTGTCGCCCGCCGTGGTCGGCATCTCCGTGACGCCCCCGCAGGGAACTCCCGACGGCGTCGTCCCCCACTGGACCCTTGCCTTCGACGACCAGGACGGCAGCGAAGTCCAGATCGCGGTCAGCGATCCGATGTGCGTTCAAGTTGTCCGCGCCCTGGCCGGCGTGGCCCACGGCTCCGACGAGGAAACCACCGAGTCGTAGAAACCATTGCGTGCATGAACGGTGCCGGGCACCGGTCATGCACGC
>JANLSO010000200.1:0-1815 GCA_031362405.1 Thermoleophilia bacterium | reverse complement strand
GTCGTTCTAGTCGTTCGACCGGCGCGAGACTGGTCGTTCGGGGTGCCCGTGAATGAGGCGATTCGGCGCTCTCGGAGCTATCTTCTAGCTCTTATGACACGTCGCCCCCGTATTCGCCGCGCCCTGATCGCCACCGGCCTCCTCGCCACATCTATGGGCGTGCTTACCCAGGGCGCCCTCGCGGTGCCGCCAGTGAGCGTTTCCCCGGCGAGCCCGAGCAACCAAAAGCCGACGTTTTCGTGGAGTGACGACCCCGATTTCGGCGGGATCGAGTTTCTCTGGTCGCTGCCGGGCTCGAGCCCATCGTCTGGCCTAACGCTGAGCCCCGACTCGGTCGCCGCCGACTTCTCGGCAGATGGCCTCTACACCTTTTCGGTGCAGGAATCCGATGGCAGTGGCGGTCTGGGCAGCCCAGGCACAGAGAACTTCGTCTTCGACACGACGCCGCCGAGCATTGCGCCGAGCAGCACGAACCCGCCAAGCCCCAATGGGGCCGGTTGGTTTAACACCAAGCCGGTCATCCTGAACTACTCGTGCAGCGACGCCTTATCCGGTGTCGCCTCTGGGACATGCGCACCGTCGACCTCCACCTCGGAGGGCGCAAACCCCGAGTTCCGGACCGTCCAGGACAAGGCGGGCAACTCGGCGACCGCACCGACGACGACCATCTCGGTAGACACCGTCGATCCGGCAATCGCGGTGACGACCCCCGTGAGCGGAGCAAACTACGAGTTCGGCAGTGCCCACAATCTCGCCTTCTCGTGTGCGGACGTTACCTCCGGTGTCGCGCAGTGTGCCGCGCACGTCGGGACCACCGGCCCGTTCACCCTAGCTAGCGGCACGGCACTCCCGACCAACGTCGCTGTCACCGATGCCGACGGAACGATCGTCCGTATCGAGTTCAGCTCCACCGACGTCGCCGGCAACACCCGTCCGACTATCGCACGCACCTACAGCGTGGTCGACACCGTCGACCCGACCGCGTTTGTTCTCACTGCCCCGGCCCCCGCCGCGACAACCAACAAGCAGCAGCCCGAGTTTGCATGGCTGCCATCGAGTGATGCGGCTTCGGGCCTCGCGGGGTACGAGGTGAGGATCGACAATGCGATCGTGAGTCCTCTCCAAACAGCCGAGACGTTCACTCCTGCAAGTAACCTGACCGTCGGCAGTCACACCTGGCAGGTCGTCGCGGTAGACAGGGCAGGCAATCGGCGTAACTCCGACGCGGCACGCTCATTCAAGATCGACCTCAGCGCTCCCGACGAGCCGACGATCACGGGTGGTCCCAAGCCCAACACTGCGACGAGTGACTCGACCCCGAGCTTCACCTGGGCGCCTTTGGCGGGTGCGAGCTACTCCTGGGTCGTGAAGGGGCGAAATGGCCTGCCGCTCGCCCCGCCCGCTGCCGCGACCACTACGGTGACGCTGCCGACGCTTACTGACGAGACGTACACCTTCGAGCTGACCGTCAACGCGGTGAATGGCTCGTCATCGACACGCGTCGTCCGCTTCTCGGTGGACACGGTCGCCCCGACCGCTCCGGCCATCACGAAGGGCCCCGGCGGGAGTACCGACATCCCCTCGCCCGTCTTCGGATGGGGTCAGGTCGAGCCCGGCGCCACCTTCTCGTGGCAGGTGCTCGCCCCGGGCAACAAGATCATCCAGGGCCCGATCTCCACGGCCACGACCGAGGCAACGGTGGGTCCGCTCGGCTTAGGCGCCTACGCATTCCAGGTGCGGCAGATCGACGCGGCCGGCAACGTCGGCCCGTTCAGCGCCGCCGAGCCGTTCAACGTCACCACAACGGCCGCCGGC
>JANLSO010000049.1:0-22384 GCA_031362405.1 Thermoleophilia bacterium | reverse complement strand
CGCCGGCCGGCCACCCGCCAGGGCAACCACGTCGAGAGTGCTCATCACGAGACCCGCGCCATTACCGAGAATGCCGACGTCACCGTCGAGCTTCACGTAGGTCACACCGCGCTCTTGCGCCATGCGCTCCTGGACGTCCTGAGTCGTGGAGGACTGCATCTCCAACAGATCCGGGTGCCGGTAAAGCGCGTTGCCGTCGATCGTGACCTTGGCGTCGAGTGCGATGACGCGCCCGTCGGTCGTCCAGATCAACGGGTTGATCTCCATGAGCATCGCGTCGAGATCGACGAACGCGGCGTAGAGCCGACCCAGGATGTCGACGACGCCCTTGATCGCGCCGCCGTCGATCTGTGCGTGAAAGGCCAGCCAGCGGGCGTGGTGCTGCTGGAAGCCGGTCAGAGGGTCGACGTGCAGGCGTGCGAGCGCCTCGGGCTGGGTTTCGGCGACGTGCTCGATGTCCATGCCGCCCATCGCCGACAGCATCACCAGAGGCTTCTTCACGCTACGGTCGAAGGTGACCGACGCGTAGTACTCCTTCTGGATGTCGGACGCGGCCTCGATCCAGACCCGGTGCACGATGTGCCCGCGGATGTCCATCCCGAGAATGTCCTTCGCGTGTGCTTCGGCCTCTTCGGGAGTGTCGGCCAGCTTGATGCCACCCGCCTTGCCGCGACCACCGATCTGCACCTGCGCCTTGACGACGACCTTGCCGCCGATGCGGGCCGCGGCCGCCTTGGCCTCCTCCGGTGTGTCGGCGACCTCGCCGCTTGGCACCGGGATTCCGTGGCGGGCGAACAGCTGCTTGCCTTGGTACTCGTGGAGATCCAAATCCGCCCCTTGTCGCGTCAGAACACGGCCCCCGTCAGGCGACGGGCCCGCGCGATCATACCCACGGCCTCGACGCACGTTGCCCCGGGACACAAAGACAAAAGGCCCCGCCCGGATGCCCGGGCGGGGCCTTCGTGGATCAGTTCACCTGGGTCGCCCGGAAGCCATCGTGGAAGACGACCCCGGTCCCGCCGATGCTGTCCTGGCGGTAGTAGCCCTGCTTGAAGTAGTTCGTGTTGCCGGGGTACATGTTGCGGGTGAAGGTCTTCGGCGTGACGAGCTGGCCGTTGACCCACATCTCGACGTATCCGACCGACGCGCTGGACGACCACTTCACATGCAACTTGATCCGATACCAGAAGTTCTTCTGGATCTTGGTCTCCCAGAAGCGCTTGATCCCGTTCCCGCCGGTGTCCTGCGAGGTCCGCAGGTAGTACGTGCCGTCCTCGGCGTAGAAGCCCATCGGCGGAACGCCGTCGACGGCGGAGTGCCACTGGGTGACCACCTGCCAGCCCCCGCCGGTCGGGAAGCTGTCGTCGAAGAGCGTCGCCCAGGTGTACCAGCGCTCGTCGCCCTCTTTCTCGTTCGTGCTGATGAGGAACTCGGACCGGTCGCCACAGCACGAGGTCGGGTTGTCTCCTTGCTGCACCTCGAAGCGCCCGGCGTACTTTCCTTCTGTCACGGGTGAGGGGACCGCCCGGATGCGATCGTTCGATGCCCGCTGGAAGTAGGGGTTGGGTGTGGTCGTCTCCCAGTCGGCCCGGGCGATCTCGCGTCCGGGGATCTGGTCGACGCCCGGGGGTACGGGTGCGCCCGTCGTGCCGCCGGTACCTGGGGCACCGACGACGGGGATCACGACTCCGGGGCCGCCGGGGGCGGGAGCCGTCGCCGGCACGGCCGACGCACCCGCCCCGCTGAAGGCCAGGGCGGTGCGAACGAAGATCGCTCCGACCTCATCGATTCTTGCGGGCCGACCGAGGCCGATGTTCACCCGGTTCGGGCCGACCTTCGTGAGGTCCGTCGTCGCGGTCGCCGCGACCTCGCGGCCATCGATCTGCAGCTTTGCGGAACTCTTTGACGACAGCCACGTCGTCTCGAGCTGAACGCGCCGCTCGTCGCCCAGGACGATCCGCACCTTGCTGACCGACATGACGCTGCGGGTGCCGTTGGGTCGACGCAGCCAGACCCCCCAGTTCATTCCGCCCGTAGCGTTGCGTACCGCTCCCGCCTGGTACGCGATGCCGTTGGCGGCACCGATCTCCACGAACGACCGGACATCGCCGGGGGCGAGCCGCTGCCGCGCAACGATGAGGTCGGCCCGAGCCGTTGCACGTGCTCGCGACGCCAGGCCGGCTCGCAGCACCACGAAGCCCGACGCGCCCTGCCGGTCGGCGAGCTGCAGGATGGCTCCGTCAGAGGCGGTCGTGACGACCCGTGCGCTGGCCTGACGGCGCTGGACGACCGGCTGCCATGGCGCGAGAGAAACCGCTCCGGGCTGCAGCGTGATCGCCGCGACATCTGGCGGGAGCCCAGAGCTGATCGACGAATCCTCGCCGGCGGCAACAAACGGGAGAGCGCAGAAAAGTGCTCCGAGCCCGCATGTTGTGACGACACGCGTGGCGCGTGCCCGTTTCGGATGGGGCAAGAGGTAAACCTGACTGTCGGGGTCGCGCCACGCCAAGGGGCAGCCTGCGTCGCCTGACTCACGCCGTAGTCATACGGCGATGCGACCATAGTCGGCGGCCTCGCGCTGAGCAAGTTGTGCGGACTTCCCGCAGCTCCCGCACTTGACCCACCACCCCACGACCGGTAAGACAATTCCCGCGTGTCGCGGAGCCATGGGACCACCAACGACGGTTCTCGTCAAACAATCGCCTCGCTTGTGCGAAAGGCACGTGCAGTGCGTCGCGATGTCGGTCCGGCGGGCGTTGTCTTCCGGATTTTCCAGCGGCTGCTGCCCGACCCGCCGATCCACCTCGCGTGGTTTGCCGTCCTCGAGACGCCTCCTGCGACCACGCAACGAATGGACGGCGCCGACGGGCCCCGCTGGGCGACACGCGACGATCGCGAGCTCCTGGCGCAGTTCGGCGAGCGGCCGGCGATGATCGATCAGCGCCAGGCTCGCGGAGATCGCGCCGCGATTCACGTCGACGGGACCAAACTCATCGCCCACCTGTGGGTGAGCGGAGGGACGTATGAGGAAGACGGGGCTCTCATTCGGCTTCGTGAGGATGGGCGCTGGTTCTTCGACGGAATGGTCGCCCCTACGCACCGGGGCCGCAGGCTCCACCCGGCCCTCTTCGCCGCCATGGCAAACGACCTCGCCGCGGATGGGGTACGCAGCATCTACTCGTCGGTCGAGCACCTCAACGTCGCGTCGATTCGTTCCTCCCGTGCACGCGGCGCCATCGTGCATGCATCGATGCTCGTCATCCAGATCGGCCCTCTCACGCTGCGGCGTGACCGTTGGGTTGGCCGTCGCGCGCGCTGGCACCGGGGACGCGGTCGCCTGGAGCTGCGCGTACCACGCATCTGAGCGATGTCGGTGAACCGGTGCTGTGGGTGCCAAAGGGCGTGGCAAGATCCGTTGGGACGGCGTCGACGACCAGCCCGATCTTCGCCAGGCTCCCGGGAAAGATCGACCTCGGCGGCCCGTTCGAGATGACGTCGTCGTCAGCGCCGGCGCTTGCCTTTCGGGAGGCGCCGGGTGGGGGCCGGGGTGGGCGCAGAGTCGAGGGCATCGGTGATGTGATCGGCGATCAGGCTAACCGCGACCTCCGCGGGGAGTGCGGCAAGTTCCAGGGTGTCGTCGGCGACGGCGCGCTCGGCGGCCTCGATCGCCGCTGCCACCCCCGCGGTGTCGTGCAGCGCCCGCAACGCGACACGAAAGCCGTGGACCTCGGCGGCGCCCTCGCACTGCCCGAACCCGACGTGCTGGATGTCGTGGGCATTCTCGAGCGCATCCGGTGTCAGGCCCGGGGCGCCGCCGCCGGTGACCACGTCGTGCATTGCGTCGAAGCCAGCGGCGGCGTGAAAGAGCTGGCCGGCGTCACGACCGATGCGCAGAGCGAACTGCGGCTCCCATGCATCCATCTCGGCGGGGTGCCGGGAGGCGACCTGCGCGAGCGGAGAGTCCGCCTGGTGGTGTCCGCCGTCGCCCTCGTCGTCAACGTCCTGGTCGAGGGGCTCCTCGTCGAGTAGCGCTGCGCAGGTCGCGCAGTCGACATCGAGCCCGAGGGCTTCGTGCACGAGGCGCACGAGAATCGGTTCGGGCTCGTGTTCCTCGATCTCGGCCTCGGGGTCTTCCGCCCGCTCGGCGATGAGGCGATCGGCACCCTCGCGGTCAAAGCGTCCAGCGGCATCGCAGCAGGTGGCGAGTAACTCGGTGAGCACGGGGGCGAGATCCAACGGGAGCATCGCGGCGACACCGAAACTCTCGGCGTCTTTGGATCGCAGCCTGCGCAGCACGGCAGTCGGCGCGGCGGCAAGTCGGTCGAGGAGATCGCCTTCGGGTTGGAGGCCGGTTTCTTCGATCAAGCCATCCAAGAGGATTTCGGTGAGCGAGTGCTGCTCCATCGGGGGAATCCTCTCCTGGGGCGCGGACTACTGAACGATATCCACCGGAGTGCCGGGGTCGGCGAACCTCCACAGCGTGCGTACGGCGTCGTTCGAGACGCGGACGCAGCCGTGGCTGACCGCCTGGCCAAGAGAGCCCGGAGCGTTGGTGCCGTGGATCGCCACGAGGCCGTCGCCACCCATGAACGAGCGCAGTACCGTGCTGTAGGCCGTGAGCGTGATGATGTACGGCCCGAGGTACGTGCTCTCGGCGGCGCCGGCGACGACCGGGTCTTGCACCGCGAAGCCGCCGGTGGGCGTCGGCGTGCCGCCGGTTCCCACCGCCGCGCGGAAGCTCTTGATGGTCGCGCCATCGCGGCTGATCTCGACCCGTCTGGCGCCGAGACGTACGCGAATCCGAATGCTGGTCGCGGCGAGTTTCACCGACGAGCGGGGCACCCAGCCCTGGCTTTCGTTCGGGCGCGTGGGCAGCTGCACGCGCACCCACGAGCGGGTCGCGCCTCCGGCGAGCGTCTCCTCCGCGTTGCCCGTGACCATCAGCACCTGCGGTCGGCGCGAGAACGCCGTGTAGTGCAGCAGCTGAGCGGCGGGGCGGGCGGTGGCAGTCGGCGCGGTCCGCGCCGTGACCGGCTCGAGGATCCGAGCGGTCCAGCTCAAGCCGGCCCGATCGGAGGGGGCCGGGGCGGGCGCAGCGCCGCCGATGGCGAGGGCGGACGAGCTCGCAAAAAGGGCGAGCGCCGCCCCGAGGAACTTCGGGAGGGACCTGGGCACGGGCGGCAGACTTACGGACCTGCCGGTACCCGTCAACCCCTCAGGTCAGTGACGCACCCTGAGGGGTTGACGTAGCTCCGGCGATTGGGTTAGCCGGTGACCCGGGGCTGGACGGGGGTCGGAACGGCGGTGAATTTCACCTTCGCCGAGGCCCGGCGGGCTGTCAGGCCGATGGCCGAAACCGACGCCACGTTGTCCTTCGTGCCGGTCAGGTTTGCCCCGGCGCGCATCGAGACGCGGAAGCTCACCGACGATCCGGGAGCCAGACGGCCGACCTTCCATACCGCCTTGCCACTCCTGAACGAGTAGGTCCGGGTGCTGCGCACCAGGGCCAGGCCACTCGGCACGGCGTCGGTGACCGTGACGCCGGTCGCGGCGGCGTCACCGGTGTTCGTGACCGTGATCGTGTAGACGACCAGTGAGCCCGCGCGGGCCGCGGCCGGTGCGGTCTTGGTGATCGTCAACCTTGCGGCCCGCTGGGTGACCACCGGCGGCACCGGTGTGGGCGTGCCGGTCGGGGTCGACGGGATCGTGCCCGGTGTGACCGGCACGACGACCGCCGGTGCGAAGGCCACGGTCGTGTTCGCGCTGAGCGTGCTGGGTGCGGCGTAGACCGTCGGCTGGGGCCGGGTCTCGGCCGTCGGCTCGACGTCGGTCAGCTGACCATCGCCGGCCGTCGTGGCGCTCACCGTGACGGCGGTACCGCTCGCGCTGGTGAGGGTGACGGTGCCGGTGCCACCGGCGCCGAGCACCACCTGCGGCGCGCTGAGCGTCGCCGTGCCCGAGGTGATGGCCAGGGCAACGGTGGCGCCCGCACGTCCGGTGACCGTGATGGTCGCCGTCGTTGCGCCGGCCGCCGGGCTGGTGGCCGACACGGCGAGCGAGCTGGCCGTTGCGGTTGCCGCGAGGGCTTCCTGACGCAGCGCGGCGATCGCCGCGTTCAGCACGGCGTCGCTGGTCGGCGCGGTTGCGCTGACGCGGTTGCGCAGCTGCCAGATCGCGAGCTGCACGGCGCTCGCCTGCGCACGCTTCTCGGCGGTGGCGATGCCCGTCGGAGTCTTGTTGAGCATGAGCCAGGTGATCGCGCGCTCATTGGCCGACAACGGCGGGCTCTGGAGGGACAGGTTGACCGGTTCGGGGGTCTCGCTCAGAAGCCGCGTCGTATCGGTGCAGTACCCGACCTTCGCCGCGCCGTCGATCGTGAAGTTCAGTGTGCCGGCGTAGTCGCCCTGGGAGATCGGCGTTCCATCCGCGAAGAACATCGTCAAGCCCGTGAGGCCGACGTCCGGGGTAGAGCCAGAAGCCTGGCCGGTCCAGGCCTGGGTCGCCGCACTCGCGACGCCGGCCCCCACCATCATCGCGATCGCCATGGCGAGCGCAGCGAGCGCCACGATGCGGCGCGTCAGCGAGCGGGCACGTGCTCGGTGAATCCTCACTTCGTCCTCCGTTCTTCCCCGGCTGGATTCATTCCAGCCAGGTGCGATTTGGCGAAACATACGCCGAGTCCTGGTGTTCGATCACTGCCCGGCCGTACAGCCGAGCGAGAAGGAAACGATCGTACGGGGAGGACATTCCCCACCCGCCGGATGGTTACACCGGCGCGGTTACGTCCGTCGGGCGAGGTTGCGCGCCAACCCGGTGGCGAAAAGGAATCCGCGACCCGTGTGGCTCAACGCGACCTGTGCGGTGACCTGTGGTTCCGGCTCGGCCATCTGCGGTTTGAAGTGATCGCCGCCCGAGCCGAGATCGACGATCTCGATGCCTCGTTCGGCGAGGGAATCGAGGGAACTGGTGATCCCGATCCAGCCGACCCCGGACAGGCCACGGTCGTGGGCCGTTTTGAACATCACCGCCCGCGGAGGCGCCAGCGCCGAAAGCGCGAACCCAACGGTCTGGCTCTCGCTGCGCACCCGCACCAGGTGCAGGCGTTCCTCGCCGGCGAGGGCGGCGAGGATCGTGCTGACGAGCGCGCGCCCCTCGGCGGTGGCGGTCATGTGGTCGGCGTCGCGGTCTGACCACGCACTGACCTGCAGGGCGAGCAATTCGGGAAGCACCGACGCGATCTCCGCGCCGCTTTCGGTGACCTCCACCGCGAAGGGGACGCCCCGATCGATGGCTCGGCGCATCATCCGACTCACCTCGCGGCGCCGGCGATGCATCGACGCCCGACGCTCGGTCGTTCGTACACGGTAGGTCGGCGATTCCCGGCGTATTCGTACGGTTGCCCGGTCACGCAGCGCCGCGAGCAACGGATCATCGGGCGAGAGTTCCTCGAGCGTCAGCAGGTCACCGGGCAGTGCCAGCAACCGCTCGGCGAGCTCGCCGCGCGCCGCGTCGTCGCTCGCGGGCGGCGCGGGGCAGAACCAGTTCAAGGAATGGCCAAGATGCCGCCAGACCCGGAGCCCGCGCTCACGCTCGGGCCAGACGGGTGCCCCGGCGACCAGATCTCCGTCGCGATGCACGGCGACCATCCATCCGTCGCGCCCCGTCGCCCCGCAGATTGCGGTGAGCACGCTCATGCGGCGAAAGGGATCTCCGATCTCGCACGCGTCGAGCAGGCCGTCCCATGCGACCGGGGCGATGCTGCCCAATGGGTCGGGGGCCCGGCCTGCGCTCACGTTCGGGCTGGCCGGTCCGCCCGCCGGCCGAGCACGGAGCAGAACGCCGCGTCGATGAGGTTGACCACGTTGGGCGTCGCGCAGCGCTCGGTGACCTCCACCCGCGCCGCCGCGCCCAATCGCGCGGCCGCGTCCGGGTCGGCGAGCAGCGTCGCAAGGGCGGCGGCAAGGCCGGCGGGGTCGTCGGGCGAGACCATTATCCCGTTGACGCCGTCATGAACGAAGTCGGGGATTCCGCCGACCGGTGTCACCACTGACGGCAACCCATGCGCCATCGCCTCGAGCATCGCGACCGGCAGGCCCTCCTCGCGCGAGGGCAGGGTGAAGATCGCGGCCGAATCAAGCAGTTCTCCTACCTCGGCCGGAGAGATCCACGAGCGCATCTCGAGCCGGTCGGCGACGCCCAGGGCCTGTGCGGCGGCCTGCACCGGGGCGTGATCTCCGTCGCCCGCGAGGATCACGTGGGCTTCAGGGTGGCGTTCGACCAGTTCGGCCAGGGCCGCCACGATCACCGCGGATCCTTTGCGCTCGCCGACGCGGCCCAGCGAGACGATCCGTCCGGGTACGCGCCCGTCCGCGTCGGCGGCATCCGGAATGTCGACCGGGTTCATCACGGTGGTCGTCACGCACGGCGTCATGGCCTGAAGCCGGGCTTCCCACGTCGGGGTCAGGGCGATGATGAGGTCTGCCGATCGCAGCAGCAGCCGCACCATGGCCTGCTCGGCAGGCTTCGCGGCGCGGTAGGCGACCTCGAATTCGGACCCATGTACGTGAAGCACGCGTGGCACCCGCAGCAGGCGCGCAAGGCTCATCACCACCGTCTTGCGGCGTGCCGACGCGTTCGAGGAGGTGTGGATCCAGACCAGATCCGGTCGCTTCACCGCGAGGCGTACGGCGACCTGCCCGATTCCCACAACGGCCTGGCCGAGCTTGGCCCACCGCGAGCCGTCGCGGTGCGTGGCGATGTTCTGCAGCGCGTAACGATTCGCCAGGTCGGAGGCCATCATCGTCGAGATCACCGACCACACTCCGCCCGCGCTGTTCGCGCCGGGGCCTACGATCAGCACCGACGGGCGGCTCGCGCTCATCGGCCCGTCACTTTGACCGTCGTGATGATCGTCGCCGGCAGGTCGCACGACGCCGACGCCACAAGCACCGGCGTCGGTTCCCAGCTCTCGAGCACGGTCGATCGATAGCCCAGCGGCGTGGAGGCGCAGCCCTCCACCACCCGCAGTGGCCCGAGGCCATCGACGCAGAGCCCGATCTGCCCGGGAGGGCCGGTCCAGCTCGCACCGTCGCCGGAGAGCCCGACCTCGCCGGGCGCCAGGTGCCAACGGATCTCGAGCCGGTGGCGCCCGGGTGGGCCGAGGATCCGGTCGGTGACGACAAGACCCTCGCTGTCGAGCACCATGCGGCGCTCATGGCGGATCGGCACCCACGCGTCGTGGTGGGCCGTCGCGGAACCCTGGTCGGCGTCGAAGGCCACCGCGTCGATGGTGGCGTCGACCGGCGTGCGCCACAGGAACGCGCCGCTTGGGGTCGCCTGATCGCGATCGTCGACGAGCACGGTGGAATGCGCCCCGGTCGAGCGCGCGAAGGCCCGCCAGCGGGGATCGCCGTAGTAGGTGAACGTGCCCGCGTCGATCAACACCTCGTGGCCGGCGACCGACAGACACACGCTCAGCTGGTCGGCGTGCGAGTGGGCGTAGATCGGGGCGAGACCGAACGGCCCCGCGCGCATCACGGCGCGGACCTCGTGTGTGCCGTGGGCGGCGCGGCGGCGCAGCACCACCAGCCCGCCCGCGGGGAACACCCCGCTTGCCGGCAGTGCCTCCACAGTGGGCGCGTCGTCGATCACCCCGCACAGCCAGGTGGTCTGCTCGTCGCTGCCGGCCGGCCGGCGTGAGCGTTTGCCGTCGAGCAGCCCCTCGACCGTACGAAGCCGCGATCGCAGGCGGGCCACGGAGTCGTGATCGGACGTCATGTCGATGGCGTACGCGCTGTCGTCGTCGCCGATGGCGGGCAGCGTGCCGCCGTCACTCGATACGACGCCGATCACCTCGGCCATGGCACCGAGGGGCCCGGCGATCCCATCCGGAACGGGCCGCCCGGCGCGGCGCAAACAGACGACCACGGGGATCAAGACGTCGACCACAAAGCTGTGGTAGGCGAGCGATCCCTCCTTCAGGAAGCCATCCGGGTGGACCTGCTTGGCGAGCTCGGAGCACAGCCCGTCGAGGCCGGCCTGAACCCGTTGCGACGATCGCGGCAGCTGGGGGAAGGCCAGCCCTCCGACCGCGAGGCCGACCAGCTCACCGAGGCGATGGTTGTTGGCCGACGAGTAGAGGCTCGGATGGCGCTCGAGCTGGTCGAGGTGCGCGGCGGCGCTGGCAAGAATCGCGCTGCCACGCTCCGCGGTCGCCACCGGGCTGCTCTCGAACAGCTGCGTCGTCCATGCCCATGAAACGAGGCGGATTCCCAGCTCGAGCCCGACACGCCAGTGGATGCCACGCCCCGGCGGGTTCTGGTCGAGGAAGCTGTCGAGGTGCCGGGCCGCGACCTCGGCATAGCGGTCGTCACCGGTCAGCCGCCAGGCACGGCCGAGGTGCACGACGTGCTGGTGGCGGCCGAGCTCCCAGATCCACTTGGGGTCGCCGTCGCCGACGCGGTGGTCAATCCGACTCCAGTGGTCGGTGGGCCAGTGACGCCCCGTCGCCAGGTCGTGGTGCCAGTCGGGCGGGTCGGCGAGCTGGGTCTCTCCGTGGCCGAGAAAACTGACGCGGCCGTCGGCCACCGCGTCGGCCATCTCGCGTGCCGCGCGAACGACCTCGGGCTGAGCCCGAAGCGCGGCGACCACGGCGTCGTCAATCAGTGCCGGGGCAGCCGGAGGCCGGGGCCAACCAGACTCCGCGGCCGGGTGCTGCAACGGCGTCGGGGGCCGTGTGCGCTCGACGATGACCCGCCCTGCCGTCCGGGCCCGATGGACCCACTCGCCGGGCGGCATCGCGGTGGCCCGCGCCGCGTACCAGCGCAATCGCGACAACGAGGGTCCAGGCACCGGGCGAGTATAGGGCCAACCCCCCAAACGCCAGATGTCGCCGGCCACCGGTGTGCCTCTATCATCCTCGGCGTTGCGGTTGCCCCGGGCGCCGCGTGCCATGTTTCGTACGAAAGGCTGGGCGTGGAGGATTTCCTCAAACAGATCGAGAGCATTCGCCGTGCCAAATGGCTTGTGGTGGGCGTGGGCGTCATCGCCCTTCTCTCGGCATTGATCCTTTCGCTCAGCAAAGAGTCGACGTACACCGCCACCGCCTCGGTCAACGTCGGTAGCCAGGTGAACCGCTCCCCCGATCAGGATGCCGTGCTCGCGCGAAGCCTGGTCGTCGACCTTCAGGGCAGCCAGGGCAACGTCCGCGACCGGGCAAAGACCCCGGATGACGTATCGATCGAGCTTTTGAACATCGCGTCGGGGCCGCTCGTGGCGGTCTCGGCGACGGCATCGAACCCCGATCTTGCGGTCTCGGCGGCCAACGACTTTGGCCGGGCCTGGGAAGCCGAGGTGCTCGCGACCTACACGCGCATCTACGACGACGGCGTCGCACCCACGACCGAGCGCCTGAAGAAGATCGCCGGCGAACTGGCCGTCGTTAACGAGCGGCTCAAGGACACCTCGACCCTGAGCGCCGAAGAGATCGCCGATCTTGGCGGAAGCAAAGATCAACTCGAGGCTCAGCGAATCGGGCTCCTCGCCGAGTTGAGGACACTCGGCGGTCAGGTCACCAGTCCGAACCTCGTGAGCTTCTACCGCTCGGCGACCTTCGCTGATGAAAACCGCCCGAAGATCCTGACCAACTCGATCCTGGGTTTGATCGGCGGCCTCGTGCTCGGTAGCGCCATCGCCCTGATCCTCGGCGCCCTGCAGCTACGCCTGTCGTCGCCCGAGACCGTCCGCTCGAAGCTGAAGCTGCCGACGCTGGCCACCGTCTCCCAGGGTGATGCCCGTCGCCGGGCGGAAGACCTCAAGACCCTCGCCAGCGGCATGGCGTTGATGTCGGCTGAGCCGCGCTCGGTGGCCGTCACCAGCCCGAGCGCCGGCGAAGGTAAGTCGATGGTCGCCAGCAACCTGGCCCGCAACCGAGCGGCGCTCGGTGACCGGGTGATCCTGATCGACGCCAACCTGCGCGCGACGGTCGCCATCGAGGGTCGCGCGAGCCGGGCGCGCCCCTCGGGCCTGTCGGCGCTCCTGTCGACCGACGGCGACCTCGACGTCGAGGGGATGCTCGTCGACGCGGGTGTTCCGAACCTCAAGCTCCTTGCCGCCGGCCCCTCATCAATAGATCCGTACTCGCTGGTTTCCGAAGACCGTATGCGCAAGGTGCTCGAGTTCGCCGAGCCACTGGCAGATCTCGTGGTCATCGACACGCCGGCGCTTCTGACGGCGGCCGAGTGCCAGGTGGTCTGCTCGCTGGCCGACCAGACGATCCTCGTCATCGATGCCGTCTCGACGCAGACCGCCGACGCGGTCGAGGCGCGTGACCTTCTCGAACGGGTTCACGCCAACGTGCTCGGAGTCGTCTTGACGCGCGTGCGCAAGCGCCGCGCCGCGGTCGCCACCAACTAGCCTCGGGACGCCGCGCCGTGCTCAGCCCTCTGCGCGGCCGTCTTTCGCCCGGTGAAATCGCGGCGACGGGGCTGGTGCGGCCGATACTCGTTGCCCTGGGCTTTGGCCTGGGTATGTTGGTCCTGCTGCAGGGGATGGGTCGGGCGGTGGCAACGTCGGATTCTCCCATCGCCTCGGGGGCCTTCGTCATCGCTCTCGGCCTGGCGATCGCGGTCTTCTACGGCCTCTACCGCAACTCGAGCGCGGGCCTGCTGGTGTGGCTCGTGGTGTCGTTGTTCAGCCCCATTCTTGCCGGCACGCCGCTCGCCCCGATCGACCGCGCGGCGTTTGCCGCTCTGGCGGCAGGATGGTTCATCGCGGTGGTCAGCGGCCGGCGCCCGCTCGGGCGTTTCCGCCTGACCGAAGCCCTGATGGTGCTGTTTCTCGTGATCAACATCGTCTCGTACTTGGCCCCGCATCAGTTTCCCGCGACCGAGAACCTCACGGCGACCACCCTCATCACGAACGGCGTCTTTCTACCGTTTGCGATCTACGTCATTGCCTCACAGTCGATGGCCGATGTCCGCTCGATCAAGGCGATGCTCTGGTTCCTGGTGTGGGTTGGCCTCTACATGGCCGTGATCTCGATCTTTCAGCAGCTCAACCTGAACAGCCTCGTCTTCCCACAGGCAATCGTTGATCCCTCGCGGGGCATCAACCCCGAGCGCGCCCGTGGACCGCTGCTCAATAGCGCCGCCGACGGAATTCTCATGTGCTTCTGCTTTGCGGCGGCATTGTTTCTCGCCTCGCAACCCGATGTGCGCCGCCGACGATTCGCGTTGGTGGTGGCCCTGCTGATGCCGATCGGGATCTTCGCGACCCAAACGCGCGCGATCTGGTTGGGGGCCGCGATCATCGTGCTCGGCGGGACCATGTTCGCCCGCGGCTACCGGCGCTGGTACCTGGTGGTGCTCGCCGCCGCCACCTCCGTCGTCGTCGTGAACTACCAGAAGTTCCTTTCCGCCGACCGTACGCAGGGCGGCGTGGCCTCAGGCGGTGAGATCGAGAGCCGTCTGAACGACTGGGCCACCGCGCTGTGGGCAATCGCCCAGAAGCCGGCGTTCGGCTGGGGCATTGGGCGTTTTCCGGAGGTCAACACGACCTACCACAAGGCCTGGGGCTCGATCGACTGGCAGCTCGGCTACGGGTACCTCAGCCACAACACACACCTGGCGACCGGCGCCGAGTTGGGCTGGCTGGGCCTCGCGGTCTGGATCGGGATCTTCATCGCGTTGATCTTTCGCACATCGCGCGCCCTGCCGCTGCTGCCCCGGATGGGCCTTGCCTCGCGTGGCTTCGTGTTCGCGTTCTACCTGTCGTTGATCATCTGGCTGATCAACGGCGCCGTCATCGACGTGCGCGTGTTCCCGGTCATCAGCGGGGTGCTCTTCATGTGGGCGGGCATCATCAGCGGCCTGGCCGACAAGTCGCGCGAGGAGATCGCGGCGATGAACCAGGCGGGCATCCCCGTGGTCGAGGAGGTCGGGATCCCCCCTCAGCTCATACGAACATCTGCGGGGTTCTCGGGCTAGCCGCTCGTGGCGTGGTGATCTGGCTCTGGAGGCTCTACGCGATGATGCGAAGGTGGAGCGTGTCGACGGGCTCGAAGTCGGAGTCGTGGCTGTAGAGAACCAGGCCGTGCTCGATGGCGGTCGCGGCGATGAGGGCGTCGAGAACCGGCGCGCGGCGGTTCTTTCGCCGCAGCGCGTCGACCACTTGCGCGAAGCGACGGGCGACGGCGTCGTCGATGGGGATCGGCTCAAAGAGCCGCTCGGCGCCAAGCAGCGTGTTGAGCCGATGGCTGCGCTCATCTGGATCGTCGGCTGCGAGCACGCCAAGGTGCAACTCGGACAGTGTCACGACCGAAATCGCCGCGCCGTCCGGCACGTCGGTCGGGTCGACACGACCGGCCTCCAAGCCGATCAGAATACTCGTGTCGAGCAGAGCCTCAGACATCGTCAGTGGTGTCGGGCACCAAACGGCGAACGTCATCGCGAAGCGTTGGTGTGGGCGTACGCGACCCGAAGAAGTGCATCAACTCGTCGCGGCTCGCGAAGCGCCGCCGCCCTGTGTGGGGGACAAGATCTGCTGCGGGCCGGCCGTCGACCGTAACGGTAAGACGCTCCCCGGCCTCGACGCGTCGGACAACCTGGCTTGCGTTGTTTCTGAGCTCTCTGAGTGGAATAGTCGTCATGTGCGACACCGTCGCAAATGTGCTTCACACACGCAGCGGCGCTCGACGATCTCTCTAGCGTGACCTACCCCGAAGCGCGATCTTCAGGTTGCTGGCGACGGCCGCGAGGGCGGTCTTATCGACCAGACGAACGGTCGCTGCGTAGACGACGAGGCCAACGGCGCTGACGGCACCGAGGCCGAGCAGCGGGATCACCGGGCCGAGGTTGAGGCTGCCGATGTGCGTCCAGGTCTCGATCCCCGACGGCAGCGATAGAACGATGGCCCCCATGACCGCGAGCTGTACGGCACCCCCGGCGATCGCCGGTTGGATGGCGGTCCACTGACGTCCCAGGCCCATGTCGATGACGGTCCGCACCCCGATCGCCGCGGCGATCAGCAGCGCGACTCCGGCCACGATGCGACCCGCGGCGATGTTCAGCAGCGTGAAGTTGTCGGTCACCCAGAGGATGACCAGATAAATGACGAGCGCTCCCGCCTCGAAGATGGCGTTTCGCGCGACGAACAGGGGGCGTCCGATCGCCTTGAAGACCTCGCGGGCGTTCTCGGCGAGCGACAGGCACAGCGCCCAGACTCCGAGGAGCTGGAGAATCTCGCCCGCCTGCCGCCAGTCCTCTCCGAAGCCGGTGACGATGAGTGGCTCGCCGAGCGCCATCAGAATCACGCACATCGGCACCATCACGAGTGAGATGAGCTGCAGCGCCTCGAATGCCGTCCTTCGAAAGCGAGGCAGATCGTCTTGCATACGCGCGAGCGCGGGGAAAACCACCGAGCCTGCGATCTGGGTGATTCCGGTGAGGGGAATCTTGCCGACACGCAGAGCCATGCCGAACAGGCCGACAGGCGCCTTGCCGAGGAAGTAGCCGAGGACGACGTTCTCGGCCTGCGTATTGATGGTCTCGATGGCGTTGGCGGCGAGGATGCCGCGCCCGTAGCGGGCCACGCTGCGGTAGGTGCCCCAACTGGCGGTGCCGGCGCGAAAGCGGGGCCGCGCCAGGTAGAGACATCCGATCGTGATCGTCAGGACCTGCGAGAACTGACCGATCACCAGCGCCCATTCGCGCAGCCCGAACACGGCCGCCAGCACGATCACCGTCGTGCCGTAGAGGACCACCGAGAGAGGGTCCACGACCGCCCGCCGGTATTTGAGGTCCATGCGACGCTGCAGGAGTGCGTCGGGGACGATGCTCAACGAGAAGATGAACAGGTACCAGCACAGCACCCGGCCCAGGTTCGTGAGCGCGGGTTCGTCGTAGAGGTTGGCGATCAGCGGCGACGCGAGGAAGATCGCCACCGAGCCGAGGAACCCGAACAGCGGGACCACGATCATCATCGTCGAGACCGCATCGTCGATGGGGTCCTTGCGGTGGACGAGGGCGGCGCGGGTGCCCCCGTCAGCGAACAGCTGTGCGGTAACCACAATGCCGAGAATCAAGGTGACCAGGCCAAACACGCCGGGGTCGAGCAGCCGCGCGGTGATCAGGCTGAACAGGAACGCCAAGATGAACGTGGCGTACCAGCCGCTGGTCGACCAGAAGAGGTTGCGCCCGGCCTTTTCGCGGGTGGTCTCGGTCACCTGTGGTACCGTCCCGCCCCGCAATGACCGGGGAACCTATTCGGCTGCTTTTCGTGGTGCCGAGCCTCACGGTAGGAGGGGCCGAACGCCACCTGGCGCGGGTGCTCCCGGCGCTCGATCACGGGCGATTCGTTGCCCGCGTCGTGTGCATCAACGAGGCCGGTGCACTGTTTGCGGCGGCGCGTGAATCGGGCGTCGATGCCGTAACCCTCGACCGGGGGGGCCGCGAGTCGCACAAGGCGCTGCGCGAACTCGTGGCCGAGATGCGTCGCTTTCGTCCTGACGTGGTGATCACCCGCGGCTTCAACGCCGAGACCCTCGGCCGGATCGCCGCCCGGATCGCCCGGGTGCCGATCTCGGTGGTCTGGAAGCACAACTGCGGTGACGTCGAGCGCCGCCGGCGCCAACGAATGGTCGACGCGCGGCTCGACCGGTTGACGACCGCCTACTTCGGCGTCGCGTTCGGCCAGGTGCCCTACCTGGTGAACGATCTCGGCATCGCCGGAGACAAGATCCGCGTGATCCGCAACGGCGTCGACCCCGCCGAGTTCACGCCCGATCGGCGCGGCGGCCGTGGCGGCGTGGTGGCGCGTGAGCTGGGCATCGACGATCACGATCGGGTTGTTGGCATCCTCGCGGTGCTGCGTGAGGAGAAAGATCACGCGACCTTCCTGCGGGCGGGTGCGCAGATCGTGCGGGAAGTCCCCGACACACGGCTCTTGGTCGTGGGTGATGGCCCGCTTCGACCCGAACTGGAGGATCTCGCGCACGACCTGGGTCTCGGCGATCGCGTCATCTTCGCGGGGATGCGCAGCGACGTCGATGAGATCCTTCGCATCGTTGACGCGGTGGTCCTCAGCTCGTACACGGTCGAGTGCTTCCCGTTCGCGATCCTCGAGGCGATGGGCGCCGCGGTGCCGTCGGTCTGCACGTGCGTCGGGGGCCTTCCCGAGCTCGTTGAGGACGGCGTCACCGGGTACCTCGTTCCGCCGAGCGATCCCCGCGGTCTGGCCGAGGGTGTCGTGCGGTTGCTGACCGAGCCGGGTGCGGTCGGCCGGATGGGTGATGCCGCGCGCAGACGCCTGGAAGAGCGGTTCACGCTCGAGCGCTCCGTTCGTGAGACCGAGCGCGTGCTCGAAGAGCTGGTCGCCGCCGCTCGACCGCGTCGCGGCGGGCGTCGTTCGCTGCGGCGCGCGGGGCACGACACGGCTCACGCATCGGGCCGCAGAAGCCGGGAAAACAGCTCTTCGTAACGAGAGATCGTTCGGCTGATCGGGAACTCGGCGGCTGCGCGGACGCGTCCGGCCGAACCCATCTGGGCCGAAAGGGCCGGGTCGTCGAGCAACCGGCCGAGCCGGTCGGCCAGTGTGGCGTCGTCCCCGATATCGATCATGTAGCCGGTCGTCCCCTCGACGACCACCTCGGGGACGCCTTCGCAGCGTGTCATCACCACGGGCCGGCACGCGGCCATCGCCTCGAGTACCGACACCGGGAAGGTCTCCTGCACCGAGACGAGCGCGACGACATCCAACCCGGCCAGAAGCCGCGGGGCGTCGGGGCGAAAACCGGTGAACACCACGTGCCCGGCGAGCCCCAGCCGCGCGGTCTCCGCGCGCAGCGCCTCCTCGCGGTCTCCACTTCCGACGATCACCAGGCGCAGATCGGGCCGCGTGGGCGCGAGCCGGGCGATGGCCCGCAGCAGGGTCTCGTGGTCTTTCTCGGCCCGCAGCGCGGCGACGATGCCCACCGTGGGGGCGTCTGCCGCGATACCCAGCTCGTGGCGGGCAGCGCGTGCGTCGGGGCCGGGGACCTCCGGGATTTCGATGCCATTGGGGATCACCGCAACCCGGGTGCGCCGCCACCAGCGTCGGCCGAAGCCTTCCTCGGCCACCAGATAGGCGCGCTGGGCGTCGGTCAAAAGGACGAGCACGTCGATGAGGCGCATCAGCTCGACGCTGCGATGCGGAAAGCTCGGGATGCCGATCTTCTTGCCGCCGATCTGATGCAGCCCCAGCATGTTCGCTCGCGCACCCAGCCGACCCGCGAAAGGGCCGAGCGCCATCGTCGCGTCGTGCGGCGTCATCAGCAGCACGTCGGTGCCTCGGCGACGTAGCTCACGAGCCAGCACGGGAACCGTCGTCAGGTGCTGACGACCCCTGCGACCGAGCACGGTGACCGGTACTCCGGCCTTCTCGAAGCGAGAGGCCATCAGGCCCGGCTCGCGCAGGCAGATCGCCTCGGCCCGAAACCGCGTTCGGTCAAGGCCCGACAGCACCGTCAGCTGGAGGCTCTCGGCCCCACCGAGCGGTAGCTCGTCGGCCAGTAGGCATACGGATATGCGGTCGTCAGATCCCGTCACGACCGGCACCGTAACTTCTTTGAACGTGGGGCGATCCCACGTTCGTACAGGCTGCACAAACCGAAAGACCCGACCGGCGGGGGGCTGGCGTGGATCATGTTCAGGGTTACCCTCGCAGTGCCGGGGCACCTCGGCAGACCCGCCCCTCCTTCGGAACGGATGCCGGAATGACCAGTACCGCCGCACGCAGAGATGTCACGAGAGCGTTGTCCGAGCCGATACTCGTTCACGTGTCGTCGGATAACTACGAGCGCACCCTGCGGCGAACCGCGCGCAGCCTCGCGACGGCCGATTTCCTCGTGCTCGTCGGGCTCGCCGGCACGCTCCTTCTCTTGAGCCACCTGATCCAGTTCCCGAGCGGTGGCTTCGCGCTGCGGTCGGGGCTGCTCTTCGCGGGTACGGTGCCGATCTCGTTCGCCATGTTCGGGCTTTACAGCAGCAAGAGCCTGATGGTTTCTGCTCTCGACGAGGCCCGCTCGGTCGCCGCTGCTCTGGGCACGATGACGCTCATCTGGCTGTTCATCGGAATGCTGATCCGGCCGGGGAGTTTCGGCCGGCCGGAGGTCCTGGCGATGGTCGTCTGGCTGCCGATCGCGTTCGTCTCGGCGCTGATGATTCGCGTCGTCGTGCGCGGGCATGTCCGCACGACCCACCCCGAGCGGGTGCTGATCCTCGGGGCGGGAAACACCGGTCAGGTTCTCGCCGAGCGCATTCGCACCGGTGGGTCTGGGGTTGAGGTTGTCGGCTTCGTCGACGACGAGCCCCTGCCGCTGCGCGCCGCCATCCGTGACATCCCCGTGCTGCCCGAGTCGCGCGGCTTGAACGCCGCGATTGCCGCCACCGGTGCGACACGTCTGGTGCTCGCGTTCAGCCAGTCCCCGAGCCACGAGGTGCTCGAGGCCATCCGGACCTCCGAGTTCGGCCGCCTGCCGATCTCGATCGTGCCGCGCTACTACGAGATCACCCCCGCCCACTCGACCCTTTCGGAGATCAACGGCATTCCGCTCGTCGACCTGCGCTCGGCGCAGCTGTCGCGCGGAGCGCGCTCGCTGAAGCGGGCGCTCGACCTCGCCGTCGCCGGCGGATCACTGATCATCCTCGCGCCGGTCTTCCTCGTCGTCGCCGCGGCCGTCGCCATCGATTCGCGCGGGCCGATCTTCTTTCGGCAGGAGCGCCTGGGCTCGAACGGCCGCCCCTTCCGCATCCTCAAGTTCCGCACGATGGTCGCCGACGCCGAATCGCGCCGCATGGACATGGCCCACCTCAACGAGATGGAGGGCTCCGGCCCCCTGTTCAAGATGAAGCACGACCCGCGGGTCACGCGGACCGGCCGTTTCCTGCGCTCGACCAGCCTCGACGAGCTGCCGCAGCTTCTGAACGTCGTCGGCGGCTCGATGAGCCTCGTCGGCCCGCGGCCATTCGTGACCCACGAGGCCGTCCAGATCGACGGTTGGGGACGCCGCCGCCTCGACATCAAACCCGGCATCACCGGGCTTTGGCAGGTGCGGGGCCGAAACGACGTACCCTTTGAAGAAATGGTCCGTCTCGATTACATGTATGTCACGAGCTGGTCGGTGTGGTGGGATGTGCGCCTGATGCTCCAGACGATTCCCCGTGTCCTTTCTGGAAGTGGAGCCAGCTGATTCCTTTGGGTTCTCGTTCGATTATTCGTCGCCCCCGCGCGGCCACCTGGCTGATGGCCGTCGTATTGGCTCTCGCGGTCTGCCCGCTCGCCCTCGGACAGGGCGTCCCGGGCGGCCCCGACCCGATCCCGCAGGCTCCCGATCCCGTTCCGCAGGCTCCGGCTCCCACTCCGACGCCGACACCCGCCCCGCGGCCGTCCACGCCCGCCCCGAGCGCGCCGGCGACTCCCGCTTCTCCCGCGACTCCGGCCACGCCCGTCACTCCGGCCGGCCCGACGCCCGCCGAGATCAAGGCGAAGAAGGCCGAGGCCGCTCGCGCCCGCGCCGCCGAGCGGCGCCGCAAGGCGGAAGAGCGTCGCCGCCGGATCGCCGAAGAAAAGCGTCGTCAGGCCGCCGAGAAGCGTCAGAAAGAGCTGAGCACGCTGTCGGCGTTCTCCGAAACGCTCACGAAGGCGAGCACGCGGGTCGGCAACGTGCGCATCGAGCTTCCGGCCTCGGCGTCCTCCTCGGCGTCATCGCCTTCGGCGTCCGCCGGCGTGGGCCGCACGATCCCGTTGCTGCTCGTGCTCGCGGCCCTGGTGTGCGGCGGGCTGGCCGTCCTCCCCTCGATGATCGCGCGGCGTGACCCGCGCCTTTCCCACAGTGGAGGGCTTGTGGCCGTCGCGACCCATCGGATGGAGCTCACCGCCGTCGCGGCATCGTGTCTATTGATCGCCCTCTTCATCCTCGGGCTCAACTGATCTAGTGGCGAAGCGGCGCGCCGTCGTTGCGGCGGGGGCGGTCGTGGCGGTGATCGCGGGCGGTTCGGCCGCGATCCTTCTGCGCTCGGACGAATCCACCCCACCGGCCCGCAGCGAGGTTGTTTCCGCCGAGGTCACGGGCATCGCCGCGCCGGGTTGGAAAGCGGGGATGCAGGTCGTCGTCGACTCTGACGGTCGCGCCTGGCAGCTCGTCGGCGCCACGGAGCGTGTGCGCATCGGTACGTCGGTGACGGCGCGCGGCAGTTTGCTTCCCGCCGACCAGGCGGCGCCCGACGTGGTGCGCTTGACGGTTGCCGAATCGAGCAGCGCTGCCGGCGCGGCGGTGGCGGCCCCCCTGCGCGTGGTGGGTCGAAGTGGGACCGTCGCCGTCGAGGCGTCGACCGATGTCGCGGGCCGGCTGCATG
The DNA here is from genome assembly GCA_031362405.1 of Thermoleophilia bacterium. Lineage (GTDB taxonomy): Bacteria > Actinomycetota > Thermoleophilia > Miltoncostaeales > Miltoncostaeaceae > JANLSO01. The sequence goes on along the minus strand of JANLSO010000049.1, from coordinate 995 downwards.
TCGACGGAGACACCGACGCCAGCCCGCCCGTGGTCGCGGGCCGCACCAACTGGGACACCCGCACCGTCCGTAACGGCGCTCACCTGCTGACGGTCGTCACGCAGAAACGCATCGTCGCGTTGGGCTGGAGCACCGTCGCGAACTCCGGCAGCGGCGATCGCATCCCGGGGCGCATCGCGTTCGGTGGCGACTACGAGACCGGCAACCTGCGCCAGTGGGATCTCCTTCAGGCGGTCTCACCCGAGCGCGCACGTGCGGTGACGGCGCCCGTGCGTGACGGCCGCTTCGCCGCCCGCTTCGAGGTGCGCCAGGGGGAGGATCCGATCGGCTCCTCCGGCCCTCGCGCCGAGCTGACCCGACGCACCAACGAGCAGGAGGGCGACGAGCGCTGGTACGCATGGAGCACCATGTTCGCCCCCGATTTTCCTGTCGGTGAGGGATGGCAGGTCATCACCCAGTGGCACGCCGACGCCGAGGGCTCTCCGCCCGTCGGGATCTACGTCCAGGACGGACGTCTCGAGCTGCAGGTGAATCGCCACGATGGGCCCGGTGAGCAGCTGTCGACCGAGGTGCCGTACTCAGGCCCGCTGAAGCGCGGCCAGTGGCGCGACATCCGGCTGCACGTCATCTGGAGTGGCGACGACGCAAAGGGTCTCGTCCAGATGTTCGTCGACGGGGTCGAGGTGGTTCCCGCGACACGCATCCGCACCCTTTACCCGGGCATCGGCAACTACCTCAAGCAGGGCTACTACCGGGATCCGGCGATCGCCGAGCCAGGGGTTCTATACCACGATGCGATGCGGATGAGCATCGTCCGTGGAGGGGATCCCGAGCCCCTGAGCTGAGTACTTCTCGTCGTTCTAGTCGTTCGACCGGCGCGAGACTGGTCGTTCGGGGTGCCCGTGAATGAGGCGATTCGGCGCTCTCGGAGCTATCTTCTAGCTCTTATGACACGTCGCCCCCGTATTCGCCGCGCCCTGATCGCCACCGGCCTC
>JANLSO010000047.1:0-8867 GCA_031362405.1 Thermoleophilia bacterium | reverse complement strand
TGTCCGAAGGGCTCCTCACCCGCATCAACGACGGGAACCGCACGCTGATCGCTCGGGACGAGCTGGAGGCGCACCTTCGGGACGAGACGCGCCGCGCCCGCCGGGCAGGGAACAGAGCAGCGGCGTGATTCGGCTTGAGTTTCTTACAAAGACTGTCGAGCTCAGGGACAGGCGCGCCCAGTCGCGGCGAGGCGCATGGCGAACGACTTCGACGACCTCCTCGCCCAGGTCGAGGCCGAGGCCGAGGCGAGCGGCCCCTCGGCCGTCGAGGCATTGCGTGCCCTCGAAGCCACTTCGCCTTCGCCATGGAGTCGTCACCGCCCGGGCGGGCGGCAAAGATGACGCCCGACCCGCCTCCCCGCCGGGTTCTCGGGAATTCCCCAGAGCGAGATCAGCCACTTCGAGCGGGGGCAAGGGAACCCGACGCTCAAGGCGATCGGTAGCCTCCTCGGCGCCAGGTCGCCTCGGCACCACGCGCCGTCTGACACGGGACCTCGGCGCCGACGCTTCGGGAGCTGCCTCCTGGGTCGCGGGTTAGCCTCGAATCATGCAACTGCCTCACGCCGAGGGCGGTCGCCAGTCGATCCAGGGTCTGGCGGCGGCCGACCGCCGCATCCCTGGGACAAGATCAGCCAGATAGATGCGGCAGCGAAACGAGCTGGGCTGGCCGACGTCGGAGTTCCGCCGCGAGAGATCTGCGACCACGAGCTGAGAAACGCGGCGTCGGTCTTCCACGCCGACTACGCGCTCTATCGGGGCGAGGTCAACCTGCCGAAGGTCGGCCGCAGTCTGGGCCACGAGACCAAGGAACTCCTCGTCGGGCGCGGACGCGTACCTCGGCGCCATCGCGACCCTTCGCGATGTGTCATCAGTGACTACAACAAGCCGAAGCAGATCTCCGCCCGGCTTCTCCGCCGACCCGGACGGGAAGGCATGGGTCGTCGTCCGGAAGAGCCACGGTGCGGTCGGGCTCAAGCACGCCCTCTCCGCTTCGGAGATTGCGGCCGGCGGCATTCCTTAACGGCTCGGCGTCTTCACGCGCGAGGAGTTGGAGCTCACAAATGATCCTTGAACGCGTTACGACAAGGCTCTTGGCAGGGAGAAAAAGAATGGGCTGTCTGGGACTCGAACCCAGGACCTTGGGATTAAGAGATGCTGCTCGGGGTCTCTGCCGGTCTCTGTCTGTCTGGAAAAATGGCGTTGCCGCGCCGTTTCCGTAGGTGGTGCGCACGCGGCGTCTCTGCCGGTCTCTGAGGGTCGTGTTACCACCCTGTTGTCACCCCCGGCGGGGAGGTGAGCGCCACCCAAGGGCCCTTCGCCACCCTCCCGGAAGACCCTCAGATCCGCGAGCTGGTTGCTCGAGCTATGGCTGCCGCGGCACGAAACCGCGCCGCGAACCTAGGCTCGCCGTCGCGGGCGGGACAATCGGTCGCCCGCACGCATGCCGCCATGCGAAACGTGTTGTCAGCAGGCGCCCGCAGGATCCTCATCCGCCGCCTCAGTTCCCTCGGGCCCGTTGGGCCACTCGATGGGCACCGCGTCCGGGCACATCGAGGGCGGTGGATCCTCCATCGCCTCCGGTCGCACTCGAGCAAAGAACCGGTCGCGTGCCGCCCGGAAGGATTCGAAGTCCAATCCGGGCCGCGGATCCTCGGGGCCCATCACGAGGCACCGCCGACCGGCATCGTCAGGTACCGGGTGACCAGGTACTCATCGATCCCCTCGGCGCCGCCCGAGTGGCCGAAGCCCGAGTGGCCGATCCCGCCGAAGGGGGCCGCCACGCACGAGACCCGGCCGCGGTTGATCGCCACCATGCCGGCCTCGATCAATGACCCGAGGCGCATTGCCCGCTCAAGGTCGGAGGTGAACAAGTACGCTGCCAGGCCCAGATCGGTTGCGTTGGCAAGCTGGATCGCCTGGTCTTCGGTATCGAACGCCCGGATGGGGACGACCGGTCCGAAGGCCTCCCCGCACACTACGCGGGCGTCATCGGGGACCTGGTCGAGCACCACAGGGGCGAAGAAGTGTCCGTCGCCCTCGACCGGCCCGCCCTTAAGAACGACACGGGCACCGCGGGTGACCGCGTCATCCACCAAGCCGCTCAGGCGGTCGCGGTGCCGCTCGCTGATCATCGGGCCCAGCTGTGTGCGGGCATCGGTGCCATGCCCCAGACATAGACCGGCGATGCGGGCGGCCAGGCGACGGGTGAACTCGGCGGCGATCGGGCGCTGCACGTAGAAGCGGTTGGCGGCCGTGCACGCCTGGGCGCCGTTTCGCATCTTGGCGGCAAGGGCACCCTCGACGGCGGCGTCCAGGTCGGCGTCGGCAAACACTATGAAGGGGGCGCACCCACCCAGCTCAACACTGGCGCGGACAACCTGGTCGGCGCTGCGGCGCAGCAGGTGTAGGCCGACGGCCTCCGATCCCGTGAACGTCAGCTTGCGCAGGCGGGGGTCGTCCAGCAGGGCGTCGGTGGCATCGTCGATGGAGGTGGGCACGACGTTGATGACGCCGGCCGGGACCCCGGACTCCACCATGATCCGGGCGAGACCAAGGGCTGAGAGCGGCGTCATCGTGGACGGTCGCAGCACAACCGTGCAGCCAGCCGCGAGGGCCGGGGCGATGCCACGGGCAGGCACCGCCAAAGGGAAGTTCCAGGGGGTGATCACCAGGCACGGCCCGACGGGGGTGCGCTGCACGAAGTGGCGGCTGGCGCCGTCTGGCGCGGTGACCAGGCGGCCCTCGATATGGGTCGCCTGGTCGGCGTACCAGTCCAAGTAGTCGGCGGCGAACTCGACCTCGCTGCGGGACTCGGTCAGCGGCTTGCCCATCTCAAGGGTCAGGAGCATCGCGAGGGTGTCGGCCCGGTCGCGAACCGCGTCGGCTGCGCGGCGCAGGATGCGGGCGCGGTCCCGTGGGGCGGTGGCGGCCCACGCGGCCTGCGCCGCCGTGGCGGCGTCAAGGGCGGCCATGCAGTCGGTGGTGTCGGCGTCCGCGACGCTGAGCAACACCTGGCCGGTGCCGGGGTCCTCAACCTGCAGGGTTCGGGCCGACGCTCCGGCGCGCCACTGCCCGTCGATGAGCAGACCGGTCGGCACCCACCCCAGAGCATCGAGGGCGGACTCGCCGACTGCGCCCGTGTTCGCGGGCACTTGGCGGCGAAGCGGTGCCTGGGCGATGTTCGCGATCGGGGTGGGGGCCAACATGTCCGTGCTCCTTAGTGACATGGGGTTACACGATGCCGGGGACGCTCTCCGTTACCGGCGTGCCGTATCGCGCGGCTGCCGCCCGATGTTGTCGCGCTCGTTGGCGGTGATTGCCATGAGGCGGTGGCACATGAAGCGCTGGAAGCTGAACACCGAGCCGACTCGGGCGCAGGCCGCCGTTGCGCTGGGAACGGAGGTCTCGGCGGTCGCGGTGACGCGGGTGCCGTCATGCGGGATCACTGCGGATGCCGAGGGAGCGGTGATGGCGAGGGTGACGGCGGCGATGGCGAGGGCGGTGCGGGTGCGGGTCATCGGTCCTCTTTCAGGGTGGGCGAGGCGGCCGGGCCGGCCTGCGCGCAGTGAGTGGGCCAGTCGAGTACCTGGGTGGTGCGTTGGGCGTCGATACCGGCGGCGTGCAGGAGCAGGGCGACCGTTTGCGCGTCGATGGCCTGCAGCAGGTAGAAGCAGGTCTCGTCGTCGGGGAGGTAGATCGCGGACCGCAGGCTCGCCGGCCCGTCACCTGTGGCGGCTTGCAGCCGCGTGATGGTGGCGGTGATGGCAGCGGCGTCGGTGCGTCCGACATAGGCCTCGACCAGGAGCATCAGCATGGGTCCAAGGCTCGCCCGCCCGTCGCGCACCAGAAAGTGCGGGAACCCACACACATTGACCGGCTGGCCCCAAAGCCGGTCAGATCTCGGGCTCGGCCTCCAGTACCGCGCGCACCAGCTCGGCGCGCCCACGGATCCCCAACTTGGAATAGATGCGGGTCAGGTTCGCCTCGACCGCGCGTACCGTCACGAACAACTCCGTCGCGATCTCCTTGTTGGCGTGCCCTCGGGCAACCAGGGCCGCGACCCGCTGCTCGGTGGCCGTGAGCATCGTGGCGCGCGTCCGCCCGCTGATCCGGGCGAGCTCCCGCCGGCTTCGCTCCGCCCAGATCCCGGCACCCAGCTCCTCGAACACGCCGAGCGCAGCCGTCAATGCGTCCCTGCCGGCGCGCTTCTGCTTTCGGCGGCGGTGCAACGTCCCGAGGGCAAGCAGCGTCCGGGCCCGCTCGAACGGCACGGGCAGGCGCTCATGGAGCGCCAGCGCCTCGTCAAACGCGACCAGCGCGCCCTCAAGATCGCCGCGAGCGCCCGCCAGCAGCCCGCGTCCACGTGCGGCGAGCGCGGCTGACCACGGGCTCTCCAACCGGGAACCCAGATCCGCCAGCTCCTGAACCACGTCGTGGGCGGCATCCAACTCGCCCAGCTGGATGAGTGCCTCTGCGGCGTTGTGCAGGGCCGGATAAATGCTGGGTTCTCCATAGCCCATCGCCCTGAGCGAGGGCCACAGGTCCCGCAGATGGCGATCGGCCTCCGCTGCGTTGCCGAGCGAAAGCTCCAAGAAACCCAGGGTGCAACGGCACTGAGACAGGAAGATCGTGTCCTTGGCCTGCTCCGCGTTGGCGATGCCGGCTAGTGCGGCGTGCCTCGCTTCAGCTTCCCAGCCGAGGTGTGCCGCGACCCAGGCCGTACAGAAGTGCGCGGCGCCCTGGCTTTGCTCAAGGCCCCGCTGGCCGACGAACTCCTCCATCCTCCGGGCGTACGCCAGGGCCTCCGGCCATCTCCCGGTCCGGACGTCCAGTTCCACCAGGTGGAACCAGGCTGAGTACGCGCGGATTTCATGCCCATGCGCCAGCGCCCGGGTTTCCTCACGCAGCAGCAGCTCACGCGCGGCCTCCGGCTGATCTGACCACATCAGCTGCATCCCATAGACCAGCGATGGTGGCTCGATCAGGTCGAGATCGCTTGCACCTAAGCGGGCCTCCGCCGTGAGCGCCTCCTCCCAGAACCCAGCCGAGCGCGGCCGCCCCGCCGCGGCATCGACAAAGCCCAGCGCCGCACACGCCGAGGCGATCTCCACCGCCCCACCGCTTCGTCGGGCATGCTCGACCGCCGCCTCACCCTCCACGGCGGCACCCGGCAGGTCACCCTCGATGAACCGCGACAGCGAGAGCTGGCTGCGGATCACGGCTGCCAGGGCGTCGTCCCCCGCGGGCACCGCATCGAGGGCTTCCTGGCCCAAGGCCGTCGTCTGCACCATGTCCCGCTCGCACAGCACGGTCAGCATGAGCAACGCACGGGCGCGCTCTGCTCCGGCAGGCAGTTCGACAAGCAGACCCTCAAGGTTGTCGCGGGCGGCGACAACCTCCCCGCATGTCATATCGCGTTCGGCCACCACTAGGCGACGTCGAATGACGGCGGTGCGGTCGTGCGTTGGGGTGAGGTCCAGCGCGAGACGGGCAAGCCCGGCAGCCGCATCCGCCGCGCCGCGGGCGGCGGAACGCGACACGGCGGCGTCTAGTTCAGCGGCTACCTCCGCGGACGGGCCGTCGGCGCCTAGAGCAAGGTGCCGGGCACGCTCATCAGCGTCCAACACCACCTCGGCCAGGTGCTGGTGCACCTCAAGCCGACCTGCGGAACCCAGCAGTCCCTCCGCCGCACTGCGCAGCAGAGGGTGCGTGAACCGCAGCCGGTCACCGTCGACGTCCAACAGGTCGGCGCGGAGCGCGTCGTCCAGGCCGGGGCCGGCGCCCACAACCCGCACGGTTGGCTCGGCGGCGAGCGCGGTGATCGTCAGCACCCGGCGCGTGGTGTCTGGGAGTCGCTCGAGCCTGTCGCGGATGAGGGCATCGAGTGTGTCGGGGACCGGCAGCGGCTCGCCCGGGTTGACCCGATCGCGCTGCTGCAACGCCCGCCCGATCTCAAGGGCGAAGAATGGGTTCCCGCCGCTCACCTCATGCAGACGGCGGAGTGTTGGCCGGGGAAGCGCCATCCCCAGCCGGTTGTGCAGGACCTTATGGATCGCGCCGAGGCTCAGCGGTCCGAGCAACACCGTTCGCAGTCCGATGGCATCGAAGGTACGGCGCGGATCGAGGGTCGGTGCCGTCCACCGGGGCCGGGCTGCGAGTACGAACGCAATTGGGCCCTCTCCCAAGCGCCGCGCCGCGAAGGCAAGCGCGGCACCTGATGCGGCGTCCAGCCACTGGACGTCATCCACCGCGAGGACGACCGGTCTCTCCGCGGTCAGGAGCCGCAGGCTTGTGAGCATCGCCGCGCCGACGCCCCGGTCATCGATCGCGAGGTCACCGGCCTCCTCCAACAAAAGGGCAACCCGAAGCGCGCGTCGCTGCGGCGCGGGCAATCGCTTCTCGACCAGTGGCAGCACGGGAGCCATCAGGTCCCCGATCGACCCATACGCCAGATCGACCTCCGTTCCCGTCGGGCTCGCGCGCAGTACAAACGCACCGCGCTCGGCCGCCAGGGCGAGGGCCGACCGCCATAGCGACGTCTTCCCGATCCCCGGATCTCCTTCCAGGAGCACCGCGACCGGTGACCGTGCGCCTTCCTCGAGGACCTCGCTCAGCGCGGTTACCTCGTTCTGCCGACCGATCAGTTCGGTCTCAGTTCTGGAACTCATGCGGCGAGGCGCAGGCACCTGCCCGGGCCTGCTCCGTTTGGGTGTTGCGTCACCGGTGACGCCCAGCCCTTCAGGCGGTGCAGCCGGGTCCCCCGCGCTTCGGCTGGAACCGGTGGCAGCCGCGCCAACCCGCCAAGTAGCCACTTGGATACTTGGCGTCCATGGCAGGCGTTTCGGAGAGGAATCAGGGGTCTGATGCTAGCACCAGAAGGTTTGGGTGCCAGGCTTGCGAACGCCTAGAACCCGCTTGCTCAAGGTGTTCTCACGAATGGGCCTTCTGGGAGGGAGCCCCCACGTCCAAGGCGTTTGCGCCGGTCGGTCGAGGACGAGGTCTCTCCCGGTCTCTGGGGGTCGTGTTACCACCCTGTTGTCACCCCCGGCGGGGAAGGGTGCCCCCGGGCGTCGGAGCCCCCGCCCCGGTCGAAGATCTCCCGAGAACGGCCGGGGGACCGCGGACGACCGCTCCGCCTCGTAGGCTTGCTGGATGCCCGATCGGCGATTTAACATCGATTTCTGGGAGGACCAGGGCGGCGCGAAGCCGGTTCTCGACTGGATTAAGAACGATCTGACTGATGAGCAGCGCGCAGCGTTGGGCAAGGCGATGCAGCACACCCTTCAGGTGCTGGGCGTCGGCGTATGCGCGACCCAGTTCGGAAAGCAGCTTGGCGAGGGATTGTGCGAGTTTCGTTTGCGCTACAACCTCGCGGCGCTACAACCTCGCGGAGCTCTTGCATCGGTTCGAAGGCCGGGACCCCGAGAAGGAGCGCACGAGTCCAGAAGAGATTCTGCTGCGGATTTTCTTCCATGCCGACGGTGATCGGGTCGTGCTTCTGCTGCACGGTTACGACAAGGGCGCGGACTCGTCTGCACGGCGCCAGCAGCGTGAGATCGCAGAGGCGCGGCGGCGCTTGCGGGCGTACCGGCGAGGCCGCCGTGGCGCTTGACCCACTATGTGATTTAAGCCATAGTTCCGGTATGTCCAACGACTTCAATGACCTGCTCGCCCAGATCGACGGCGAGGCTGCCGCCCGGGGCCCCGCAGCGGTGGCGGCTTTGAATGCCTTTGACGCGCACTTCGCGTTTGCCCTGGAGCTTGTCGGTGCTCGGCGTGCAGCGAAGTTGACCCAGACCCGCCTTGCCGAGCTGTCGGGAATCCCTCAGAGCGAGATCAGCCGTTTCGAGCGCGGGCAGGGAAACCCAACCCTTGAGACGATCGGCAGGCTGCTGTCGTGCCTGGGCCGGCAGGTCGCCTCGACGCCACGCGCCGCATAGCGTCCGCCCCGTCTCAGCCGGTGCTCTGCAACTGGCGTTCCAGGTCGAGTGCCTCGTTGATCGCCTCCCGCGAGACCGACGGGTAGAGCGCGTAGACGGTGGCTTTGGGAAGGCCCGCCAGGACGAGAGAGGCGAGGGCTTGAGACTCAACGCGGGTATGGGCAACGTGGGGTGAGCCACCGAGTCGTCCGGCGGCAATGCGCAGACCCGGACGGGGCCTGTTCAGGTCCGGGCCCCGTCCGCCAGCCGCAGTGACAAACGCATCGGTCACGGTCAGCAGTTCGTCGTCGGTGGCCATGAGCGATTCCCCGACCGACACTTGGAGGTCGGGCTCCGCGACCAGCTGGATCCGCCCCCTGCGATCGACGGTCACCGCCGCCCCCCGGTCTCTTGTACACAACCCGAAATCAAGCTCTTGGAGCTGCCTGAGGGCTTCGCGAACTGAAGGCATCGTGGCTCGGGGCACCATCGCTCCGTTCGCGGCGGTCCCGGCTTGGATCAACCAATGGACGATGCGCAGCCCCATCAGATCGGTGTACGACCACAGCTTGGGGCGCTGCAACGACGCGGATGGAACGAGGACGTTCTCGTGCGCCCACCGGTGCACGCTCGACACCGGCACACCTGAGAGCGCGGCCGCCCGGTCAGCGGCGTATGCACCGCGCGAGGGCCTCATCGCGCCGATCCACCCGAAGCGTCCAGAAGACGGACACTTGGCGACAACAGCCAATCGCGGTTTTGGGGTGACAATGAAAGTGGTAACACGACGAGAACCGAGATCCCAGTTCCGAAGGAGCATCTAAGCCGGTGAGGGGGGATCGAAGATCCCCTGTTCATTGTTTTCGAGCAGCCGCGACCGGAGAACCCGCATGAACACTGGATGGGCCGTCTGGGACTCGAACCCAGGACCTTGGGATTAAAAGTCGT
>JANLSO010000189.1:0-8657 GCA_031362405.1 Thermoleophilia bacterium | reverse complement strand
ATCGGCGGGCGGCTGGTGCACTCTGCCGTGCCTCCGGCCGACGGATGTTTACCCCCGAACGACTCCTCAAAGGAGCTTTCGCATGAACAGAACCCTCTCGGCCATTTCGGCGGCCGGTGTGGCTGCCGCTGCACTGCCGCTGCTCGTCCTCGCCGGCTGCGGCGGCTCGTCGCCGAGCGCTGTCGCGACCCCGACTGCCCCGAGCAAGGCGGGGGTCGTCGAGGTCAACCTCGGTGGTGCCAAGGAGTTCTCGATCACGCCGTCGAGGACGACCGTCCCCGCCGGCACCGTGGCGTTCCAAGTACACAACGTGGGCAAGCTCACCCACGAGATGGTCGTGATCCGCACCGACAAAAAGGCCGCGGCGCTGGCGTTGAGCGGTGGCAAGGCCAGCGAGGCGGGCCACGTCGGAGAAACAGGTGATATGTCGGCGAACGCGACGAACACCGCAAAGCTGAAGTTGAAGGCCGGGCACTACGTCCTCATCTGCAATCTGCCCGGTCACTACGTCGGCGGGATGCGCGCAGACTTCACCGTCAGCTAGAGCAGTTCGTGCACAGAACGGTGCCGGGCACCGTTCTGTGCACCAGGCAGCGGAATTTCGTCCGATCGCGGCCCGGCGCTAGCGTGGGTGGGCCGCTGATTGGTGGGGCATCCCATCCGCATCGCCGTCAACAAGGGGTTCTCGCAGATGCCGATGCCACGAAAAGCTCTCGCCGGGGTCGGATTTGCGGCTACCGCCGTGGTTGTTGCCGGTGTTGCCGTTGCCTCCGGATCGGGCGCCGGGCAGTTCCCGACTCCTCGCCAGGACATCCCCGCGACGGTCTGGGCGGTCGGTGACGGGGCCAACGGATCAGGTGATGGGCGTGCGGTGGCCCGGAAGATCGCCGCCGAGAATCCCGCGGCGTTGCTCTACTTGGGCGACGTTTACGAGTCCGGTACCGCGGCGGAGTTCCGGGATAACTACGACGGGGTCTACGGGGCTTTGCGCGTGGTCACTCTGCCAACCCCGGGTAACCACGATTGGGGCAACCACGCGGTGGGCTACGACCCGTATTGGTCGCAGGTCACGGGTGGCGCGCCGCCGCCGTACTACGCGACGTCGGTGGCCGGCTGGCAGATCATCAGCCTGAACTCGGAGATGGATCACGGCCCGGCTTCTGCGCAGGCCACCTGGCTGCGAAAGCAGCTCAAAGCGCCGGGCACATGCCGGATCGCGTTCTGGCATCGTCCGCGCTTTAGCGCCGCCACGCACGGCGATGCCACCGACATCGCTCCGATCTGGAGCGCGCTGCGCGGGCACGCGTCGCTCGTTTTGAACGGCCACGAACACGACATGCAGCAGCTGCGGCGGCGCAATGGCATCACCGAGCTGATCGCCGGAGCAGGGGGCCGAGAGCGGTACGACGTCGACGCGAGCGATCCTCGGTTGGTGTGGAGCAACGACACCGACTACGGCGCGGTTCGGCTGACGCTCTCTTCGGGTCGCGCGCGGTTTGCTTTTGTCGCCACAGGAGGGAAGACCCTCAAAGCCGGAATCGTGAGGTGCCAGACCGGCTGAGGATTCTGACCTGGCATTGACCTCGCGCTGGCCGGGCGCGGAGATGCCATGACTACCTTCACTTCAGGAGTGCTTTCGTCTGAAGGAAGGGAGCTCATGGAGTCTGAAGCCCACAACCCTGCGATCATCCAGCTTCGCGGTCTGGGTCATCGCTATGGCGCGACGCTGGCGCTGCGCGACATCGACCTGGCGATTCGACCCGGTGAGATCTTCGGCTTCCTCGGCCACAACGGGGCGGGGAAGACCACCACCCTTCACATCCTGACGACGCTGCTCACGCCGACCAGCGGGTCGGCCAGCGTCTGCGGCTTCGACGTCGTCACACAGCGTTTCGACGTCCAGCGCAACATCGGCTACCTGCCCGAGAACGTCCGTCTCTACGACAGCCTTACGGCCGCCGAGAACCTGCGGTTCTTCGCGAAGCTCTCGGGCGTGGGCGACGTGCCCTCGGCGATCGACGAGGCCCTCGGCTTCCTCGAGTGCCGGGATCTCGCCGACAAACGCGTCGGCACGTTCTCAAAGGGAATGCGTCAGCGCATCGGCATCGCGCAGGCCATCCTGCACCGACCGCGGGTGCTGTTTCTCGACGAGCCGACCTCGGGCCTCGACCCGATGGGCGTGCGCCAACTGCGCGAGACGATCGTGCGGCTCAACACCGAGCTCGGGATCACGATCTTCATGAACACCCATCTGCTGAGCGAGGTCTCGCGGGTGTGCACGACGATCGGAGTGCTCGCCGAAGGCGAGCTGATCTACAACGACTCCCTTGCCCTCACCCTCGAGCGCTTCCCCGATGAGGCGTCGCTCGAGGAGATCTACGTCCGGCTGGAAGACCGATGAGCGCGACCGTCGTGATCGCGCGCCAGCAGTTGCTCATGCTGGCGCGCCGGCGCACGTTCATTCTCATGCTCGGTGTGCTGCTGTTGATGACCGCGCTGTCGGGCTTCATCGGCTGGTCGAGCCACGCGACGATCATCCGCGTCTACGACGAGACGGTGCGCACACTCACGGCCGCCGGAAAGCCGGCTCCTCCGAACCCGTTTGCCTCCAAGCCGCGGCTGGCGCTGCTGAACAACATGATCATCTACCTGCCGCTCATCGGGGCGCTCGTGGCGATTGTGATCGGCCACATCAGCGTGATGGCCGACCGCCAGGCGGGCGTGACCCGGGCGATCTTCTCGCGCCCGGTTCGCCGGTCGGCGTACTTTTGGGGCAAGCTCGCCGCCAGCGCCATCGCGGTCGCAGCGATCATGGTCGCCTGCCTCGTGCTGAGCGTGATCGCGCTCACCCTGATCAACAGCGGCCTTCCGACCGCCGCCGAGTTCGTTCGGCTGGCGCTCTTCTACGGCCTTTCGGGGCTCTACCTCATGCTGTTCGTCCTGGTCGGCGCGATCGCCGCGCTGCTGACGCGCAGCCAGTCGATGGCCCTGTTCGTAGCGGTGGCCGCGTGGGTCCTCGTGACGTTCGCCACGCCCCAGTTCACCTCTGGCCTGCGGCCCGTCGCCTCGCTCAACCCGGTGACCGATCCCGTAACGACCACGAACTCCGCGTTCTTTCGGGCGACCTCGAAGGCCAAACCCATCTCGGTCGGCGAGCAGTACAAGGCGCTGAGCTCGCGCATCCTCACCGCCGGCAGTCGCTTCGAGCCTGCGCGCACGACGCGTCAGGTCGCCCCGATCGCCGTTTTCGTGCTGCTGCTGGGCGGCTGGACGAGCCTCCTGGTGCGACGGCACGACTTCTCGGAAGGAGCCCTCCGTGACTAGTCGCACCATCCTCGCATTGGCCGGGCACGAGTACCGCTCGGCCGTCAGAAGCCGCGTTCTCCTGCTGCTGATCTTCAGCATGGTGGTGATCACCGCGGGCGCGATCACCATCGCCTCCTACGACTTTCGCGCGCAGCTCGCCGACTACCACGCCTATGTTCGCGACGCGACGGCCGCCGGCGTCACCACCATCGCGCCTCCGCAGCTCTTTCCGCTGCAGCTGCTGCGGGGGGTCCTCGAGTACGTCCAGATCATCGGCGCCGTGCTCGCCATCGGACTGGGCTACCTGAGCATCGCTCGCGAGCGCACGGGCAACACCCTTGCGCTGATCATGAGCAGGCCCGTCCGCGGGCGCGACCTCTTCTTCGGCCGGCTCGTCGGCGCCGCCGCGCTGATCGCCACCGTGCTGGTCGCCGCGGCGGTGGTCTCGGTAATCCTGATCGGAACCGTCGGCGGCCAGTGGCTCAGTGGCACCGAGCTGGTGCGGCTGGCGATCGCTTTCAGCATTGGAATTCTCTACATGCTGCTCTTCTACGCGCTCGGCACCTGGCTGTCGGCGCGAAGCACGACCCTGGCGAACGGGCTCGTCGTCGCCCTGGTCGTGTGGCTCTCGGTGGTCCTGATCATTCCTCAGATCGGCGACACGATGGACCCCGACAACCAGGTCCCGGGCGGCCTCTTTACGGCGCTTCAGGTCAAGAAGCCGGACGAGAAGAAGATCCTCGCGAACTTCTCGACCTACGAGACGATCCGCAACAGCCTCGAGGAGACCTCGCTCACCAAGCACTACGAGCGCCTGTCCTTCGCCGTCACCGGCATCAAGGACAAGTACAACGGCAAGCCGCTCTCGCTGATCACGGATGAAAAGCGCGGCGACATCGGTTGGATCGCCCTCTACACCGCGCTCCTCGGTGCGCTCATGTGGATGGGGCTCAGACGCGAATCCGCTACCCGGAGAGAATCATGACGACGCACCGCAGAATCACGATCAAGAAGGCGGTACCGCTGATGGCAATCGGCCTCAGTGCCGCCCTGGTGGCGGGATGTGGCGGCTCGTCATCCTCGGCCATATCGGCGGCATCGACCCCGGTCATCTCGACCGCTCCGGGTACGTCGGCGCCGGCGCCGACGGGCGGCACGACCCGTGTCCTGCCGGTGGCCAAGAACCCGATCACCAACGCGGCCACGGCACCGGGCCTCACCATCACCAAGGCGCTCGTTGAGAACAACGTCTCCCCCGAGACCGGCAAGGGCGTCGCCGATCATCTCGAGGTCGCGCTGAAAAACTCGGGTACGACGCCCCTGACCGGGGTCGAAATCTACTACCTGATCTCCGACCCGACCACCAAGGCGTCGGAGGGCTACTACGCGAAGCTCGCCGACTTCACGATCGACCCGGGCGCGACGCGCACCGCGCACTTCGACACCACCGGTGCGAAGGACCACTACCCGGTGAACAAGTTCAGCCTCTACTACACCGACAAGAACGCCCTAACGGTCGATGTCACGGCGAGCGCCACCGGGGTGAAACCGGCCACGTTCACCGTCAAGAAGGACGCCGGTGGAGCAGAGGCCGGGGTCGAGTAGCCCCACCCGGCCGCCTCGGCCGCCGTGCTCTGGTGCGGCCGAGGCAGGGACCGGTGAACAGCTTCTCGGCGCCCGTCTCGTCGTGACGCTCATTTAGCTTCTGTTCATCGTGGCGTCAGGTGACGGCGCCGACCGTGAATCAGAGACCGGTAACGGTCCCCAACCATGCGATGAGGAGAGAAATGTCTGTCACTCGCAAGAAGGTCGCTGCGGTTCTCGGCACGAGCGTCGCAATCGCAGGAATCAGCGCCGGCATTGCGTTCGGCCAGACGGGCGGCGTCCCGGCCACGGCTGCGCCGGGAGTTACCCTGCCGCCGCCAGCACGCCTGCGGCGTCGACCGTCACTGAGCCGACGACCCCGGAAACGGGCGCCACCGAGCCCGCGGGCCGCGACACCGACACCCTGCAGCAAGGAGGCCAGACCACCCCCGATAGCCCGAACGAGGCCTCGGAACCGGCGGAAACCGGACCCGAGCCGGCCGAGGCCAACGCGCCCGCAGGCGGCCACGAGGACCCACCCGGCACGGAGGTCGATCACCAGAACGAAGGCGTCGAGTAACAGCATCGGCCTGATCGGCATGATGAGCGGGGAGCCGCAGCGCGACGCGGCTCCCCAAGCGCGGCGAGTCACGACGAGATCGTTGGGATGCGCAGCGCGAAGCGGCTGCCCTGCGGCCCGCGTTCTTCGAGGGTCAGAGACCCGGAATGGGCCTTGGCGATGGCCAAGGCGATCGCGAGACCGAGGCCCGTTCCCCCGCTTTCGCGACCGCGCGCCGCGTCGCCGCGAGAGAAGCGCTCGAAGATGCGGGGGGCGAGGTCGTCGGAGATCCCCGGCCCCTCGTCCAAGACCACAAGAAACGCGTGCCCGTCGCTCACCCCCGTTGCGATCTGGACGTTCCGTCCGCGGGGCGTGTGACGTATCGCATTGTCCAGCAGGTTGAGCGTGACCTGCGCGATCCGGTCGGGATCGATTCGCGCCGGCGCCGAATTGAACTGGGTGCCGATCGTGACGCCCTGCTCGGCGGCGAAAGGGCCGAGCAGTTGGGTCGCACGCTCGGCGGGCGCCGCGAGATCGGATGTCTGGCGCACGAGTTCGACTCGCCCTGCATCGGCCCGGGCAAGCGCCAGGAGGTCGTCGGTGAGGCGTGACAGGCGACCGGTCTCTTCATTCATGCTCTCCAAGACCTCACGCGCGGCATTCGGCGTTGACGGCGAGCGCAGCGCGACCTCGAGCTCGGCGCGCAGTACGGCGACTGGTGTGCGCAGCTCATGGGAGGCGTCGGCGAGGAATGCGCGTTCTTTTCCTACCGACACGCTGATCCGCTCGAGGAGCCGGTTGAGTGTCTGGGCGAGTCTTGCCGCCTCATCGCCGGCGGGGGGGACGGGTACGCGCCGGTCGAGGTCGTCGCCGTCGATCGCCGCCGCCGCGAGGCTGAGACGGTCGATGGGGCGCAGGGCGCGGCCCGCGAGCCACCATGAGGCACTGCCGCCGAGCATGAGAGCCGCGAGCGCTCCGACCCCCAGCAGCGTTTGCAGGCGAGATTGTGCCTCGTCGACCGAACTCAAGCTGTTGGCGACCACCACAACCTGCCCGGCGCCGGCGGGGACGGCGAGAAGCCGCGCATGACCGAGGGCCGGCAGCCTCGTGGTGAAGCGCAGCGCACCGCTCCTCGCCCGGACGAGCTGATCGGCGTTCAACAAGGGTTGCTCAGCATCGGGCGAGCCGGCGCTCTCTGCCACCGCGCCTGCCCGTGAGATGACTTGTGTGAGGCTCTCGCGGGCGGCGAGCCCGGGCAGGTGCACATCGCTGGAATCACTGATGCCCGCCGCCGCGCCCTGTTCGTCGCCGACCGCGGCGAGCAGCTGGGTCGCCCGCGCCGAGAGCGACGCGTCGATACCCGTGCCGAGGTCGCGCGAGAGGCGAATCGAGACGAACGCGCCGAGGGCGATCAGAAGGCCGGCTTGGACGACCACCGCCACGATCGTCACGCGCCATCGGAGCGGAATGCGCGCGAGGCTACTCATCCGGATCGAGGACGTATCCGGCGCCGCGGACCGTTCGCAGTGGCCAGGGGCGTCGGGCAGATCCGATTTTTCGGCGCAGGCGTCCGATGTAGACGTCGACCAGGTTGGACAGGCCGTCGTACCGGTCGTCCCAGACCCGCTCAAGCAGGACGGTGCGCGTGATCAACTCGCCGGGACGCTCGAGAAAGACCTCCAAAAGTGCCAGTTCCCGGGTGGTCAACTCGATCGGCTCGCCGTCGAGCTCGGCGCGGCGCGACGCCGGATCAAAGGTCAAGCGACCATGTTGAAGCTCGGGCGCACGGTCGGGGCCGCCACGCCGGCTCAGCGAGCGCAGCCGTGCAAGCAACTCCTCGAACGCGAACGGTTTGATCAGGTAGTCGTCACCACCGGCATCGAGCCCCTCGACGCGATCTCCTACGGCATCGCGGGCCGTCAACATCAGTACGGGAAGACGACTACCCGCATCGCGCAACGCCCGGCAGACCGACAGGCCGTCGCGTCCGGGCAGCATCAGGTCGAGGACGAGCGCGTCGTACGGGCCACCCGTTGCGCGGGCAAGGGCGGCGTCGCCATCACCGACGACGTCGACCGCGTGGCCGGCATCCCGAAGGCCCTGGGCAAGGATCCGTGCCATCTTTCGATCGTCTTCTGCGATCAGTACCCGCATCACGAGACCCCTTGTGCGGACAGTGTCCGCCCGTTGCCACAGTGCTGCAAGCAAAGCGACGGCACATGAAATTCGGATGAGAGGCCACACCGCCGGTCGGGTTGTGTTGGCCACACGTTCTTCGTGGTTGATCTATCGTCGATCCGGTGTTCACCCGACGTTATGCCGCGCCATCCTCGACGGGCCACGTTCATTCGGCCGCGGGCGAGGGAAATCAGGTGGGGACGATTATTGTCTGGATCGCGATGGCGATCGTCGCCGTCGAGGTCCTCACGACGTACTGGCGCACACCGCCCGCCGAGCTCTTTCACCTGGCGTCGAGTGGCCCGGATGTGGGCATCCATCAGTCGCTCGGAATCCTCGCGTTCCCCACCGGGTTGTTTGCCGTCGCCATCGCCGCGCTCGCGGTCGATCAGCTTCCCAGTCGACGCGCCGTCGTTGCGGCGATCGCGACGGCGATTCTCGGCGTGATGGTGTTCCTTCCGGGTGGGCTCGATGAGACCGACCTCGATACCCGTCCGGTCACCCTGTTGCCGCTTGTGGCAGTCGCCGGGGCTTTGGGGCTCACCCTGCTCGCCGTTCACCGATGCGGGGTGGGGCGCTTCGGCCCGCGATTGCCGGGTGATCGGCTGCGTGCTGGGCTCGGCATTGCGCTGCTGGTGATCGGGCTCCCGTGGATGGCTGCAGAGGTCGGGCTCTCGCTCGACGTCGTGCCGGGTCTCGGGCAGGTGTACCTGTCGGATGTGGCGTCGTCGCAGCCTTCGTCGCCGGCGCCGTATCAGGCCGTTCATGACGGCCATCACCACGGGATGGACGGGGTTCTCGTCGCCGCGGCGGCGCTGCTCCTGTCGCGCGGTCTTGTGAGAATGCACTCGGTACGCCTGCGCCGGCTCGTGTCGGCGTACCTGTCGGTGCTGCTCGTGTACGGCCTGGCAAATGCGCTCGAGGACGCGTGGGTCGAGCAAATCGTCAAATGCGGTTGGGCCTCGTGGGAGCCTCCCAAGTTCCAAACGCCGGCTCTTTCGGTCGCATGGGCGAGCCTTGCCGTTTTGGC
>JANLSO010000183.1:0-2777 GCA_031362405.1 Thermoleophilia bacterium | reverse complement strand
AGACAACCTCACTATCTACGACGCGGCCTACGTTGCGCTTGCCGAAGCGGTGAATACGGTGCTCGTCACGGCCGACGGTCGTCTTGCGCGTGCGCCGGGGGTGCGCTGCCGCATCGAGCTCATCGCCTGAGAAAATACTGGGCGTCAGGCTGGCGCGACCCGTTCGATCGCGGCGAGCACTTCTGGGGTGAGGGTGTGCCAGTCGGGACGCTGGATGATCTGCGGGTAGCGCGCACAGATCTCGCGGGTCCACGGCCACTCGATCGTCAGGGTCTCCAGACCCGCGGCGACGGCTTCTTCCAGGGTCTGGGGGCGGTCATCGATAATCACCCCGAAACCCTCGCTGGTGCACGCGAGGACCTTCGCGTCGAAGCCGCAGCGCAGCTCGTCCCAGTGGGCACCGCTGTCGTCGAGAAAGCGGGCCGTCTCATCGGCCGCCTCGGGGGGCCGGTGGGTCATGATCACGATCCGCGCTCCCGCGGCGCGTGCGGAAACCGTGGCCTCGACCGCGCCGGGGAGCGCTCCGTGGCGGCCCATCACCTCGGCCGAGTAGACCTCGGGCAAGAGCGCCTGGGCGGCCGGGTCACCGATGCGTGAGGCAACGTGCGTCCAGAGATCGTCGTCGGGGGCGGCCGGCTCGACGATGTGTTCGGGGTGTCTGCTGCGCGCGGTGGCGTAGAAGCCGGCCAGAAAGTCCCAGATCGTCGAATCGACATCCCATGCGACGGTGGCGCGGTCGGCGGGGGAGGGTGGGGTGCGGGTGATGACTCTCATGGCCGCCAGGATAGACCGCCAAAGACCCTCTACAGCTCCGAGCGGCATCGGTCGATTCTGTAGGTGTGACTTACGGACGCGCCACTTTGCTGCTTGCCATTGAAACCCTGCCCGTGAGCTCTGACGAGCCGGTGCGCCAAGACCTCCTCGATCGCAGTGTCGCCGTGTCGATGGCGTTGGCGCGCGAGGCAGAGGGGCTCGGGTACCTCGAGCGCGCGAGCGCCTACCGGATGATCACTCGCGCCTTGGTACTGACCACGCCACTTGACCTCAGCACCGGTTCGGCGGCCAACCTGCACGCCGCCGTCGAGGCGGTCGAGGCGCCGGATGCCTGCGCGCGCGTGCGGGAACTGCTCGGCGATCTCATTGGGCCCCGCGGCGAGACGCCGCCGCCCGAGTAAGGCGGTCGATCACCGCGACGCCAAGCCCGTTAGCGGGGGGAAGCTCGGCGACGACGACGTCCAGCCCGAGGGCATCGGCGCGGCGTAGGTGGACGTAGAGATTTCGGGCGTAGTCATCGGTATCCGCCACGGGTCCGAATGTGACCGCCCCGGCGAACTCGGAGCGGGCAGCGGTCGCAATGACACCAACGGTGAGACCTCGGGTGAGCGCCGCGGCGACGTGTTCACGTGTGTCGCCGGGGGCACACGACAGTTCAACCCGTGCCTGCGGGGCGTAGTGGGCGGCCAGCATTCCCGGGGCTCGGGAGGGGCCCACGGCGACCCGGTCGACGTCTGCCCCCAGCAGCTCTTCGATGCGCTCCGCCGCGAGCCCCCCCACGCGGAGGATCATCGGCACCGGGCCAGTGACGTCGAGGATCGTTGACTCAACGCCGATCCGCGACGGACCCCCGTCGAGCACGACGGAGACCGCGTCACCGAGGTCGGCTCGCACGTGTTCGGCGCAGGTCGGGCTTGTTTGGCCGAAGGGGTTGGCAGACGGCGCGGCAATGCCACGACCGAAACCGGCGAGAAGGGCAAGGGCAAGGGGTTGGTCGGGAACCCGAAGGCCCACGGTGTCGCGGCCACCGGTGACCGCGTCGGGTACCCGTGCCGAGCGGCGCACGACAAGTGTCAGAGGGCCCGGCCAGGCCTGATCGGCCAGACGTCGAGCGTCGTCGGGCACGTCGACGGCGTACCGGTCGAGGATGTCGGCCGCCGCGCCGTGCACGATCAGCGGGTGATCCGCGGGACGACCCTTCGCGGCAAAAATCCGAGCAACAGCGTCGGGGTTCTCCGCGTCGGCCCCGAGGCCGTAGACCGTCTCGGTGGGGAAGGCGACGAGCTCGCCCGCGTGGAGGGCGGCGATGGCCGCGGTCAGCTCGTCAGACATCGCGGCCGGCGAATCGCAGCAGGAGCCCCAGGGAAGGTTCCGGTCCCGACCAGTGCTCGCGGACCAACGCCGGTCCAGATCGCCTGATCAGCCGGCGTAGCGCCAGCGCAACCACCGCGACGTCGTCGAGTTGGCCGGCGACCGGAATGAAATCCGGGATCAGGTCGAATGGCATGGCGAGGTACCCGAGCACGGCGGCGAGCAGCCATTTCTGGGACCGCGGCACGCGCGGATCGCGCACCAGCCGCGCGAACAGCACCAGGCAGTCGGGTACGAAGCCGGCGAGCGCCCGCACACTCCCGCGTCGGCCGATCGCAATCAGCACGACGATCACCACGAGGTACATGGCGAGCAGCCCGGCGAGCGACCAGAGGGCGAGGGCGATCACGGAGTCGTTGCGAGCGAAATGAGCTTCTCGATGGTATTGAGGTTGCGGACCGTGCCCCCCGGCCCGAGTCGGCGATCGAAGTAAGTCGGAAGCATCTTCGTCGTTCCCATCCCGTTCGGGAAATGCAGAAAGACCTCGCGCCCGTCGACCGCGAAACGGTCGGGAAGGAACCGGTCGATCTCCAGAGATGCGATCGCGTCCTGCGCGGGTGCTCGGGACATGAACGAGATCGCCACGCGTGATCCGTCGGGTTCGTCGCCCCGAAACGGGTGCCGCGCGAGGG
>JANLSO010000039.1:0-10735 GCA_031362405.1 Thermoleophilia bacterium | reverse complement strand
AGGAGCGCGCCGTGCGTCGGCGGGCCAAGATGCGCAAGGTCGGCCGCGGTCGCGGCCGCCGATAGCAGCGAGGGAGACGGAAGTGGCGAAGACCAGCCTGCGCGTCAAGGCAGCAGGAACCCCGAAGTACAAGACCCAGAGCTACACGCGCTGCCTGCGGTGTGGGCGTTCACGCTCGGTCTACCGCAAGTTCGGACTGTGCCGGATCTGTCTGCGCGAGCAGGCACACGCCGGCGTCATCCCGGGCATGACAAAGAGCAGCTGGTAGTCGAATGCTGACCGATCCGATCGCTGACATGTTGACCCGTGTGCGCAACGCCAACATGGCGCTGCACGACACCGTCGGCATGCCCACCAGCAAGCAGAAGGAAAGCCTCGCCGGGGTGCTGAAGCAGGCCGGCTACATCCTCGGCCACGACGTGGCCGACGGGGTGCTGACCGTCCAGCTCAAGTACGACAACGAGCGTCGGCGTGTGTTGTCGGGCATAAAGCGCGTCTCGAAGCCCGGTCGCCGCGTCTACGCGCCGGCCGACAAGCTTCCGCGTGTGCTCGGCGGCATGGGCATCGCCGTTGTTTCCACTTCTCAGGGCCTGCTCACCGGCCAGGAGGCGCGTCGCCGTGGGATCGGCGGCGAGGTCCTGTGCACCGTCTGGTGAGAATTTCCCCTCTGACATCTTACGACCACCGGAGGACCGCATGAGCCGCATCGGACGTGCGCCCATTACCGTGCCCGAAGGGGTCACGGTCGACATTTCGGGTCAGCACGTCGCGGTGAAGGGTCCCAAGGGCGCTCTCGAGCACACCGTGGTCGAGCCGATCCGCATCAGCGATGACGGCGGAGTGTTGACGGTGACCCGTCCGACCGACCGCGGTCCGCACCGTTCGCTGCATGGCCTGACCCGGACGCTCGTCGCCAACATGGTGCAGGGCGTCACCGAAGGCTTCTCCAAGCGGCTCGAGATCGTCGGCGTCGGCTATCGTGCGACGCTGAAGGGCACCTCGCTGGAGTTGGCGGTGGGCTACTCGCACGCGGTGACGATCGACGCGCCGAACGGCATCAGTTTCGAGGTGCCGGCACCGACGCAGGTCGTCGTGCGGGGCATCGACAAGCAGGCCGTCGGCCAGGCCGCGGCAAAGATCCGCGACGTGCGACGGCCTGAGCCGTACAAGGGCAAGGGCATTCGGTATCTGGGCGAAGAAGTTCGCCGCAAGGTCGGTAAGAGGGCATAGGGACATGATCAAGACACCACTCGAAAAGCGCCGCCGTCGTCAGCGTCGGATTCGCGCCAAGGTCACCGGTACCGCCACGCGTCCGCGTCTGTCGGTCGCGCGGTCGAACCAGCGCATCTACGCCCAGATCATCGACGATACTGCAGGCCACACCTTGGCCGCGGCGGGTTCGACGGAAGCCGACCTGCGTGCAATGACCAAGGCCGAGGCGGCCGAGCACGTCGGGCGCCTCGTTGCCGAACGCGCGAAGGCGGCAGGTATCGACACGGTTGTTTTCGACCGTGGCGGATACCAGTACCACGGCCGCGTAAAGACCCTCGCCGACGCCGCACGCGGCGCCGGTCTCGAGTTTTAGGAAGAACGGAGCACCAGTGGCCGAAGCGCGCCGACAGGCGAAGATCAACTCGGACGGACTCGACCTGAACGAGCGGGTCGTCCAAGTGAACCGTGTCGCCAAGGTCGTGAAGGGTGGCCGTCGGTTCTCGTTCTCGGCGCTGGTCGTCGTGGGCAACGAGGTCGACACCGTCGGGGTCGGGCACGGCAAGGCCAACGAGGTGCCGGTCGCGATCCAGAAGGCTGTCGAAGATGCCCGGAAGAACCTCTTCAAGGTGGCGAAGTACAACACGACGATCACCCATGAGGTGCTCGGTCGTGCCGGCGCCGGGCGGGTGCTCTTGAAGCCCGCCGCTCAGGGAACAGGCGTCATCGCCGGCGGGGGGGTTCGCGCCGTGCTCGAGCTTGCCGGTATCCGCGACATCCTCAGTAAGTCTCTTGGTACGAGCAACCCGGTGAACCTCGTCGCCGCCACGGTGGCGGGGCTCAAGTCGCTGCGTCGGCCCGAAGAGGTCGCGGCGCTGCGCGGCCTGACCGTCGCCGAGGTGCTCGGCGTCTCTTCGAAGACCGCCGCGGCGACGCCCGTGGCGCAGGAGGCCTGAGATGGCAACGCTTCGCATTACCCAGATCCGCTCGCAGATCGGCACGACCCAACGCCACCGTGGCACTCTGCGGGCGCTTGGTCTCGGCCGTATCGGTAAGACCTCCGAGTACGAAGACTCCCCCCAGCTGCAGGGCATGATCCGTCTTGTCCGCTCGTTGATCAGCGTCGAGGAGATTTCCCGTGTCTAAGTCCCCCGACGCAGCTCCGGTGAACGCGGAGGATGTGCGCCTCGAGAACCTGCGCCCGAACCCCGGTGCCAAGAAGGCCCGCAAGCGAATTGGCCGTGGGATCGGCTCGGGCAGCGGCAAGACCTGTGGGCGCGGCCAGAAGGGTCTCGGTTCACGGTCGGGCGGCTCGGTGCGCCCCGGGTACGCCGGTGGTCAGATGCCGCTCTACATGCAGCAGGGCAAAATGCGCGGCGCGAACCGCAAGATGTCGATGCCGATGGGCCCGTTTCGCACCCACACGGTGCCGGTGAACGTCGGCTCGCTCGCGATCTTCGCTGCGGGCAGTGTCGTCGACGTCGCCGCGCTAGAAGCACGTGGGCTGGTCAAGAACAACGCGAACCGCGACTGGCCGGTGAAGATTCTGGCCGAAGGCGATCTCGATCACGCGCTCACGGTTCGCGCTCACGCGTTCTCGTCGGCCGCCAAGGCAAAGATCGAGGCCGCCGGCGGTACCGCGGAGATTCTCGGCGCCGAGGCCTGATCGCCTCCGTGCACGTTAACCGCCCGGTGGGTCCGGCGGTAAGGAGCCTTCCATGATGCTGAAGTCCATGCTGAATGCGTTCTCCTCACCGGAGCTGCGCAAGAAGCTGCTCTTCACGGCCTTCATGCTCATGATCTTCCGGTTTGGATCGTTCGTTCCCGTTCCGGGCGTGGACCTCGTTGCTCTGCAGGACGCGATCGATCAGCGGGGTAGCCGGCTCCTCGAGTACCTGAACCTCTTCGCGGGAGGCGCACTGACAAGATTCGCCGTCTTCGCGCTTGGCATCGCGCCGTACATCACGGCAAGCATCATCGTTCAGCTGATGACCGTGGTGATCCCCAAGCTCGAAGGCCTTCAGAAAGAGGGCGAGTCCGGTCAACAGAAGATCACCCAGTACACGCGCTACTTCACCGTCATTCTCGGTGCGGTTCAGTCAGCTGCCTATGTTCTCTACTTCCGCTCGCAGGGAGCCCTGCCCGACTTCACCTGGGGTCGCTTCTACCTGATCGTCGTTTCGCTGACCGCCGGCACGACGCTGGTCATGTGGCTCGGTGAGCTCATCACCCAGCGCGGGGTCGGCAACGGCATCTCGCTGATGATCTTCGCGAGCATCGTGTCGGCACTCCCCAGCGCTCTTTCGAATTGGCTGGAGCTGACTCCGGTCACCCAGATCCTCATCTTCGTCATCGCGATGACCGTCGTCGTGGCGGTGGTGTTCATCAACGAGGGCCAGCGCCGCATCCCGATCCAGTACGCCAAACGTGTGGTCGGGCGACGCATGACCTCCGGCGGTTCCACCTATATGCCGCTGCGCGTGAACATGGCAGGGGTGATACCGGTGATCTTTGCGTCGTCCGTGGTGATCCTGCCGCCGACCCTGGCCGAGTTCGGGGGGCGGGGGTCGTTCTTCCAGTCGATCTCCGACTTCCTGGCGCCCGGCTCCTGGTACTACATCGTGTTCGAGGCGCTGCTGATCATCCTCTTCACCTACTTCTACACCGCGGTCCAGTTCAACCCGGTCGATCAGGCCGACAACCTCAAGAAGTACGGCGGGTTCATTCCCGGGGTGCGCCCTGGCAGGCCCACCGCGGTGTACCTCGACCGCGTGCTGACCCGCCTGACCCTGCCGGGGGCGATTTACCTGGCGATCATCGCGGAGCTGCCGAACATCGTCTTTCGCTACCTGCCGGACTCGAATGTCTTTTTCGGCGTGCTCGGTGGTACGTCGATCCTGATCGTCGTGGGCGTGGCGCTCGACACGATGCGCCAGATGGAAGCCCAGCTCATGATGCGCTCGTACGAAGGGTTCCTCCGATAGCCCGGCTGGTGTTCCTCGGCCCTCCCGGGGCGGGAAAGGGCACGCAGGCCGAGCGTCTCAAGGCGGAGTTCGGTCTCACTCACCTGTCGACAGGGGACATGCTGCGACAGGCCGTTGCCGACGGGACGACCCTCGGCCGCGAGGCGAAGGTCTTTATGGACGCGGGCGATCTGGTGCCCGACCGCGTGATGATCGGGATGATCCGCGAGCGTCTCGAGGCGGATTCCGGGAACTTCCTGCTCGACGGCTTTCCGCGCACGCTGCCTCAGGCGCAGGCGCTGGACGAGATGTTGGGCGAGGTCGGCGCCCCGATTGACGCCGTGCTCGTGATCGCCGTCTCGCGCGAGGAACTTGTGCGGCGCCTGGCGGGGCGTTGGCTGTGCCGCAAATGCGGACGCTCGTACCATGAGGTGTTCTCACCGTACGATCCCGAGGAGCCGTGCCCGAAGGGCGGTCACTGCGACCTCTATCAGCGCGATGACGATCGCTCCGATGCGGTCGCGAACCGCTTGAACGTTTACGACGATCAGACGGCTCCGTTGATCGCGTACTACCGTACGCGTGGCCTGATCCATGAGGTCGACGGCGAACGTTCCCAGGTTGAGGTCAATGGTCAAATCGCGGCGCGCGTCGCGTCGATCGGCTAGGCCGTCTGTGGCGCGTTCACGTGGGCCCGTGCCGAAGACCCCGGGCGAGATTGACGCAATGGCGGCGTCCGGTGCGCTGCTCGCGGCGTGTCACGACGCCATGCAGCGAGAGGTTGCCGAGGGAGTCTCCACGGGTGAGCTCGACGCCCGTGCGGAGCAGTTCATCCGCGACGGTGGCGGCATCCCGGCGTTCAAGGGGTTCAATGGATTCCCCGGCTCGACGTGTCCGTCGGTCAATACGCAGGTCGTTCACGCGATACCCGGTCCGTATCGGCTCGCCGCCGGGGACATCCTCTCGCTCGATATGGGCGTCGTGCTGGATGGGTGGGTATCCGATGCGGCCCGGACTCACGCGGTGGGCGTCGTTTCCCTCGAGGCGCAGCGCCTGATGGCGGTGACGGAAGAGTCCCTCGTGCGAGGTATCGCCGCGTGTCGGGCCGGGAACCATGTGGGCGACATCGGCCACGCCGTCCAAACCGAGGTCGAGGCCGCGGGATTCTCGGTGATCCAGACGCTCGTCGGACACGGCATCGGTCGTACGATGCACGAGGAGCCGCAAGTTCCCAATTTCGGACGCCCTGGCCAGGGAGTGCCGCTTGTCGAAGGCATGGTGATCGCCATTGAACCGATGGTGAACGCCGGGGCCCCCGACGTGGTACTCGATGATGACGGCTGGACGATCACCACCAAGGACGGCTCTTTATCGGCGCACTTCGAGCACACGGTGGCGATCACGCCCGATGGGCCGCGCGTGCTGACCGCGTCGGCACTCGGCTCGGCGGTCACGCCGTGAGCTGCGTGCTATGGTTCGCGACCGCTCGTCGGCGAGAGCCTACGTTGCGCTGCCCAAACGACGTCCCGGCCATCCGGCCGCAATGTCACGCATCTGGGGGATACCCGTGAAGGTCCGCGCGTCGGTCAAACCGATCTGCGAGAAGTGTCGTGTGATCAAGCGCCATGGCAAGATCCTCGTGATCTGTCAAAACGTCCGCCACAAGCAGGTGCAGGGGTAGCATGGCTCGAATTGCTGGAGTGAACATCCCGCGCGAAAAGCGCGTAGAGATAGGTCTGACGTACATCTTCGGCATCGGTCGGCCCACGGCCAACCGTGTGCTCGCCGAGACGCAGATCGACCGTGACACATACGTCCGCGACCTGACCGAAGAAGAGGTCGGCCGTCTGCGTGACGTCATCGAGAAGCGGCTCATCGTCGAGGGCGACCTTCGACGCGAGCGCGCGAACGACATCAAGCGGCTGATGGAAATCGGCTGTTACCGCGGGCTGCGCCACCGGCGTGGACTGCCCGTTCGCGGGCAGCGCACCAAGACCAATGCACGAACCCGCAAGGGCGCGAAGAAGACCGTCGGCAAGCAGCGTAAGAAGTAAGGGGTTCATGTCTCGTACCAAGGTGACCCGCGGCCGCACTCGTCGGCGCGCGCGTAAGAACATCGCGGTGGGCCAAGCCCACATCAAGACGTCGTTCAACAACACGATCGTCACGCTGACCGACAAGCAGGGCAACGTCATCGCGTGGGAGACCGCCGGCTCGGCCGGCTTCAAGGGATCCCGCAAGAGCACGCCGTTCGCCGCGCAGGTCACCGCCGACTCGGCGGCCAAGAAGGGCATGGAGCACGGCCTGCAGAAGATCGACGTGTACGTCAAGGGCCCGGGTTCGGGTCGAGAGACGGCCATCCGGTCGCTTCAGGCCGCGGGCCGCGAGGTCACCGCGGTCACCGACGTCTCCCCGGTCCCCCACAACGGATGCCGCCCTCGCAAGCGGCGTCGGGTCTAGGGGCTTCGGATGGCACGCGATACCGGAGCGGTCTGCAAGTTGTGTCGGCGTGAGGGCGAGCAGCTCTTCCTCAAGGGCACGCGGTGCTTTACGCCGAAGTGCGGGATCACGGTGCGGCCGTACCCGCCGGGTGAGCACGGCCGCGGCCGTATTCGTCAGAGCGAGTACCTCTTGCAGCTGCGCGAAAAGCAGAAGGCCCGCCGGTTCTACCAGGTGCTCGAGGCGCAGTTTCGGCGCTACTACGAGAAGGCGACGCGCCAGCCGGGTATCACCGGCGAGAACCTGCTGCGGCTGCTCGAAATGCGGCTCGACAACGTCGTCACCCGTTTGGCATTCGCATCGTCGCGCCGCGAGGCGCGTCAGCTGGTGCGCCACGGCCACTTCCTCGTGAACGGCCGCCGGGTCGACATCCCCAGCTACCAGGTGAAGCCGAACGACGTTGTGTCGGTGAAGCAGGGTTCCGGTGCGGAGGCCACGATACGCGCGGCGACCGAACAGGTCGTTTCGCTTGCCCCGTGGCTTCAGGCCGATCACGACGCCCTCACTGCCAAGGTGCTGCGCGCTCCCGAGCGGACCGAAATTGACACGCCTGTTCGCGAGCAGCTCATCGTGGAGCTCTACTCGAAGTAAACGAAGGCTCGTCGGCGATGGTGCCCTTGGGTGTGACGCGCCCGGGGTGCCGATGCTGGCGAGTTGTCATTCGCGTCGGTGTACATCTCCGGCCGACGCCGGAAACGAAGGATTGGTGAACGTGATCGACGTTCAAGCCCCCCGCATGACCTACGAGCCCGTCTCGGACACCCTCGGCGTCTTCGAGGTCGAGCCGCTCGACCGTGGTTTCGGCCACACCTATGGCAATAGTCTTCGCCGCGTGCTGCTCTCGTCGCTCGAAGGCGTCGCGGTGACCTCGGTTCGGATCGAGGGCGTGCAGCACGAGTTCACGACCGTCGAGGGTGTTCGCGAGGACGTCACCGACATCATCCTCAATCTGCGTGGGCTGATCTGCCGTCTGCACGGCGAGGTCTCTGAGATCGAGGTCGAGCTGTCGAAAGTGGGCCCCGGCCCGGTAACGGCAGGCGACATCTCGTGCCCCGCGGACCTGGAGATTCTGAACCCGGAACTCGAGATCGCAAACCTCTTGCCAAACGCCCGTCTCGAGATGGTGCTGACGGTCGCCCGCGGTCGCGGCTACGTTCCCGCCGAGGGAAACAAGGGTCCGAACACCGTGATCGGTGTGATCCCTGTCGATTCGAACTTCTCGCCGGTGCGGCGGGTCCGCTTCGAGGTCGCCAGCTCGCGGGTCGGTCAGCGCACCGACTACGACAAGCTCTCGCTGGAGATCCAGACCGACGGCAGTATCGACCCCCGGGCCGCCGTCGCGCGCGCCGCGGAGGCCCTGATCGACCGCCTCGCGATCTTCGCCGACCCGGACAGCACCCGCGTCGTCGGACAGATCGAGCCGGAAGAGGTTCCCGCCGGCGGCGGAATGCACGACATCATGATCGAGGAGCTCGAGCTCGGCGTGCGGTCGTACAACTGTCTCAAGCGCGTGGGCGTCGAGACGATCGGCGACCTCATCTCGAAGTCGGAGGCCGAACTGTCGGCGATTCCGAACTTCGGTAAGAAGAGCATTGAAGAGGTCAAGGAGAACCTCGCCGCGCACGGCCTCGGCCTGCGCAGCGACGACTGATCCGACTACACTCGGCCGACCGAGCCGCCTGAAGGAGCACCCGTGCGTCACAAGAACAACGGTCCGAAGCTCAATCGTTCCCCCTCGCACCGCGTGGCGTTGGGCGCCAACCTGGCGACCGCGCTGCTGACGCACGGTCGCATCCAGACAACAGCGCCGAAGGCGCGGTTGGCCCGCGCGATCGCCGAGAAGGCCATCACGCTCGGCAAGGCGAACACGCTGCACACGCGTCGTCAGGCGATTGCGCTGCTTCGCAACAAGCAGATCACGTACCGCTTGTTCAACGAGATCGCCCCCGCCTTCAAGGACGTCAACGGCGGCTACACCCGCGTCATGAAGCTCGGCCCGCGTGCCGGCGATGCGGCGCCGATGGTGTTGCTCGAGCTGACGCGCGACGTTGAGGTCGCACAGAGCTAGAGGTGAGGCGCAGTGACGCGGTCACTGCGCCTCGACATCGAGTACGACGGGGCCGGGTTCGTGGGATGGGCCGCGCAACCTGGCCTTCGTACGTGTGAGGGCGTTCTCGTCGAGGCATTGGAGACGCTTTTGCGCCACGAGGTCCGGGTGCGCGCCGCTGGACGAACCGACGCCGGAGTTCACGCGAGCGGTCAGGTGGCGAGCGTCACCACCGAAACCGACCTCACGTGCAATCGCATCCTGCGGGGAATGGCGGGCATCCTGCCGAGAGACCTCGCCGTACGGGCCGTCACCGACGCTGCCCCGGGCTTTGA
Organism: Thermoleophilia bacterium; assembly: GCA_031362405.1. Taxonomy (GTDB): domain Bacteria; phylum Actinomycetota; class Thermoleophilia; order Miltoncostaeales; family Miltoncostaeaceae; genus JANLSO01. The sequence continues at coordinate 1,682 of JANLSO010000039.1, read as the reverse complement.
CGCCCGTCGCGACGCGACCGCACGCCGCTACGAATACCGTCTGCTCACCGGTGCACCGTCGCCCCTTCGCCGAACGATCACGCTCCATGAGCGCACGCCGCTCGACCATGACGCCCTGGACGCCGCGGCGGAGTTGGTGGTCGGCCAGCACGATTTCCGTGCGTTCACGCCCACCCAGACAAAGCACGTCTTCTTCCACCGCACGGTGAATCTCTGCCACTGGGTCCGGCGGGGAGACGAGCTGGTGCTCGAAGTCGAGGCCAACGCATTCCTTCGGGGGATGGTCCGCGCGTTGGCCGGCACGATGCTGATGATCGGCCGCGGCCGGGAGCCGGTCACCTGGATGACCGAGCTTTTGCAGGGGGCGCCGCGCTCGGCCGCCGGCCCCAGCGCACCGCCGTGGGGGCTTACCCTGGTCGGCGTGCGCTATTGATGGACGTCGTCAGCGGCTCTCCGACCACCGCGCGGTCGCGAAGGCGATCGCGGATCCACCGAGCAAGGCCCGCCCCGTCGAGCTCTCCGGCTGCGGCGGCCAGCATCGTCTGCGTTGCGTCGAGCTGGGTCGCCTCGAGGCGCTTGCCATTGAGCCCCAGGAACAAGCCGAGGGCGAGGAAGCCCGCACGTTTGTTGCCGTCGACGAGCGGATGGTTCTTCGCGATGCCGACGGCGTAGGACGCGGCGAGGTCGGAGAGGTCCGGCTCGCCGTACGCCGCCAGATTCTGGGGCCGCGCGCACGCAGACTCGAGCAGCCCTTCGTCGCGCATGCCTGTCGAGCCCCCGTGTTCCGCCAGGCTTTCACCGTGGAGGAGGATGAGCGCCTGCGTCGACACCCATCTCCATACGGGACTCACTTCGCGAGCTGCCGAAACGTGTCGCGATAGTCACGCATAAACTCACGCCCGAGCTGGACCTGCTCGTCCAGGGCCGGGTCATACGGAGTGAGGAAAACTCCGTCGGGAGAGTCAGTGACGTGCACGACATCGCCCCGCTCGAGCTTGAGTCGGGAGACGATCTCCTTGGGAAGCACGACGCCCAACGAGTTCCCGATCTGTGTCACCTTAAGAGTGTTCATACAAAGGTTATAACGCACGAGAGGCACCGGATGCCAATCGGGCCTTTGTGGGGGCCGCTCGGTCAGCTGACCAATGGATTGCGGACCCTCAGCGTGGGGAAACGGCCGAAGTCGCGATCGGCGGTGAGCAGCTCGCGCACGCCGTGCGCCAGGCAGATCGCCGCAATCCGGCCGTCGTGGGCGCGTGGTCCGGTCACGTTGGCCGCCTGGAGCATCGCGCGCAGACGCTCCCAGTGGCCAGGAGACTCGCCGAGAAGTACGAGGTTCGACGCCTCAACCCATGCGTCGACCTGATCGCAGGCCTTGGCCAGCGTCGATGGCGGATCGAAGACCCGCGGATCGGTGGCGATTGCCATGAACTCGTGGATGCAGGGCCACGGAATCGCCCACTGCGCCCGTTCGGCGCAGAGGGCGCCGAGGGTGGCGACCGCAAGAACGTGCCCGGGGGCCGCTCGTCGATGGGCGGCGAGGAGGATGTTGGTGTCGACGGCGATCACGTGCCACGCCCGGCATAGGCCGCCTCGGCCAGGCGGTCCCACGTGGCCCCGGCGAGTTCCTTTTGCAGCCAGCCTCCCGGGATCGACGCATCGCGCAGTGGCTTTCGCGAGCA
>JANLSO010000145.1:0-3685 GCA_031362405.1 Thermoleophilia bacterium | reverse complement strand
CCCGAGTCGTTCTTGGACGGATCGGCACGCTCGAGCGCGCCGGGCTGTCGGGAACAGGGGTTTCCCCGTCGCCGGCGCGGCACCGATAGATGAGGGTTCGGGCGGACCTGCCAATGCGAAGGAGTCCGAACGTGATCCCATCAGCCTCCGAACCTTTCAACGTCGCCGAGCGGTATGGGGGGGGCTCGCACTGGCGCTCAGCGTGGCTGCCCTTAGGGGCTGTGGTGGCGCGAGTGCGCCCGCCTCTGGGATCGCCTCGACGGTTCCCAGACGCGGCCCAGCCGTCGAGCTCGCTGTGCCCGACCGTGTCACTGGCGGGGGCGGCGACCGTCGAAGGAACTTCGTCGGCGTCTATTCTCGCGGCCTCATGCGCGGACTTCGCGGCCGGAAAAGCGTCGGGCTCAGCCGGGGTGGCTTCCGTTTTCCCACCGCGTTCGCCGCGATCGATTAAACGACCTACAGCCCCAGCGTCGCCCTCGCCGACTCGGCCGGCCCGGGCGACTACAGCGCCGCCGATGTTTCGGGCCTCGCGGGGCCGGGCGCCCCCGCGATCACGTTCGACGAGTTCAACACGCGTGCGGGGGCACGGTGACCGTGCGGGTCGCCGGCGATGCGTCCGGCACGATCACCTTCACGGATCTTCAGAACGCGGCGGGAGCCACGGTCTTGGGGACGTCTACCTTTGCCTGTGTCGATCGGGCGTAGTCGGGTAGGCCCGCTCCAGATCGGTTCTGTTGCGCACGCCGAGCGTGCGATAGATCCGCGAGAGGTGTATCTCGATCGTCTCGGGGCTGAGGAACAGGAGGGACGCCGCCTCGCACATCTGGGTGCCATTCGCGATTACGCGCGCCACCCGCTCTCGCCGGGCGTGAAGGAGGGCGTCCAGTGGCCGTGTGGCCTCGGGCACGGATGTCCCGAGCGCATCCAGTTCGCGCAGGGTCGCGATCCGCCACGGTTCGGCGCGGGCAGCGTTAAAGCGGCCGCCGGACAGCCGAAAGGAGGCCGGGGACCGCGATCATCTCGGCCGCACGGCGGGCCATCTCGTCGGCATTCGGGCGTTTGGTCTCGATGGCCAGTTCGGCCCGTTCGATGAGAAGGTTCCATGCAGCGGCACGAGCTGCCCGAGCGGGCTCAGCAGGTGACCACCGCATCCAGTTCGGCGAACACGCCGGCAACGTCACCCGCGGCCCACTTCGGGATCACGCGAGGAGGGCAAAGCTCGGCGTCACCTGGGGGCAGCGGCAGGATCCGCGCTCCGGCGCCGAGGATCGCCACCGCCTCATTGTCGCCCAGGGGTGCACAGGCCATCACCGCGCATGCCGCCGCCTGGGATAGGGCCATCGGGCCGGCGGCTTCGCCGGCCCGACCGGGCCCTTCACGTGTCGCCCGGCGGGCATCCACATGGAACCCGCGCGGGAGATAGGCCCTGCCAGTGGCGATGACGAGCCATGCGGTGGCAGGTCCACTTCCGGCCCTCCGTGCCGCGGTCAACGCGCGGTTCGCGGAGGCGAGGCTCTCGTCAGTGAGACCGCACGCGACCGCGGCGACCGCGGTGGGGAGGCCATCATCGGATTGCCATCGACTGTGTCGCAGAGGGCGCCTGACGCGGGGCCTCGGCGTCGTTGTCGGCAGACCCCTCGATCAGAAGGGCCGAGACGTACCGCACGTGCGCGAGGGCACACCCCGTCCGAAGTACCCGGACGGACGGATCGCCGGGCGTGGCGACGCACCCCGGCGGGTGCCCGCGCGCCATCCGTCTGCCCCAGGGGGGAACAGCGCCGAGGGCGAATCCGACACGCACGAGGAGGCCAGCACGTGACGGATGCGCGGATGGGCCTCGCATGGATCTCCTTGGCGAGAGGCGGTGGGCGCCGCGAACCGGATGTAACCCCGTCACTGTCGGGGGTCTGGCCGACATCCCGCGACGGGGAAATCCCCGCATTGCCCACGCTCAGACGTTTCACACTTCAGAAGGGGCCGATGGAGCACGCCTCCCCCAGATGGCCAGGCGGGGCTCCCGGGATGCCGCTGGTATCCTCCGCCACCGCAAAGGCCCCAATGGCCTGCCGCGACCGATGAAAGCCCCGACAAGGCGAGCGAATGGCCGAATACCTCTTCACTTCGGAGTCGGTGACCGAGGGTCACCCCGACAAGATCGCCGACCAGATCTCGGACGGCGTACTCGACGCGATCCTCGAGCAGGATCCCGCCGGGCGCGTCGCCTGCGAGACGCTGATCACCACGGGGCAGGTGATGGTTGCGGGCGAGATCACCACCTCCGCCTACGTCGACATCCCCTCGATCGTGCGCCGCACCGTGAGCGACATCGGCTACACCGACGGGGCGTTCGGTTTCGACGCCGCGACGTGTGGTATCTCGGTGGCGGTCGACGAGCAGAGCCCCGACATCGCCGCCGGCGTGAACGTGGCCCTCGAGACCCGTAGCGGATCTGAAAGCGACAAGTACGACCTGCAGGGTGCCGGCGACCAGGGCCTGATGTTCGGCTACGCAACCGACGAGACCCCCGAGCTGATGCCGCTGCCGATCACGCTCGCCCACCGCATCTGCGAGCGGCTCGCCGAGGTGCGTCGTGACGGGATGCCTTACCTGCGACCCGACGGTAAATCGCAGGTGACGGTCAAGTACGAAGACGGTCGCCCGGTGGAGGTCACCGCCGTGGTCGTTTCGACCCAGCACTCGGCCGAGGTCGAGGTCGAGCTTCTCCACGAAGAGGTCGCCGCGAACGTCATCCGCCCCGTGCTGGAGCGGTTCGACATGTGGCAGCCCGGCATTACGAACTACATCAATCCGACCGGCATCTTCGTGATCGGCGGCCCGATGGGCGACTGTGGTCTGACCGGTCGCAAGATCATCGTCGACACCTACGGCGGCATGGCCCGCCACGGCGGCGGGGCATTCTCCGGGAAGGACCCGAGCAAAGTCGACCGCTCAGCGGCCTACGCGGCCCGGTGGGTCGCCAAGAACGTCGTGGCGGCCGGAATGGCCAAGCGGTGCGAGGTCCAGGTGGCGTACGCCATCGGGGTGTCTCACCCGGTGTCCATCATGGTGGAGTGCTTCGGAACCGAAACGACCTCGACCGATCGCATCGCCGAGTGGGTGCGCGACACATTCGACCTGCGTCCCGGCGCGATCGTGGAGAACCTGAACCTGCGGCGACCTATCTACCAGCGCACCGCCGCCTACGGGCACTTCGGGCGCGAGCTGCCCGAGTTCTCGTGGGAGTCAACGGACATCGGCCGCGCCGCGGCCTGATCTCCTGTCGAGCGGGGGCGGCGTGAGCGCCACCCCCGCCAGGGCCTCGTGCCAGGTGGTCCCGCTCGTCGACGTGCGGGCACTCGACCGGCCGCTCGACTACCTCGTTCCGCCGGACCTCGACGATCAGATCGTCGTCGGGGCGGTCGGCGCGGCGCCGTTGGGGCCGCCACGGGGGGGGGGTGTGGTGGTCGGGCGCGAAACCACACCCCACCAGGGGCGGGTGGGGGCCCCGCCCGTCGCCGGGGGGCACCCCCGGGCCCGCGCCCGGGGGGGGGGTGGCGCCCCCCCCCCCCCCGCTCGACAGGAGATCAGGCCGCGGCGCGGCCGATGTCCGTTGACTCCCACGAGAACTCGGGCAGCTCGCGCCCGAAGTGCCCGTAGGCGGCGGTGCGCTGGTAGATAGGTCGCC
>JANLSO010000025.1:0-49579 GCA_031362405.1 Thermoleophilia bacterium | reverse complement strand
CGCCGACGACCTCGGTGCCCGTCCGTTTCGACGGCTAACTACGGTGATCGTGCCGATGGCCATGCCCGGCATCGTCGTCGCCCTGGCACTGGTGGGAATCCTCGCCATCGGCGAGTTCACGGTTCCGGCGATCCTCGGTGGCGGGAAGACTCTTCTCATCGGCAACGTCCTCGCCGAGCAGGCCGGTGGTGCCAACCGGCCTCTGGGGGGTGCGATCGCCGTGGTGCTCCTCGTGATCTTCGGAGTCCTCGGCGGGCTGGCGCTGATCATGCGTCGCCGGCTAAGACGGGCCGACGGGGTCGCGGCCGCATGACCATCCGCCGCATCCGTTGGGCGCCGATCTGGCTCGGTCTGATCGTCGTGTTCCTCTACGCGCCGCTGGTCCGCGTCGGGCTGAACTCGTTCAACGCCAACGAGATCGGTACCTCGTTCGATGGGTTCACCCTCGATTGGTATCGCGCAGCGTGGAACGACGTTACGGTGCGCGACTCCTTGCGTGTGAGCCTGGTGCTCGCCGCGATCGCCTCGGTGGTGTCGACCACCATCGCCCTCGGTGTGGTGATCGGGCTGCGTCGCCAGCCACGGCTTCGGGGGTTGTCACGGATGCTGACGGCGGGTCGCTTGCTGCTGCCCGAGGTGGTGATCGCCGCGGGAATCGCCATCATGCTGCCGCTGTTCGGTATTCCGCTTGGCCTGCTCGCGCTTGTTATCGGCCACGTCGTCTTCCTCACTGCCTTCGCGATCGTCCTGATCGAGGCCCGGGCCGCCGGTCAAGATCCACGGCTCGTGGATGCCGCCGCCGACCTCGGTGCTTCGCCCGGCCGGATCCTTCGGACCGTGGTGATCCCGGATCTCTCACCGGGAATCTGGGCGGCGGCCCTTTTGACGTTTCTGTTCTCGTTCGACGACGTCGTGCTTTCGCGTTTGCTCTCGAATCCCGACACCCCGACACTGCCGGTCACCGTGCTGTCGCTCATCAACCGACGAATCTCCCCCGAGATCGATGCGATCGGCACCGTCGTGCTCGGGGTGGGCCTCGTCGTGTTCATCGCCGCCGCGCTGATTGGTCGGGCCGGCCTTGCCACGGCGCTGACCGGTGGGCGTGAGCGTCGATGAGCGAGTCTGCCGTTGTGGAGGTGCGCAACGCCCGCCGGGCCTTCGGGGCCACGGTCGCCGTCGACGACGTCTCGTTGGAGGTGGGCCACGGCGAGATCTTCGGCCTTCTCGGGCCATCGGGTTGCGGTAAGACCACGCTGCTGCGGCTCATCGCCGGGCTGGAGCAGCCCGACGCGGGGCGTATCCTTCTCAACGGCGCCGACGTGACCGACCTGCCGGCCCATCGTCGCACCGTGCACACGGTCTTCCAGTCGTATGCGCTGTTTCCCCGCATGAGCGTCGAGGGCAACGTGGCGTACGGCCTGCGGGCAGCGAAGGTCCCCGTGGCAGAGGTGCGCGAACGCGTCACCGAGGCATTGCGGCTCGTCGGGCTGGCGGGCAAGGAACGCCGCCATCCACATCAGCTTTCCGGTGGCGAGCAGCAGCGCGTCGCGTTGGCGCGGGCGCTGATCAACCGCCCCCCGGTCCTCTTGCTCGACGAGCCGCTCGCCGCCCTCGATGCTCACCTACGCCGGGAGATGCAGACCGAATTGCGTCGCATCCAGCGCGAAGCCGAATGTACGTTCATCCTCGTCACTCACGACCAGGACGAGGCCTTCTCGCTCTGCGACCGGGTCGCGGTGATGTTCCATGGGCGGATCGCGCAGCTCAGCCCTCCCGACGAGATGACCCGACGGCCCGCGACGGTCGAGGTGGCGGCGTTCGTCGGTCGATCGAGCGTCGTGCCGGCCGTGTGGTCGGGCGGGCGGGGCCTTGTGGCCGGCACCTGGCCGGTCGCCGCCGAGTCGGCAACGCCGCTTGCCGACGGCGCGCCATGTGCGTTGGTGCTGCGCCCGCGTCAGCTGCGCCTGAACGGTTCCGGCGGGATCGCTGGTCGTGTCGCGCACGTCGCCTTCTCGGGCGACCGCTACGAGGCCACGGTGCAGACCCCTGCGGGCCCGATTCGGGTCGAGACCGACGACCCGCCTGCCGGGGCCGGCACCTCGGTGTTCGTTGATGCAGACGGATCGCCCGCGTGGGCGGTTTCCGCGGCGAACGTCCCATCCGACTAGCCGCCCGAAGCCGTGCGGTCGCGGCGCTTTGTCTGACGGCGACGCTCGCGACGGCCTGTAACGGCGGCGACGCGGCACCCGCGCTCACGCCGGGCTCGACCCTGGCGAACACGATCGTCGACACCGACGCAGACGGGGTGCTCGAGCCGGGCCCCGGCGCGGTGCTCCTGCCTCGGACCGACCTCGCGCCCGCGGCCCCCGTCGCGCGGACCCTCGTGACCCTCGCCCAGGTCTCAGATCTGCACGTCCTCGACGAGGAGTCGCCTTTGCGGGTCGAGGTCGTGGATCGCACCGGCGGTTCGGTGAGCTCCGCGTTTCGTCCCCAGGAAGTCCTGACGACCCAGGTCGTCGAGGCGGCCGTCCAAAGCGTGAATGAGCTGGCTCCCGACGTGGTCCTCGTGACCGGTGACATCACCGACAACACGCACCGCAACGAGCTCCACTGGGCGATGACGCTTTTGGGTGGCGGCGAGATAAACCCCGATTCCGGTGCCGTGGGATACCAGGGAGTTCAGGATGTCGACAGCGGCGATCCCTTCTTCTACCGGCCCGACCTCGACGCGCCCCGACACGTCGGGCTTCTCGACCAGGCGCAGGAACCATTTCGCGCGACCGGCCTCATGGCACCGTGGCTGCCGGCCGTGTCGAACCACGATATCCTCATCCAGGGGGTCGTCCCGGTCGAGGAGGCCCTGGCGCGTGAGGCCGTTGGGAGCAGAAAACTCGAGCGGCCCTCGGCCGCGGCGCGCTCGGCGGCCACCGATGGCGTGCTCGACCCGCAACGACTACGGCAACTGCTGGTCGCCGACCGACTCGGGCGCTTCCGGACCGTTGACGCCGACCCGGCGCGCGAACCGCTCGGAGGCGCCCGCGCCGTGGAGTTGGTCGCCCGGGCCTCGGGAGTGACCTCCCAGCGTGGGTTCTTGGTGTATCAACGCCAGGTCGCGCCCGGGGTCCGTGTGTTGGTACTCGACACCGCAAACCGGGCCGGCGGCAGCGACGGCGCCCTGCCCACCTGGCAGGTCGAGTGGATGCGCACGATCCTCGCCGCGCACCCGGGCGACCGTTATCTCATCGTCGCGCCGACACCACTCGAGCAGACTACGGGTGGCGAGGCGGCATTTGCGCTGCTCGACGCGACGCCCGGCGTCGTCGCGGTGCTCTCGGGCGACACCCACCGCAACCTGATCACGCCCCACCCGACTCAGACCGGCGGCTACTGGCTCGTACGTGCGCCGTCACTCATCGACTTTCCCCAGCAGGCGCGCGCCCTTCGTCTGGTGGAACTCACCGACGGGCGCGTTGCGCTGGAGACCTGGCTCATCGATCACGCCGGAGTCCGCGGTGCATCCGGGCCTCTCGGCCTTGCCGGGATCTCCCGGGAGTTGGCCGTCCTCGACACTCAGGGCGGGCGCCCGAAGAACTGGAGCGGCGCGCCGGCTGACCGCAACGCTACGCTTTACCTCCCGGAGCCGGCCAAATGACATGACGCGGACAACGTGCATGTCGTTCGCTATCCGGGGCGCAGTAGGCGCACGACCGGCTGGCGCACGTAGCGCCGGGCCGCCAGGGCTGAAGTGAGCGCGACGACAACCACGCCCGCGAGCCCAACGACGACGACATCCGCTCCGTTTGGTGCCAAGGGCAGCACTCCGTAACGCTCGACCATCCCCGACAGGGTCGGGCCGAAGACAAAGCGCTCGAGGACGTATGCGGCGACGAGGGCCGCGGCAACCAGCACCACGCCCGCGCCGAAAAGCAGGGCCCACACGTCGCGGCGCGAGCCGCCACTGGTGCGCAGAACCCCGATCGTTTCGCTGCGTTCGCGGGCCAGAACAACCAGGGCCAGGAGCACCAGCGCGGCGCAGACGAGCCCGTTGACCACCGCCACCACACGTAGCAAAGCGACGATCGTCGTGAGGAACGGCGCGCCGCTCGGGGCGAGCCCGGAGTTCGTTGTGACGGTCAGGCCCTGGCCCTCGAGTGCAGTGCGGAGAGTGGCGACCGAAACACCGCTGCGCGCCCGCACGGCGATGTCGGCGGGCAGATCGGGTCGTGCGGCACGGAGCGATGCGACATCCGTGTAGGCCACGCGCCCATCTTGGGCGAGTTCTTGGACGATGCCCGTCACCGTCAGTTGGAGTTCGCCCCCTTGTTCAACCTGAGCGATCAGCCGCCCTCCGACATCGAGGCCGAGGCTCTGGGCGAGGCCCGCACCGACCTCGGTGTCTCCCGGCTCCACGGCACGGCGGCCCGACAAGAGGGGTCGCCCGGCGAAGACCCGGTCGCGGCCCGGCCCAAAGGCAACGATCCTGATCGGCTCCTGCAGCTCGAAGGCGTCGAGTGCGCGCGCTTCATAGCGGATGACCGCGGCCGCGACCCCCGGGGTCGCGCGGATCAGGTCGAGGCTTTGCGGCCCGTCGTTGACGAGCAGCGAGTAGCGCTCACCGAGGGCGGCGGGTTCCTCCTGCACCGACAGCAGGAACCTGCCGACCGCCAATAGCAGCAGGATGGTCGCCAGAGCAGCGGCCACGGCCAGCACACTCATGAGAAAGCGCCCCGGTCGGCGTACGACCAGGCGCGCGCCGAGAATGAACGGGCGGGCCGCCACCATCGTCCGGCGCGGACGCGAACGAGAGGCGCCGCCGAGGCTGCGCACGACCGGTTGCCGGGTCGCCGAAAGGGCCGGCCACCCCGCGGCAACGGCGGCCACCACGAGGACCACGGCGAAGGCGGCAAGGTGGGGGAGGCCGATCGGCGATGCCGGGCCGAGTTCGTTCAGGGCGCGCAGAAGATCGTCGGTCGGGCCCGCGACGAGGAGCGCTCCCACGATTATTCCTAGCCCCGCGGCGGGCACCGCCGCGATGGCCGCCTCGACGGCATACGAGCCGGCCAGCGCGAACGGTGTGAAGCCCATCGTGCGAAACGCCCCGATCGTCGGCAGGTCGCGGGTCACGCGGGCATGGCCGGTGGAGGCGAGCATCGTGCCCGCCGCGAACAGGGCGATCACCGCAAACGCACCCAACAGCGCAACGACCAGACCCCCGGCCTCGTTGATGATCGCCCGCGTCGCGGATCGCGTCGAGAACGTGGTTCCGGTAAGGCCGAAGCTCGACGTTCGGGCTTGGACGAGCGTCTCGGCGAGCCGATCGGGGTTCGCGAGCCGCAGATAGGCCGCGTTGACGGGCTGCCCCTCGCCGTAGCTGGGGAATCGTTCGCGGACCTCGTCGTAGTCGACGTACATGCGTGGCTCCGAGGCCAGCGGAAAGGCGACGATGTCGGGCTCGACGGAGATCCCGACGATCGTGCCGAGCCACAGACCCCGCTGGGTCTCCATGCCGATTCGATCTCCGGGGCCGAGGTCCCACTCCTCGGCGAGGCCGCGCTCGATCACCGCTTCATCGGGCGCACCCGAGAGGGCCCGCCCGCTGACGAGCGCCAGGCCCTGGGACGACCCATCAGCCTGCAGGCCATTGATCTCCGCCTCGCCGAACCGCGGCTCCGGGGTGCCGTCCTTTCGCGCGCCCATGTTGACGTGTCGCACCACCAAGCGAAACGATGTCGACCTCACGTTCGCGAGCCCCGAAAGACGCGCGGCGGCGTCTTCGCGATCGATCACGTCGAAGCGAGCGGTGATGTCCGGGGCGTCAGCGGCCCGCTGTGCGCGGTCGAAACCCGTCGACAAAGCCGAGCCGAGGGTCACCGCCGCACCCACCATCAGGCCGACCAGAAATAGTCCGATCGCCGCGACGAGCGCCGCCGATGGGCGCGTCCGAAGGCTTGCCCATGCACGCACGAGCCCCGGGCGACCAGAGGCCGTCACGCGTCGATGCGGCCGTCGCGGATATGCACGGTGCGATCGGCCCCCGCGGCCTGGTGAGCATCGTGGGTGACCATCACCACCGCTCGCGTCGGGGTGACGGCGTCTCGCAGGAGGGCAATGACCTCTGCTCCCGAGTGCTCGTCGAGGTTGCCGGTGGGCTCGTCGGCAAAGATGACTCGCGGCTCCATCACCAGGGCACGGGCGATCGCCACCCGCTGCTGCTCGCCACCGGACAGGTCATCGGGCAGTTGCCCGCCCACCGACGCGACGCCGAGCCGGTCCATGATCACCCGGGCCCGTTCCCGGCCGGCGCTGAGATCACGGGCGAGGCGCGCGGGCATGAGCACGTTCTCCCACGCGGTCAGTTCCGGCACCAGTCGAAACGACTGGAAGACGAAGCCCACGAACCTCTGGCGCAGGCGGGCAAGCTGAGCCTCGGACATGCCGTCGAGTCGGGTTCCGGCAAGGAGGATTGTTCCCGAGGTCGGGCGATCGAGGCCGGCCAAAAGGTGGAGCAGGGTGCTCTTGCCCGAGCCCGAAGCACCCACGATCGCCACCAGTTCCCCCGGGTGGATCTCGAGGTCGACACCATCGACCACAGCCCGCCGAGCGGTGCCTCTACCGTGCTCGCGGACCAGGCCACGCGCAGAAACCAGCGCGCCGTTCGACGTCACGTGGCGCTCGCGCGCAGACACCATCCGTGCATCGGAAACCGCACACGGTCAGAGCCGATGGAGAACGGGGCCGCCGCCTGGAGTAGCTCGGCGCGTAGGCGTTCTCGTGTCGATGGGTCGATTGCCGCCGCCTCGCCGGTACCCCGCCGCCGCAACGGCATGGCCCCCCAGAGCCATTCCCAGAGCTCGTCGGTGCCGACCTCACGGTGGGCGATGATCTTCTCGCACCTCACATCGGCCCAGCCTGCGCGCTGCGCCGCCGTGATGAGTTCGGCTGGATCCCCGAAGCGAAAGTGCGGGTACTCATCGGATCCGGCAAAGCCTGGGTCAACCCGGGCCGCCGCCGTCCAGTAGAGATCGAAGGCGGCGACGTCATCTTGACCACCGAGCACACAGATGACAAGCACTGCGCCCGGCTCGGCGTGCCCGCGTAGGAGGCGTAGATCGGCCTCGGGGTCGGGCACGAACATGAACGCGAGCTGGCTGACGATCGCATTGAAGCGGTCCGTCGCCCGAAGGTCCGAGGCCGTTCCACGAATGATCTTCACTCGATCCCGATCGGAATCAGCGAGCCGGCCGACGAGCCGGTTGAGCATCGCCGAACTGGGATCGAGCGCCGTCAGCCGAGACTGAGGGAACTCCGCCAGAACACCCTGGGTGACCGTGCCCGTACCGGCTCCATGGTCGAGAACCCGCCGTGGCGTCGCGGAACTCAGAGCCGCCATCAGCGCCCGGGCGTAGGGCTCCGTGAAGGGGACGACGTAACGGTCGTAGTGTCCGGCCGCGTCGAGCGCCTCGGCTCGCTCACGGCGAGCCCCAGGAGCTACGTGCACCGTGGAGGCTGAGCCGTCATCCGCCCAGGATAGATCAGGGCGGTGAAGTTGATCGAAGAGTTAATCGAGCGTTGAGATCTCGGCCTCGCGGCGTCGGCGGCGGGGTCGCGCTCTATGCTTCGCGATCGATGACTGTCGTGTGGGGCGTTCATAATGCCGGCCAAAGCGTGATCTCGTCGCAAACGGGTTCATTTCGATCGGCGGGAATCTGTTGGGAGATCTCGCCGTCGGTGGAGACGACGGGGATGCCATGAAGGCGCGGGCGCTGGCCGACCATCCGGACGCGAAGCCCGGCGCCGTGCCAGGGACCGCGGGAGCGCACTTGAGCTTTGCCGATCGGATGCCACCGGGAGGCCTCGTCGTCTACCCGTGCACGCCGGACAGCACCTTGAATCTCGCCAGATCGAAAGCGACTGCTTCCGGGGTGAAGCACCACCTGCAGGAGTTCCTCGATTGCGTAGGAGGCGGCGCCAGCTGTTGTCGCGCCAACGGCCGCGCTGGGGCCCGAAGACGTCGCCGACGCGGCCGCCGACACGGTGACTGTCGAACGGATCTCCTGGATGCCATGGGGTATCGCACTCAAGTGACACAGGCCTCTGGTGACGGCGGGATTGACGTCATCGCTCACCGAGACGCACTCGGCCTCGAACCCCCGATCATCAAGGTCCCGTTCACGCGGCTTCTCCCGATACGACGCGTCTACGTTGTCGATCGCGGTTCGTGATGTCCCCTTCCGAGCCGCCCTTTGACCTTCCGATCCCGATCGACGACGGGGCCTGCGATCACCTTGTCGGGGCGACGGTTCCCGCCATCACCTTGGTGGCCACGACCGGGCCGCCCGTCGATCTCTCGCTGCTGCCGGGGCGAACGGTTATCTACGCCTATCCGCGCACCGGGCAGCCCGACCGTGCGCCGGGTGTCGAGTGGGACGCCATCCCCGGAGCCCGTGGTTGCACGCCCGAGGCGTGCGCTTTTCGAGATCACCATGCCGAACTCGTCGGCCGGGGCGCCGAGGTGTTCGGCCTCAGTACCCAGACGTCCGAGTACCAGCGGGAGGTGGCGCTGCGGCTCAACCTGCCGTATGCGTTGCTCAGTGATGCGGATCTCGCCCTCACGCGCGCGCTCGACCTGCCGACGTTCACGTTCGGTGGCGCGACGCTGGTCCGTCGTCTCACCCTGATCGTCAGCGACGGTCAGATCGAGCACGTTTTCTACCCGGTGTTTCCTCCCGACACGCATGCCGCGCACGTCGTCGGCTGGCTGGAGAGCCACCCCGGCGAGGCCTCGAGGCGTACGTGCTGACTCGTGTCGCCCCTTGACGCCGGCAAACGCCGCCGAGAAGCGCCCCTTCACATCGTCCATGCGCGGGGGCGGGCCGGCATGCGTGGCGACCATGTGGGCCATGTCCAGAGGCGGGGGTCATGCCCCGGGGCGCGCCCTCCTTGAGGCCCGCGGTGATCGCCGCCTCGAGCTTGGTCTGGCGGAAGCCCGCGGTCGTCGCGGTCCGAGAGGCTCGACCCGCTCCCGAGGCGCCGTCCGATCTCCTCGAACGGCATGCCGAGAGTGTCGGCGATGGGCTTCAGGGCTTTCTCCATCTTGGGCGGTGGCGGCATCGGGCCCATATGGCCGGCCGGCCGGGCCCTGCGGCCCTGTTTGATCGGCATGTCCATAAGTCGATCTCCTTCTGATCGTCGACCGATGCCTCGGGTATCGACGGGCCGCAGCGAATCTCGCTGAGCAAGGGGTTGAGGGTTCCTGAGATTCACCTGAGAACGTCGTTCCTGAGGCGTTCTCGCGTCACAGCGCAGCTATCAGCAACGTTCGTTTCTACTGGGGTTCTCCGAACCGGCCACCGCGTCCATCGAGTCCGGGGGAGCCACCCAGAACCGGTGCATGCGCTGTGGGACCTTCCGCGCGGGTGGTTGGCGAACCGGCGACCGGAGCGGGCCGCACAAAGGTGAGGACACCGCCCACCTAGGGGTGCTCGTCGTGGCCGGGTCGGGGCGACGACACTGATCGTGCGATGCGAAGTCATTCGGACGATGGCTTCGCGTCGCGGTCCGATGCCATTCGGTCTTCGCGGGGAAGGTAAGTCTCAGATAATCGCCGCGTAAGTGGGCCCTCCTAGCCTTCTCTCAGATCAACCGGGAGGCATCGTCTCCCGGTACTCCACACCAGATCCGAAAGAGAGGCCCATCATGGCCACCGTTCAAATTGTTCCTCTTCCCGGCCCCCTCAGCGGCGAGTTTCAGGCCACCGTTATCGACCCGGGCGGAGCCCCGACCAACGTCATCCGCACCCAGGACGCCTGGTCGGTGGCATGCACCTGGCACATGGACGGTCCGATCGCGCCGCTTCTGGCCGGTACGTGGGAGCTGCGGGTTTCGCTCGAGTCCATCGGGTCCGGACCCGAACTCACCTCCGCTCCGCTGTTGATCAACTACGCCGCGGGCGCCGTTGTCGGTAACAGCGTCTCCTTCAACGGCTCGATCAACTTCGCCGCCGGAACGCCTGCTCTCGGGGCGAGCGACACGATTCCGTTCCAGGTGGTCGCTCACCTGTTCTTCAAGGAGCCCTCGGGTAAGCCGGGGCCCTTCGCGGCAAACGTCGACCTTGGCGTTGTCCAGGTTTACGACGACGCGCCGTAAGCCGGCTGATGTTGCGCCCAGCGGTCGCCCTCGGGCGGCCGCTCGCGCGTCAGTCCCCCAACTCCGCCCCGAGTTCCAACCAGGGGCCTGCGTGAGCACCCCGCTCGAGCTCGTCGACGGTCCACTCGGCGTCGTTCTCGGGCAGGAAGCGCGCGTAGACCGCGGCAGCTTCATCGTCGCCACACCGCTCGAACAGAGCGACCATCCGTCGCGTGTGGGCCTCTTCGTCTGCGGCAAGACCCTTGCCGGCCCAGAGATTGGTGCTCGTCACCGCTGCTCCTCTATGTTCGACGGATACCAAGACTAGCCGCGCGCACGGTCGGCCTTACGTGACCGACTCGTTCCCGGAGCTCCGCATGCGAAACTGCGCCTCATGAACGACGAACCCGACTTCGACGACCTCGCCGAGCGTTGCGAGCTGCTGAGGCTGGTGCTCGCCGACCGCCGAGCGGCCCTCGGAGGTGATCACCCGGAGGTCGACGAAATCGAGGACGAGCTGATGGACGCCCTGCTCGACCTCGATGAAGTCATCAAGGCGGTTCCCTATGTCGAGCGGCATCTGGGCCGTATCCGGGCGCACGGTGGCCGGCTCGATCCTCGCGATGCGATCCTCGAAGCCATGCTGCCGACCCTGTTGGCCGAGACTGGTCGATTCGACGATGCCTGCCGCGGTCAGCGCTCGCTGGTGGCTCGGCTCCTGCGTGACAAGGGGCCCTTCGACGTCGACACACTCGACGCCGAGGCCAGCCTTGCGCGCCTTCTTTTCATCGCCGGCGACACGGTGGGCGCCCGCTTCTTGGAAGAGCGGCTTCTCGTGCTGTCGGACCACCATCTCGGCGCCGACCACCCCGAGACGCTCTTCGTCGCCGAGCTGCTGGCCGAAAGCCGGACCGCCATGGGCGATCTCGAAGGTGCCCGGCTTCTGAACGAACGTGTCGTCGCGGCATGCCTTCGCATCTTCGGCCCCGAACACCCGGACACATTTGGGGCGATGGCCGACTTGGCCGCCACGCTCTTCGACCTTGGAGATCATCGCGGCGCCCGAGAACTGGAGGAAAAGGTCTACGCGGGCCTCGAGGACTTCTGCGGCCCCGATGACCCGGAGACCCTCGTCGCTGCCTATGCCCTGTCGAAGACGCTGTGGGAGCTTGGTGAGCGCGATCGTGCTCGGGAGATGCTGAGCGAGGCGTTCACCGGGATGCGCGACGAGTTGGGTCCTGACGACGAGACCACGCGTGCGGCGAGCGACGACCTCGCGCTATGGGAGCGCGCCGAGGGCTGACGCTACTCGGTAGGCCCCTTTGCCGGGGGCTCGTCGGCCGGCGGGAAGAGGTGGGAGGCGAACCATGTGCCGCCGAGCATCGCGAGCGCAAGCCCGAGCGCACCCAGCAAAAGCACCGCGACGATGATGAGACAGAGAACGAGCATCCGCTCGCCAGCTTAGTTGACCGCCAGGGCACTACGATCCCGGTCGTGGATCCCCGCTCTCAAAACCTTCTCGAACTCGACGAGGTCCGCCACCGGCTTCGCGGATACTGCGCGTTTGACGGGGGCCAGCGCCTTGCCGACAAGCTCGCCCCGGCCACCGAGCACGCGACCGTCGTCCAGCTTCGGCGCGAGACCGAAGAAGCGTTCGCCCTTGCTGAGATCGCAGTCTCGGGGCCGGGTGGCGCCCACGATGTCCGCGAGGCGATCGCCGCGGCCGCGCGCAACTCCGTCCTCGAGATCGTCGATCTGGAACGGATCACGGCGACGATCGGGGTTGCGCTGGAGGTGCGCACCGCGGTCCAGGCTCAAAAGGAGATCGCCCCGTCACTCGCCGCGCGTCTGGAGGTCATCGATGCCATGGCGCTCGAAGGCCTCGCGGCGGTCCTTGCTCGCGCGCTCGACGGTCGCGGGGGCCTCCTCGACGCGGCTTCGCGGGAACTCGCCGATTTTCGTCGCCAGCTCACCGATGCGCGCCGCACCGCGGCAGAAACGCTGCGCCGGCTCGCGGGGCGCCTGCGCAACCACCTCCAGGAGACCTTCACCACCGAGCGCTCTGGCCGACCCGTTCTCGCGGTCAAGGCGTCGTCGCGATCTGCCGTGCCGGGCCTCGTGCACGACAGCTCCGGCTCGGGGCAGACCCTCTTCATCGAGCCCTTCGAGATGGTCGAGGCCAACAACCGCGTGCGCGAGCTGATTGCCTCGGAGGCCATTGAGGTTCAGCGGATTCTCGCCGCGCTGTCGGCGCGCGTCGCCGCAGACGCGCCCGCCCTCGAGCACGCGGTCACCGCCCTTTCCGAACACGATCTCGCCCTGGCGCGGGCGCACCTGTCGCACGCGTGGCGGGGGTGCGTCGTCGACGATTCGGATGAGGTCACGCTGATCGCCGTCCGGCATCCGCTACTGGATCCCGCCACCGCCGTGGCGATCGACCTACCGCTCGAAGGGGTGCGGGCCCTCGTCGTGAGCGGGCCGAACACCGGCGGCAAAACCGTGGCCCTGAAGACCCTCGGCCTGATGGCGATGCTGTCCCAATGCGGGCTGCGCCTGCCCGCCGAACGCGCCCGGCTGCCGGTCTTCGACCACATCCTCGCCGACATCGGCGACGACCAGTCGATCGCCCTCAGCCTGTCGACCTTCTCGGCGCACGTGCGCACGCTGATCGACGTCATCGCCACCGCCGGCCCACGGTCGCTCGTGCTGCTCGACGAAGTCGCCGGCGGCACAGATCCCGAAGAGGGAGGCCCGCTGGCGCAAGCGGTTCTCGAGCGGCTGGTGGCGAACGGCGCCCTGGTGCTGGCGACCACGCACCTCGGCGCTTTGAAGGAGTGGGCGGCGGCCACGCCGGGCGCCCGAAACGCCGCAGTCGGCGTCGAAGCCGGAACGCTGCGGCCTTTGTATTCGCTCGCGGTCGGCGCCCCGGGTGCCTCTCATGCTCTCTCGATCGCTCGCGGGTTGGGCCTTGGGGAGGACGTCATCGCCGCCGCCCGCGCCGCGATGAGCCCGGCCCGTCGCCACGTCGACGATCTCATGCGCGAAGCGGCCGATGCGCGCGCGGCCGCCGACGACGAGCGGCAGCGCAACTTCGAGCAACGGCGCGCTGCCGAGGAGGCCACGCGTCACGCCGACGAGCGTGCCGCCGAACTCGAGCGACGGCTGGAGCGCGTGGGTGACGACGCGCAGCGCGAGCGTGAGCGGGTACGCAACGAGGCCGCTGCTGAGCTGTCGGCCGCCACACGTGAGCTTGCCGACCTGCGTACCCAGATCAGCTCCGCTCGCCGGGCCGAGGCAAAGCGCGCGTTGGGCGCCGATCGGGGTGACGATCGCGGTGCTCGTGAGCGTGATCGTCGGCTCGGGGCGGCCTCCGCCGCGGCCTCACGGGCGGGTGCTTCGATACGCTCCGCGACGGCACGTCCACCGAGCCGACCGGTGGCCGTCGGTGATTCGGTCAACGATCCCGAGATGGGTTTCCGGGGTGTCGTCGTTGCCCTGGAAGGCAAAACGGCCGAGGTTCAAGGCGACAAGATCCGCCTGCGCGTTCCTGCCAGGCGGCTGGTGGTGCTCAGCGGCCCACGGCCAGCCGATCTCACCGAGCGCGAGCGACCGATGGAGGCCCGGCCCGCTCTGGTGGCGGCCCCGTCCGAGATCGATGTGCGTGGTACCCGGGCCGGGGAGGCTCGTCAGCAGGTGCGCGAGGCCGTCGACGCGGCGGCAATGGTGGGGCGCTCCCGCCTGCGCGTCATCCATGGGCACGGTACGGGTGCGCTTCGAGTGGCGGTTCGCGACGAACTCAAACGTCACCCGTTGGTTGAACGAGCGGAGGCCGCTCCGCCCAACGAGGGTGGAGACGGAGCGACCTACGCGGTGCTCGAAGAGTCGGACTGACCTCAGCCTGTCCGAACCCCTCGGGTCAGCTGGGGGCGGGAAGCTCCGAGATGCCTTTGAGGACACTGACGGTCGGAGCCATCGTGCGAAACGCGTCGTCGCCTTGGGTCACGCCTACGGTGTAGACGGGGATCTCGCTCATTCGCGCAAGCATCGATGCGGCGTCGCGTGAGCGGGGGGCGGCTTTGTAACACGAGACCAGGGCGAGGTCGGGCTTCAGTTCCTCGCCTCGTCGGAGGGGTGTCGGCCATGTGGGGTCGACGATTTCCACGGTCCAGCCGGCGGCAGCAAGGCGTTCGGCCGCGACTTCGGATCCGGGGTAGCGGACCTTGCCCTCTTTGTTGAGGACTTGGTCGGTGGGGACGGTGACAAACATGAGAGTAGGCATGGGGCGGCATGCTAGCGATTCGTCGCGGTAGGTTCCGCCGACCTCACCGGACGATCGACGCGGATTCCCGTGACAACTTTCCACGTCGCAACAGTCGCCACGAGGTGTGGTTTCCGCGTATGTTCTCGACACGCGCCACGGCCTTCGCCGAGGCCGTGCTCCGCTCAGCGCTCGCGCCGGCGGCGGACTACGCGAACCACACGGACCAGGGGAGACCAGAGTGTCAGTCACTATCCCGGATAAGACGATCCTTCAAACGATCGGCGACCGGCGCAGCATCCGCTACTTCGACGCCGACAAGAAGGTCGAAGACTGGAAGCTCCAGACGATCCTTCAGGGGGCTCGTCTCGCGTCGTGCCAGGGCAACATCAACGCCACTGAAGCAATCGTTGTCAGCAAGGAAACCTGTGATCTCTGGGACGAGATCGAGGAGTGCGTCTCGGGCTTCAACGTCCAGATCATCAACCAGTGCTCGCACCTGATCTTCTGGCTGACGAACCTGAACGCCTGGTACGGCCGTGCCAACGATGGTCTTTCGACCCTCGCTCTTTCTGGTGCGCTCACCAAGTACCACGGCTGGAACTACGAGTTCACGATGACCCAGACGGTGCCGCGCCTGATGAGCTTCCCGACCGAGCGCACCGACACGCTGCTGCGTTTCGAGAGCGGCCAGGCTGTTGCCCAGGCTGTTCTCGCAGGTGTCGGCGTCGACGTTGGCAGCATCCTTATCGCCTTCGGCCGTAAGCCGGGCGGCGTCGAGAAGGCCTTCGGTCTTCCGCCGAGCATGAAGCTGACCTGGGGCCACGCCATCGGCTACCCCCTCGAAGACGAGAAGGCCGGCGGCCAGCGCGCCCGCCTGAAGTTCGAAAAGCTGTTCCACAAGGACGCCTACGGCACCCCGTTCATGCCCGACCCCGAAGTGAACGCGGCGCTGACCGCCAAGGGCATGCTGCAGGAGCAGGCTCCGCTTCCCGGCCGCATCGAGGAGATCGACAAGCTCGCCGGTGCGCACGGTCGCGAGCCCGGTGTCGTTTCCTGGCCCGAGAAGGAAGTCAAGCGCCTGATGAACGACGACGACTGGGACTTCGGCCCGCACATTCGTGCCCGCGCGGCCCAGGTCCTCGCCGAAGGCAACCTCCCGGACTACCCCGAGGAGATGCGCGAGACGTTCATGAAGCTCATGGAAGAGCGTGGTCTCGACACAGGTAAGTACCTGTCGTAGAACTGGCGCGTCCCGGCCTTGCTATCGCAGGGCCGGGACGAAGCTTCCTCAGAGAGGCGCGTCTGGTCCGACAACGAAATCGAGGCCGGCAACTCTGCGCAGGAGCCGCTGATCGGCGGTGAAGAGGCGCTCTCCAAGCCGCTCCGCCAACGCAACGTAAACCATGTCGTAGATCGGATGCTCGTCGTAACGTCGAGAGAGATCCCACGCCCGGCCGAGGTCCTCAACCACGTCGGTCACGGTGACCGCCATCGCGCGGAGCAACCGAAACGACTCGTCGGCGTCGGTACCCGACCAACGTCTTTGCCGTACACCGGTGAGGAGAGCATTGGAGACTTCATGAAGAAGCAGCACGGGACCGACGATTGCCGCATTCGCCGCCTGCATCCGTTTCAGTAGGTCGACGACATCGTCGGGCGGATTGACGACCGGTGCGATCCAGTCGACAACGATGCTGGCGTCACAGACCGGCATCGTCGCTCACGTTCATCGCCGGGTGAGGCGGTCCGCAAAGATCAGGTCGGCGGCGGAATCAGTCGGCTGATCCGTCAGCCGGCGGGCGTCGATTCGCGTCATCGCTTCAGTGGCCCAGTCGCTGAACGTCGGGCGCGCTGCGTCCAACGGACCGGCGATGCGCATGACATCCGCGCGCGACACCACTAACTTGCGGCCGCTGCGCTGGGCGGGAAGGCGGCCCGACCACACCCACCGCCGCACCGTTTCCCGCGTTCGGCCGGTCAACTCGGCGGCTTCTTTGACGTCGAGGAACTCGGTGGCTGCCATGCTGACATACTACACCAGCCTCCGCGATAGCGTAGTAAACTACGCATGATGTATGCCCCGCGTCGGCTAACGTTCGCGGCCCTTGCGCCCGTAGCTCAGCCGGATAGAGCAGCGGACTTCTAATCCGCCGGTCGGGGGTTCGAATCCCTCCGGGCGCGTCACGAGAACCCTTATGGATACGGCGTTCTCGACTCTTTCCGCCTTCCGCGCGGAAAGACCGCCAGGCGCCGACAAGGCGTTGCGGGAAACATTGCGGGGCCTTCGCGGACAGATGACCTTGACCCGTCGCGGCGGTCGCCGTGAGGGCGGGCGTGGTGTGGTCGGAGCCACGCGGACGGCGCAGCTTCACCGCCGTCGCCCGCGACGTGACCCAGCTGCTGGCCGCCGCCGGAGCGCTTCACCTGCTGCCGACATGGCTCGTCCTGCAAGATGAGGGCTGGCGTCAGCGACGCCGCAACCGGCCCGGCACGCTTGGTGTCTCACCGGCTGAGCTCTGCGGCTCACACGACGAGCGCGGCGCGGCTGGAGCGCTCGGTGTCCACACGACCCGCAGCCGGGCGACCCACTACCGGCATATCGCGGCCCTGGAAGTCCTGGGGTTGTTGGAGCGCGTCCGGCTCCGCGGCGAGCCACGCAGAGGGCCGGGCGCGATGGTGCTCTACGCCCTGCTGGCGTACCTGGTCACCGACCACGAGGCCCGCGAACGGGAACGATGGGCCGCGCACGACGGCCGTCAACGCGGCCGAGCCCGTTCAGGAGGCACTGACGCACCGAGGGGCCCGCCCGATCTCCAAGCGATCGAGCGGGAGATGATCGCCCGCGCCGCGCTCGACGCCTCCGAGTTCAGCCACATCGACGGCCCCGCGGCCGTCAAGAACTGGCTGACCGGCCGCTGAGGTAGACCACGCGACTCTGAGCGCTGCCTCGGGCCGCGCGTCCGCGTGCCCGGGCGGCGACGTGAACGGCGATTTGGCCGTCTCAGGGGCAGAGAGAGCGCAAACGCGCGTCGCTCGTCTGTCCTGGAGGCCACGAAGGGCGGCTACCGCGACCGCGAGCGGCTACCCGCGGAGAGTCGGTCTCACGGGCGCGACCTGCCTGACGCCAGTGGGTCGCATCGGCTCGACCCGTACCTATAGAAGAAGATGAAGATCAAAGAAGGCCAGGACCGGCTCGACCGACCTGGGGTCGGCCGGCCCTGGCCCCGCCCGCTCGACCAACTCTTGACTGAGGCGCCGTCGAGCCGAGACAGCGCCGCTGGTGATCGCCGATTTGTCGGGCCCCGGCGTACAGGGGTACGGTTCGTTGATGGAAGCCAAGCCCACGCCAGATCCCGGCCCCCTTGAAACTCTGGTGAGTCGAGCGGCCATCGACGGGTACCGGAACGCCGTTGCCACCCTCAGAAGGCCTCCCGAGACGGCCGAGGTGACTGAGGCTCGCGTCGAGCGGGCACGGGCTGCGATGACAGGCCTTCGGCTCGGGGGGCCGGTGACTCCTTCGTCCTACCGCTGACTGCGACGACGTTCGGCGAACAAGTGCGCCTCGGCCCCCAATGCAACGAAGAACACCGTTGAAGTACCCTCTCGTCATGGGGACGCTCACGCTCAATCTCGATGAGGCGCTGCTCGCCCGGCTTGCCGAGCGCGCGACGAGAGCCGGCCTTGCGCCCGAAGCTCTTGCACGCGCCGCACTGGCGGGCTTCTTGGCGGGCGACGACCCTTTTGCATTCGTCGGCATCGGGGAAGCAGCCGACCTCGCGGGGCGTCGCGTAGACGAGCTCTTGTCGCAAGGTTTCGAAGGCACTTCGTAGGTCCTCGTCGTCGTCACCGGGCCGCTTGTCGCGGCGGCCAATCGGCGACTCCGAGCGCGTCGCTTGCGACCGGGTGGGGTCGCCCGGTCCTGGCCTCAGGGGGACTTATGATTCGGAGGTGAGCATTCGTCAGCGCACAGCGTGGGTTGCAGAGGATCCCTTTCGTCGGCCCGTTCGGTACTCCGTCCACGTCGACGAGCCCGACAGTGACGGGTCCCGCCTCGTCGAACAGGGGCCGCTTGCCGCGACCGTTGACGAATGCGTCGACTGGGGTCTCGTTCGCGCTGGGCAGGTCGTGATTCGCATGGGCGAGGTCCATTTCCTTGCTGGGTTGCGTCGAGATGCCGGTCAGGAGGAGATTCCGACCTGGCCTCCTCCTGCGGACGTCCGAGCAAAGGCGGAACGGGATGTCGATGCGCTGGCGACCAGAATCGCCGCCGAGCAGAGAGATGGGCATTGACGCGGCCCTGCCTATACTCGGTAAGACCGGTCTTCTCGGAACTGCCGCCAGCGTTTTCGCGGTCGGGGTGGCGGCGCTAGTCTGACGCCGTGAAGGTGAGGCAAGTACTTCGGTTGCTCAGCGACGCTGGCTGGTACGAGGTTGCCCAGCGGGGGAGTCACCGACAGTTCAAGCATGACGACCACCGCGGGCGCGTTACCGTAGCCGGACGTCCAAGCGACGAGATTCACCCAAAGACGCTCCGCAGTATTCTTCGGCAGGCGGGTCTCGAGGAGGACAGCTAGATGCGCTACCTGGTGGTCATCGAAGAAGGTGCGAGCAATCTTTCGGCGTACGCGCCGGACCTCCCCGGGTGCGTTGCCACGGGGCGTGACCGCGAGGAAGTCCTCGAGAACATGCGCGGGGCGATTCTCATGCACCTCGAAGGAATGCGCGAAGACGGCCTCGATATTCCTGTCCCGACCCCCTCGACGGCCGAACTCTTGGAAGTCGCATAGCCACCAGATCGGCCCGTCGAGCGTAGTTGGGTCTCGGATGGCAAGTACCAGCGGAGCGTCTGAACTCCGAGGGCGTCGGGTGGACGAGCTTACGGCGCAGCGATCACCGGCACAGGGGTCCAACCGGCTGGGAGCCAACCCGGACCGGCACAGGCAGACTCGGTGGAGTCATCATCGCCCTCGCCCGACGATGTGAGGTGGCACCACCACTCCGGGCCTCGCGTGACCCTCGCCGCGCAGTCGGCACATCACCATGCGGTCCCTCGCCCAGAGCACAACCCTTCAAGGGCTATCGGTTTGCCACCGCACGTGACGACTCCTCGACGTCGACGGGCTCGAGGTCGATCAGAGCAATCTCCGGGACCAGCTCAGAGAAATCGATGCTGCCCCGTTCGGCAACGGGGACGAGCTCGGAAAAGTCGACCGTGGCCATCGGCCACCCGGGGCGATAGTTGACGACTATCCCACGTGAGCCCGCCGGCCAGCGGCCGTGCGGTGCGCGGAGGCGAACGGCGCCAAGTTCGACGATCGTGCTCATTGCGTCAGGGTAGCGTCACTGGCCCTCGGTGCGAAGTCGCCCGAGTAGGTACGCGGTCACCAAGTAGGGATCGCTATCCGGGGTGTCGATCTGCCAGCCCGTCCGTATTGCTGCTTGGCGACCATTTGGGCCGCCGATCACGCCCTCGACCGCGTACTGCGTCGCGCCGGCGGGATGGTTTGCGGGTCGCGACGAAATGGGCGGGAAGCTGCCGATGACGTCCAGCAACTCGAACGGCAGCCGATCCGCATCGCCGGGCCCGTAACCCAAGAAGCGCTCCATCATGATGCGAATTATCTGTACGATCGGAGGCATGGGGTTTCTCAGAAGCCTGAAACGCGATCGACTGCAGCTGCGGGGAGTGCGCCCCGACCTTCCGCCCCCGCGCACTCAGAAAGTCCCCGTCACACCGGCCCCGCTTGCTCCGGTGGTCGTTTTCGAGGGCCGTTTGGTGTCGGTAAGGGGCGCTGCTCGCCGTCTGAAGGTCCACCCGACGACGGTTCGTCGTCGTGCAGCGCGAGGCGACTTCACGCTCCATCGCAACCTCATTGGGCTCGGGATGACGGACGAGGACATTCGGACGGCCAGGCAGCAGCCGCCTGCGCGTGGCCGCCCGCCGGGGACCGCGGAGTCTGAGGAGGCGACCATCGAACGAGTCCTGGCCATGCGAAACGAGGGAGTCAGCTACGCGGAGATTGCTCGGAATCTGAACGCCGCGGGTATCCCGACCGCACGGGGAGGCCGCCAATGGTGGGCGAGCAGTGTGCGGTCGCTATGGGTGGCCGCGCAGGCAGCCACGCGCTGAGTCGCCGCTGGCCCGCGCCGGGCGCGGCTGTGCCGGCCGTTGAGTCGCCGACGCGGGAAAGAAAGAGGGTCGCTGCACCGCATCCCGACGGAATCTCGGTGCTTGCACTGTGGTCGCGCGCGACCCGGCATGGGACGATGCGTCGCATGGACAGGATCCGTCCGTCAGGACCGTGGCTCATCTCAGCGCTCACGCCGCTGATCCTGCTCTCGGCCATTCTCGTTGAGCTGAGCCAGCGCCGGGAGGGCGATGACGCGCTCCCGACGGCGGTCTCCCTGACGGTCGCGGCGGCGATCACGGTGCCGGCGATCGTCGGGCTCGTCATCCTTCGCAGCAGACCTGGAAACCGGGTGGGCGGGATCATGTTGTTGGGCCCCCTGCCCATCGTCGCCTTGTTCGCCGCCGAGACGTACGCCCAGGTCGGGTTGTCGAGCGGGGACACGCTCCCCGGCCAGCCGCTGGCCGCGGCGATCGACAGCGCACTATGGCCGGGCTTCTACATCTGGCCGCTGGCGATCGCGCTGCTGTTTCCCGACGGGCGGTTCCCGTCGCAACGGTGGAGGATCCCCGGCACCATCGCGCTGGCCGCCCCGATCCTTCTCATGCCGCTGATGCTGTTCGGGTCGGAGAAGTCCCAGCAGAACCTGGGCGGCGCCGACAACCCGCTGTACCTCTCCGGTTTCCGGCACCTGGAGCCGGTGTTCTGGGTCGTCTGGGGATGCATGCTGGCGGGGTTGTTCGTCGCCGCTGTGGCCGTTGTGGTGCGGTTCCGGCGCAGCGTCGGGGCGGAGCGCCTGCAGCTCAAATGGCTTGCGTGGTCGGCTGCCCTGATTCCGCTTGGCCTGCTGCTGTGTGTGGCCTCGTACGTCGTCGTCGGAGAGGTCACCGACGTGGTCCCCATTTTCCTACTGACCGCCGGCGTTGCCGTGAGCGTGTCAGTGGGGATCGCGATCACGCGGCACGGGCTGTATGAGATCGACCGCATCGTCAACCGCACGCTGGTCTACGTGTGCCTCAGTGTGCTTCTGGCCGCGGGCTTCGGGGCGATCGTGCTCGGCGCCGGCGTGGCGCTCGGCCGCGGATCCGTCGTCGGAACCGCGCTGGCGACGCTTGCGGTGGCGGTCACCTTCCGCCCTTTGCGCGACCGTGTGCAGCGCATCGTGGATCGCCGTTTCGCGCGCGCCCGCTATGACGGCCTGCGGCGCATGCGCATGTTCGAGGACGCCCTTCGCCGGGGCGAGGAGGAGCCGGAGCGGGTTGAGCAGGTGCTCGTCGAGGCGCTGGCCGATCCGACCCTCGCGCTGTGGCTGCGCCTGCCCCACAGCGATGCCCGCGTCGGGGTCGACGGACGGGTGATCGATGTCGAACGGGAAGGGTCACGCACCCTGACGCGCGTTGTGCGCCACGGCGAGGAACTCGGCATCGTCGCGCACGATCCCGCGCTGCGGGAACGGCCCGACCTGCTGCGCAGCGTTGTGGAAGCCGCGAGCCTCCCCATCGAGGTGGCGCGTCTGCGGGCGGAGGTGCGGATGCAGCTCATCCAGGTGGAGGAGTCGCGAGAGCGCCTTGTCCAGGCGGGCGACGAGGAGCGCCGGCGCCTCGAGCGGGATCTGCACGACGGAGCCCAGCAGCGCCTTGTGGGCCTGGGAATCGCCTTACGGCGCATGCAGCGCTCCTTGCCTCGCGAGGCCCGTGTGCTGGGTCCACCCCTCGACGACGCCGTTGCCGAGGTGGCGTGTGCCATCGCCGACCTGCGCACCATCGCCGCGGGGCTGCGGCCACCTCGCCTCGATGACGGCCTGGCGGCTGCCCTGGGAGATCTTGCCCGCAGCGCACCGATCCACGTGTCCGTGCATGTCGATGCCCAAGACCTCCCGGCGCCTATCGAGGTGGCCGCGTACTTCACGATCTGCGAGGCACTCACGAACGCGGTCAAGCACGCCTCGGCGTCGAGCGTTGCGGTTGCCGCGGTGCGACGCGACGACCTGCTGCTGGTGAGCGTCCGCGACGACGGCGTGGGTGGCGCGGTGCCCCGCCGCGGCAGCGGCCTGTCGGGCATCGCCGACCGCATCGGGGCTCACGGCGGGCAGCTGCGCATCGAGAGCCCCGCGGGCGCCGGAACGCTGCTCGAGGCGGACCTGCCGTGCGCATCGTGATCGCCGAGGACATGGTGCTGCTGCGCGAGGGCCTCGCGGGGTTGCTGGAGGATGCCGGGCACCAGGTGGTCGCCCGCGTCGGCGACGCCGAGATGCTCCTCGTTGCGGTGGCCGAGCACGAGCCTGAGCTGGCGATCGTCGACGTGCGCATGCCGCCGAGCTTCGAGGATGAGGGGATGGTCGCGGCCGCCAGCATCCGTGCGCACCACCCTGACACCGCCGTGCTGGTGCTGTCCCAGCACATCGAAACGCGCCACGCCGTGCAGCTGGTCTCCGGCGGCGGCGGCTTCGGCTACCTCCTAAAGGATCGCGTGCTGGACGTCGATGACTTCCTGGACGCGGCGACCCGGGTGGCCGGGGGAGGCACGGCCCTCGACCCCGCCGTCGTCGCCACGCTCATTGCGCCGCCCGTTGCCCGCGACCCCCTGGATGAGCTCACGCCCCGCGAGCGGGAGGTGCTCGGCCTCATGGCCGAGGGACGCACGAACGCCGGCATCGCCCAGCGGCTGTGGCTCACCGAGAAGACCGTCGAGACCCACGTGCGCGCCATCCTGCGAAAGCTCGGTCTGCCGACGACCACCGAGGATCACCGGCGCGTCCTGGCGGTGCTCGCCTTCCTGCACGTGCAGGGCCTTGTTCCTCCCGCACCCCAGGGCTAGCTCCTAGCCCAGGTTCGGCGCTGGCATGGATGGCTGACGGTGCCCGGGGACGTAGCGTCGAGCGTGACGGGTGGCCGCCGGCCACCCCAGAGCTTCGGAGGTCGGTCTCAGATGGACATCGTTCGATTCAGGCGCGTCGCGAGCGCGGCCAGCCTCGTTGTCGGCAACGTGCTGCTGCTCGGCGCGACGATCGCGCTTCCGTGGATCAACAACCAGGACACCGCTGAGACGCTCGCGCTGGTCGAGCAGAACGTGGCGGCCTTCCAGATCGCCGACCTGCTGGCGTTCCTCGGCATCCTCACGATCATCCCGGGCCTCCTGGCCGTGATGCGGGTGCTGCGCGGCGGGGCGCCGCTGCTTGGCCTGATCGGTGGTTCGCTCGCCGTTGCCGGATATGTCGGCGGGATGCTTCTGGTGATCACCGACCAGGACAAGATCGGTCTCGCCGAGCGCACCCAGGCGCGCGCCGAGATCGTTGCTGCGGTCGACGGCTCGTCCGCGTGGGTCATCAACCTGGTGCTGGTGGTGTTCCTGCTGGGAATGCTCGCCGGCACGATCCTGCTGGGGATCGGACTGTTGCGCTCCCGCGTGGTACCCGCCTGGGCGGGAGTTGCCCTGATTCTGGGGCCGGCGCTCAGCGTCGTCGCCCACGCCGCCGACGTGAAGGCTCTCGATGTCGCGGGGAGCGCCGTGCTGCTGATCGGCTTCGCCGTTGTCGCGCGGGTGGTCTGGATGGCCTCCGATCGAGACTGGGAGCGCGGCGAGCTCCGGCCGTCGTCACGCCGGCCCACCGAGGTCGCCACCGCCTGATCTTCACCGGTGGATTCGGCGGGTCGGCGCCACAGCCGACCCGCCGGCCGCCTGACTGTCGACGGGCGCGGCCAGCACTACCCGGGCAAGGTAGGGCGGAAAGCGTCGCCCACCTGTGTGGCTGCGACCCACGTGCGTTGGAGCGATGCGATTCTGCCGACCAGCTCGTCACGGTCTACGGCGACCCCGTGCGCGTCCCAGTCATGGGGCGCCTGTTGAAGTACCCGCAACGCGCCGTGGCCGAGAAGCTCTTGGGTCGGATCAGCCGCCACGAGGACACGCTTGCGCGACCTCAACGCAACGACCTGGGAGTCGTCGAAACTCTCAGGTTTGCTCGCCTTTCCGCGAGGTCGGTGCGGACGTTCGTCAGTCAGGGAGCGAATATCGCAGATCGCGCGACAGACTCGGACGAATTCACTCCTCGCGGCCGATGGCCGCGGGGTACCAGGCGTTCCAACCCGTCGTGGGTCTTTCGCTTCCGACCAGAAGGATGGTGCGTTGATCCGGGTCTACGGGCGCGCCAATAGCTGCAGCCGCGGCGAGGGCCGCAGATTTCCTCAGGTAGGGATGCTCAGCCGATGTAAGGTGTAGCCGAGCGCCTAGAGCTGGGCGGTGGCCTCAGCAGCATGACGCCGGACCGCTGCCTTCGCTTGGAGCTGTTCCCAGCGTTCATGCGAACCGTCGAGGACCTCCCGCCACCCTGGCTTCCACTCCGTTAGAGCTTCTCTCGGGCAAGGGAAAGGAGAACGTCTTCGATGGTCGGTTGAAAGCGCTTCCCGCCTACAGGGAAATGAATCTCCTTCATGGTCGGCAAGGGCTGGCCGGCGCTCCCGTAAACCCACGCCATGTCCGCCGACTCCGCGTGAAAGTGAACGTGGGCTGCGGCCTTTCCTCGTGCATCCCTTTCGTACTCGATCCGGAAGACCGGCCGCGGTTTTCCGCTCGCGTCCGATCGCACCCAGAGCCCGAAGGCCGACGTCACCACCGTGAGATGCAGCTGCTCTTGGTCGAGTACGACGCGGAACTCGACCTTGAGGAGAAGGCTGGCACCGTCAACGTCGTTGGCACGGGGCAGATCGACCAGAGGGAAGCCGTGAGTGCCATCGGTGGTGAGCTGCCCCGGGCCGATCCGAGCATCTGCCGCTCGCAAACTGACGACGTTGAACTCGGGAGGACTGGCAAGGCAGCCTGCGATCAGGTCGTCGAGCTCCCGGGCGAAGCGCTCCGCCTGTTCCTCGAACCCGGGGGGCACGACTAGGCCGGAGTTGAAGCAGGCGCCTCGTTGAGCACGTCGCCCCAGATGAGCCAGAGGTCCCTCAGCTCAGGGTCAACCAAGAGGTTGTTGCGGCCCTGGCGGGTGAACTCCTCCAGGTTGAGGAGGTGCTCGCGCGCCGCTCGGTCCAGCATCTCGACAATCTCGTCACGTGTCACGTCTGACCGTGTCACGGAGTCCCTATCGGTGCTGTCAGCCGGAAGATGAGCGGTGCCCGGCGCGGCCAACCTCGCATAGGTGATCGTGCGAGCTAACTACGAGACACAGGGTAGCGCCCCCTCCTCACGGCACGCTCGGCCACCAGACCGGGCGTCGCCGCCCCTACGTTGGAATCGTCCGGGCCTCCAACTCTTCACGGCTTGCCGCGAGGGCCGCGTCGAAGTCGGCCTCGCTGATGTGAGGTGCCCCTTTCCACATCTCGCGAAGCCCGGCCAGGGCTCGCTGCATCTGGGCGTTGGTATCGGGTTCGGGCAGGGCCGAGCGTCCGCGCGCCCCGGCGGCGAGGTGAGCGGCGATTTGGCCGTCCCAGGGCCAGATAGAGCGCGGACAGGCGTCGGCCGACTCTCCTGAAGGCGACGAAAGGGCTTCTGCCGCGACCACCGGTGGGCGCTCCTGGCGAGTCGGTCTCGGAACGCGACCTGACCGACGCAAGCGGGTCTCATCGGCTCGACCCGTACCTATAGAAGAAGATGCAGAGCATGAAGAAGGCCAGGACCGGCTCGACCGACCTGGGGTCGGCCGGTCCTGTGCCGGCCTGACTCACCAAACAAGCTGTCTTGGTCCCAACCGTGCGGCGCGGAGGTAGTCATCGCGCCGAAGGCGAGGCAAGCGTGAACGTCTATGACGTCGAGCTGAGGGTATTCGGTAAGGACATCCGCAACCGACATCCCGTCGGCGAGGAGGCCGAGGACCAACACGACCGAGATGCGGTGGCCCTGGATGCAGGCCCGCCCGCCGAGCACCTCGGCGTCGACGGAGATCCGATTGAGTCGCTCGTCAGCGTCCATGACGTCGATGGTCCCACCTCCGGTCCGGCCGACCAACCTTGACCGAGAGCGCCATCGACCCGGAACAGTGCCGCTGGTGATCGCCGATCTGTCGGGCCTCGCCGCGCAAGGGGTACGGTTCGGCAATGGAAGCCAAGCCCACTCGAGGACTACCTACGTGTTGCCCTTCCCGCTGCCGCTTGAGTTCGTTCGCGACCGCAGCCTCGGCAAACGTGCCGTTCCCGATGCCCTCCGCGCAGCCGGCTGGAGCATCAGGGCCCTCGTGGAGGTCTACGGCGAACGCGAAGAGTCAGTGGCCGATACGGAGTGGCTCGAGCGGTGCGGCCGGGAGAACTGGGTTGCGCTCACAAAGGACCGGCGGATTCGGTACCGCCCGACGGAGATCGCTGCGATACGCAGCCACAATGTCAAGGCCTTTGTGCTCCCACGTGGGAATCTGACGGCTGCCGACAAGGGCACAGCGTTTCATCGCGAACGAAGGCAGACTCTCCGAGGTCTGTGCGACCGATGGCCCGTTCGTCGTGGCCGTGCACCGGTTGGAACGGCTTTATCTGTTCGTGAAGCTGCCGTCCTGAGAATTGACGGCAATTTCCTCTGGACGAATTTGCCTTGCTCTCGACCGGGGTCTCTCAGTCTCATTCGGTCAATCCGGCCCAGCTGGAGGAACATAAACACTGTTGCGACGGCCACTGCCGCACTCCACGGACTTCGGGACAACGTCACCATCCACGGAGCCCGGGTCGGGCTCTTGCGTCGTGTTGCTTGGGAGGCTTACTCTTTCGTTAGCGAGATGAGTCTGGTGCCGAGCGATCGGGCCAAAGGGAAGTCCCCTCAGTTCCTTGGGCGGCCAACCGCAGCTCGCAAAGAAGATCCGCAGGGACACGCGATGACGCGAAACGATGATCACCGCCCGACTCGAAGCGGGTGGCGAGTGCTCAAAGCCGAGTGTCTGAGAGCCGTGTTCGCTGTGGGTTTGTTGGGCGGTGTGATGGCGACTGGCGCCTCGGCCGCGACCGGTGATTTGCTTCAGAAGCCGGGGGCGAGCGGGTGCTTCAGCAACATCGGTTTCTGCTTGCCGGCAACGGCGCTGTCTGCCGCCCAAGGGGTGACGATCAGCCCCGACGGCCAGAACGTCTACATCCCCGCGAGGGAAAGCGACGCAGTCGCGGTGTTCGACCGGGACGCGGACGGGACGCTGGTCCAGAAGCCCGGACCCGCGGGCTGCATCTCGGATACCGGGGTCGGCCGCTGCGTTGATGGGTCTGCGCTCGACGGCGCCAGCTCGGTGACGGTCAGCCCCGACGGCGAGAACGCGTATGTCACTGCTGCGTTGAGCGACTCGATCGCCGTGTTTGACCGCACCCCGAACGGCAGGCTGGTTCAAAAGTCCGGGCGGGCGGGTTGCATCTCCGACACCGGCAGCAGCCCCTGCGCCGACGGGAGAAGGCTCGACGGCCCCACTTCGGTGACGGTCAGCCCCGACGGCGAGAGCGTCTATGTGGCAGCCGAGTTCAGCGACGCGATCGTCATCTTCGACCGCGCGCCGAACGGCAAGCTGACACAGAAGGCCGGCGAGGCGGGCTGCATCTCCGACAGCGGCGACGGCTCGTGCGCCGACGGAAGAGGGCTGCTCCGTCCTACGTCGGTCGCGCTGAGTCCCGACGGCGAGAGCGCCTACGTCACCGCCGACCGTACGGTGGGGGTCTTCGACCGCGCGACCGACGGGACCCTGAAACAGAAGAGCGGCGCCGCGGGATGCACAAACGAATTTGGAAATTTCTCCTGCGTGAATGGGACGGCGCTCGACGGCACCAACTCAGTGACCGTCAGCCCCGACGGCGAGAGCGTGTACGTCGCGTCGAGCTCAGGAAACGGAGGGGTAGCCGTGTTCGATCGTGGTCGCGAGGGCAGACTTACCCAGAAGCCTGGCGCATCGGGCTGCATCAACTCCGACGGGTCCTCGGCCTGCACCGACGGGTCGGCGATCGCCGGCGCCATCTCGGTGGCAGTCAGCCCCGACGGGCAAAGCGTGTACGTCGCGTCATATAAGGGGGCGGTGGCGATATTCAACCGCGCGCCGAACGGCACGCTCGCCCAGAAGCCGAACCCGAAAGGCTGCGTACGTGAAACTGCAAGCAGCGCCTGCGCCGATGGTTCCGCACTCTTCGGCGCCAACTCGGTGGCGGTGAGTCCTGACGGCCTGAGCGTCTACGTCGCGTCCGATTCGAGCGACGCATTGGCGCTCTTTGACCGCGATCCGGCCCCTTGATGCCCCGGAGTCAAGAGCACGCGCAAGTCTGACCACGCCGCCCGCTGGTGCGGGAAGCGTTGTCCGGCGGGCGCCGGACGCTGATGCAGGCGACCCGAGCCGGTCATGCCCCACCCAAAACGGTCGAAGTCAACAGCGACCCTCGCAAGGTGCGCGAGCTGTCTGAGACCGACGGTCACGGGCGCGCCAACAGGTCCGGTCGCAGCGCCCGAGGTCTACGAGGAGCCTGAGACGGCGCCGGGGGTCGAAGTGCGTTCAAAAGGCGCCGACATGGGAACGCGATGCTCCCACTTTCGTTCCCACCCTGCAATATTTCTGCCTCATCTCAACCAAGAAGAAAAGCTGTGATGTGACCCGCGGCGGCCTTCTTTACATTTCGGGCACCCCCTCATCCCACGCCACCCGGCCATTTCTCCTTGTGAAGGCACGTTGCGTCGACGCAACGCGATTCGCGAGCGTCGGGATCGCCACCGGAGTGGGGGTGTCGTGAGCCAGGAGTTTCTGACCGTCAACGAAACCGCGGCCGTGTTGCGTTGTCACGTCGAGACCGTACGGCGGCTGATCGCGCGCAATCAGCTCGCCGCCGTGAAGGTCGGCAACCGCTGGCTCATCGACGCGACCCGTTTACCTCGAGCCGGCTACCGGACGTATCTCCCGCCGCCCCCGCCGACAGAGTTCGTCGGGCCGGCACCTCGATGACACGCGACTGCCGTGTGCGTCGATCTTGAGCAAGGCGACCACGTCGCGCCATCGTGAAGGGGTAGCGACAACCCCCCGTCTGGGGGTTTTCGCGCGAACGACCCGGCCCTGATTCTACGAGGGCACTCGTCCCCGCGGCATCAAATCCCTAGGAGCCACGTGCGTCGAACCGTCACCACCCTCATCTCGGCTGCTGTCTGTCTATCGGCCGGTTCGGTTGTGGCGAGCGGGCAAGGGCCCACGCACCGCAAGCCTGCCGAGTCGACGGGCCTGGGGGCCGCCTGCGCCGCGTTCACGGCGCCGCAGCAGCGGGCCGAGAAGCGTCTTCGCAGCGTCGAGGCGCGGGTGCTGGGGTCCGTCCACGGCCGCGAGCACGCGCGGTCGCGTCTCGACGACCGGCGGCAGGCATGTCGCGGGCCGGTGCCGTCGCGCCATCGCGCCCCCCGGGCCCTCGCCACCGGTCTTCCGTCTGAGGTGGGTCGGTGGAGCGAGGGCACCCTCATCCCCGGCGTCGCCGTCCACTCCATCGTGATGCCCACCGGGAAGCTGCTGTTCATCTACCACGACAGTGTCGCGATCGTGGGTCGTGCATACGTCTACGACCCTGTGGCACGCACCGGGCGTCGGGTCGACCCACCGGCCGACATCTTCTGCGCCGCCCAGACGGTCTTGGCGGACGGTCGGGTGCTCGTCGTCGGTGGCCTCGGAGGCCGCACGCTCATCGGCAACAACGACTACGGACTCCTTCACGTTTACACCTTTAATCCCTACGACGAGACCTGGACGCGCCAGCCAGACACCCGGCAGGGTCGCTACTACCCGACGGTCACCACGCTTGCCGATGGTCGGGCGCTCATCCTCAGCGGACGCATCGAGAACAGCACCACCCTCAACTCCGACGTCGAGGTGTTCACCCCCTCGCCGGAGATCAACGGCGTAGGGACCATCACGAAGGTCGGCTCCAAGGACTTCAACGACTACTACCCGCCCGCCTTCGTGCTGCCCGACGGCAACGTCGTCGTTGCCGGTGAGGGCAGCGACTCCGCGCTGCTCAACACGACGTCGTGGGGCTGGACGGACGTTCCCAACCCTCTTTCCGGCCACCGCGAGTACGCGCCCGGGATCTTGCTGCCCGGGCCGCCCAGTGGTTCGTGGAAGGTCATGCGCCTCGGGGGTCACCAGGCCCAGACCGCTGTCGCGGTCACCGAGACCTTCGACGCGTCGAACCCGAGCGCCGGGTGGGTCGCGGGTGCTCCAATGCCCGAAGCTCGCCGCAATCACAACACCGTCATACTTCCCGACGGAAAGCTGCTGACCGTCGGCGGCAACGGAGTCGGCCTGCGCGACACGCCCTACTACGAGGCACACCTCTACGACCCCGCCACCGATGACTGGTCTCCGATGGCCAGTGGAGTCGAGCGCCGGGCCTACCACTCGACTGCGGTGCTCCTGCCCGACGGGCGGGTGCTCTCGGCCGGTGACAACGGCGGTGGCGGCGGTGGCGGCGGCGAATCCGACACGGTCGAGACGTTCGAGCCGACCTACCTGTTCCGGGGCGCGCGGCCCGAGATCACCTCCGCGCCCACGGGCGCTGCCTGGGGTTCGCGCTTCTCGGTCGGCACCACGGGCGACGTCACGCGCATCGTGATGATGGCCGCCCCGGCAACCACCCACGCCCTCGACATGAACCAGCGCCACGTCGAGCTCAGCTTTACGAACAACGCGGGGACGCTCACGGTCGACGCACCTCCGAGCTCGGGGGTGGCACCTCCCGGCCCGTACATGTTGTTTGCGCTGAACGCGCAAGGAGTGCCGTCGGTCGCCAAGTGGGTGTTCGTCGGACCGACGGCGGCGACCCCACCCGCGGTTCCCGCACCGCCGACGACCCCTCCGGCGACACCACCCTCGACCACGACGCCAACGATGCCGGTGTCGCCCACGCCTCCGGCCGTTGTGCCGGTGACGAGAGCGAAACCTCTCACCCTGAAGGTGACCGCACCTCGAACCGGTCTGCGCGCCAGCCGTGTTCGATTCGTCATCGGACTCAATCGACTGACGACTGCGCCCATCCTTCTGCAGCGCAAGGTCGGCCGTCGCTTCGTCACAGTCGGGCGCGGTCGGTCAGCGACCAGGACGGTCCTGATCCGCGCGAAGTTGGGGGTGCTCGGAACCCAAACGTTCCGGGTCCGTTCGCTGGAGACCGGCAGCGCCGCCGTCAACAGCGCCCTCATCACGGTCCTCGTGGTCAAACCGGCCGCCGTGCGGGCCTGAGTCATTCCTGCCGGCGGGCTGTCACCCGCCGGTAGGTGAGGCCGTTCGGGCAGATGTCGCATCCCGGATACCCGCCAAAGAAGATCGACGCCGAGCATTCCGGCAGGGGCATCGCCGGTACGAAGAACGCCGCCGAGCCCGCCGCCGCGCTCCACCGAGTCGTGGCTGGTCAGCGCGTCGATGACCTGGGCGACGATCGCCCGCAGGATCTCGCCCGCGACGCTCGTTGACCATCGTTCGGCAACCAGCTCACCAGCGCCGCGCCGCGGCAGCCATCGCCGGGCCGATGGCCGGTCGAGCAAGAAGCGGCGCGGCATTGGGGTGCGTGCGCAGGGCTGCGCACCCCGTCGGCCACCGCGCGAAGCGATGCCTCGGCGCCCCGGGCCGCCGTTACGCCTGTGGCTACCTCGGTCGGGAGGTAGTCGGAATCTTCTCCGTAAGGGCCGCCTTGTCAGCGATGTGGCGAGACGCTCATGCGCGATGCACCGAGAGCGCGCTCCCGACGGCCCGCATCGGGCACGCGTCGAGACCGTCTCGCCAGACGCCATCGCTCCGCACTTTTAGCTGCGGCTTGGAATCAGAATTAGTCTCGGCTATGTTCTCCGTATGGACGAGCATAAAGACGGTCGGCGTGGCATCACTCGGGCCAGCCTCCTGGGCGCGGCTGCCGGTGCCCTTGGAATGGTCGGCGGCGGCCGTTTGCTCGCCGCACAGGGGGGGCGCGGTGGCCCGGGCTCGGAGAGCCCAAGCCATCCGCATTCCCCGACAGGCCACGCCGCCACTGCGGGCGCCGTCGACTCGGCCGTCAACGGATTCGACCCGCACGAGATCCTCACCGACTTCGACGGGGGACGCACGACGATCCTCCCGAGCGGGCGGACCCTGCGTGAGTGGACCGTCGTCGCTCGCGACAAGGAGATCGAGGTCGCGCCCGGCGTGAAGTACGCGGCGTGGACCTACAACGGGCGTGTTCCGGGGCCGACCCTCCGGGCGACCGAAGGCGATCTCATGCGGGTGACGTTCATCAACGGCGGCACGCATCCTCACACGATGCATTTCCACGGCATACACCCCGCGGCACAGGATGGCGTTCCCGGATCCGGCCCCGGCGGGCTTGTGAAGCCGGGAGACCGGTTCACCTACGAGTTCGACGCAAACCCGTTCGGTGTGCACCTCTACCACTGCCATTCGTTCCCGCTGGCCGCGCACATCGCCAAGGGCCTGTACGGCGCCGTGATCATCGACCCGAAGAAGGGGCGTGAGAAGGCTAACGAGATGGTGATGGTGCAAAACGCCTTCGACACCAACTTCGACTCGGCAAACGAGGTCTACGCGGTCAACACCGTGGCTTTTGCCTACTTCACCACGCCGATCCGCGTGAAGCGTGGTGAGCTGGTGCGTATCTATCTCGTCAACATCGTCGAGTACGACCCGATCAACTCCTTTCACCTGCACGGCAACTTCTTCCACTACTTCCCGACAGGGACGTCGCTCGAGCCGAGCGAGTTCACCGACACGATCAGCCAGGTCCAAGGCCAGCGCGGCATCCTCGAGATGCGTTTTCCGCACGAGGGCCAGTACATGTTCCACGCACACAAGTCGGAGTTCGCCGAACTCGGTTGGGTCGGCTTGTTCGAGGTGGTCGCGTGACGACCGACGCGGCGGACGACTCCCGACGGCGCGGGGTGCCCCGCCTGCCCGTCTGGCTCCTCGGGCTGATACCGCTTGTGCTCGCCGCGGTGCTGACCTTCGCCTTCCTCGGTTCTGGCGGCCCCGGCCTACAGCGCAACGGCATCCCGATCGAGGACATCGCCGTCGAGCGCGCCGTCCTCACACCCGGGCAGGTCGAACTGCGATTGCGCAATAACGGCCCGGATGCCGTGACGCTCGCCCAAGTCATCGTCAACGACGCCTACATTCCCGGCGCCGCGCCGTTTCCGGCGACGCTCGATCGACTCGAGAGCGTGAGCCTGAAGGTCCCGTACGACTGGATCGAGGGGGAGGCCTACGAGGTGGGGGTCCTCACTGCGACCGGGGGCGTCATTGCCGCCCCGATCGCAGTGGCAACCGAGACCCCCTCGGCCGACACGTCGTTCTTTGGGCTGCTCGCTCTCATCGGGCTCTACGTCGGGATCATTCCCGTGAGCGTCGGGATGTTGTGGCTGCCGTTCGCGCGGCGCGCGCAGCCGTCGGTGCTGCGGTTCATTCTCGCCCTAACCGTCGGACTGCTCGTCTTCCTTGCCGCCGACGCCTTCGTTGAGGGTATCGAGATCGGTGGGCAGGGATCGCAGGCATTCGGCGGGCCGGCGCTGGTGATCATCGGCGCGATCGTTGCGTTCATCATGTTGGCCGGGGTCGACACGTGGATGCGCGCACGCCGCTCTGGCTCGTCGGGTTTTCGCCTGTCGCTGCTCATCGCCGTCGGTATCGGCATCCACAACCTCGGCGAGGGGCTTGCCATCGGCAGCGCCTACGCGATCGGAGAGTTGGCGCTCGGGGCGTTCCTGGTCGTCGGCTTCGCCCTGCACAACACCACCGAGGGGCTCGCGATCATCAGTCCGATCGCCAAGGAACGGGCCGGCCCTCGGCGCATCGTGCTGCTCGGGCTGATCGCCGGCGGCCCCGCCATCCTCGGCACCTGGATCGGCGGCGTTGCCTTCTCGGCACCGCTCGCGGCGTTCCTGCTGGGCTTCGGGGTCGGGGCAATCGCGCAGGTCTGCGTTCAGCTCATGCCCGGCATGCGCTCTGGCGACGCACAGCGGTCTGCGATCACCCCGCTCACCGCGGGAGGGCTGCTTGTCGGTCTCGGGATCATGTACCTGACCGGGCTCCTCGTCGGATGACGCTCGGTCTCTCGCCGGCCCAGGAGGACTACCTGCTCGCGGTCAACCGGCTGGCGGCCGTCGGAGAGGTCCGCGCGGGTGCGGTTGCGCAGTTACTTGCCGTATCGGCACCCTCGGCCACGGCGATGCTGCGCCGACTCGCGCAACGCGGCCTGATCAACCATGCCTCACGCGCTATCTGTATGACGGCCGCCGGCCGCCGCGAGGCATCCCGCCTGCAGGAGCGGCGGGAGCTGCTCCATGCGTATCTGAGCAGCGAGCTTGATGTGCCGGCTGACTGCGTCGACGCCGAGGTTGCCCGCCTCGCCCACTATCTCTCGCCTGACCTCGAAGACCGCATGCGCCAGGCAATCTCCTCATCCCCGCCTCGTGTCGCGGCGTTCATTGAAGCCGGCCGCGCGAGCTGAGCGCGACCTCATTCGCGTCGGATGCAACGGCGGCGACGATAAGTCGGGCGACCTCGTTTGGGTCGCGCCCCGTCGGCAGCTTCGGGGGCTCACCGGCCAGAGGGCGGTCAGACAAGCCGGTCTCCATATGGGGAGGCCGGACGTCGAGCACGCGGATTCCCACCCGGCGGGCCTCCCGACGCGCGGCCACGTCGAAGGCGGTCAGCGCGGCCTTGCTGGCAGAGTAGGCGGCCATGCCGGCGGTCGGCTGCTCGGCGACGATCCCGGAGATATTGATGATCGTACCGCCCCCCTGGAGCGCACCGAGGGCCGCACGGGTCAGGCGCATCGGCACGAGGGCGTTGACGGCGAACAGATCGAGCAGCACCGAGTCATCGAGGTCGACGGCAGGTCCGAAGGCGACGACGCCGACACTGCACACGACGATGTCGAGCGCGCCGAGATGCTCCTCGGCCGCCGCGATCAGCTTCTCCGGGGCCGCGGGTTCTCGGAGATCCACGGCGTGCGCGTGGGCGCCGGTGGCCTCAGCGACCCCGGCAAGTCGATCGCCATCGCGACCGGATACGACGAGGCGCGCACCCTCGTCGGCAAAGGCTCTCGCAAGAGCCGAACCGAGTCCGCCGGTTGCTCCGGCGATCACCACGGCCGCATTCTTCATCTCCATAGGCCGAAACTAGGGTGCCGTGAACTGTTCGCCAATACCTACCCGGCCGTCCTCGACTTGCATTCCGGGAGCTGGGGTGACGAGATACGCGGCACACACTTCACAAGGAGCGGTCATGGACCAGATTTCGGGTGCTTCACAGACCACGCGGGCCGGGCTTCTGCGCCGCGCGGCTCTCGGTGGGGCGGTCGTCGGAGGCCTGGTCCTGCCGCAGGCGGTCCTTGCGGATACGCGCTCCAGAGCGCAGGACCGCGAGATCATGAACTTCCTTCTGATCGTGTCGCGCATGGAGGCCGCGTTCTACACGGAGGCCCTTGCGAAGAACGTGCTCTCCGGCGAGCCAAAGGTCTTCGCCGGGAACCTGGCCAAACACCACACCGACCATGTCAACTTCCTGGTCTCTCAGCTGGGCAGTGCTGCCAAGCCCAGCCCGAAGTTCGACTTCAAAGGAACGACTGCAAGCCAGGGCAGTTTTCTCGCCACCGCCCCGAGCCTCGAGGGCGCGGCGGTGTCGGCCTACAACGGGCAGGTCTTTCGGGTGAAAGCCGTTCCCCTACTGTCGAAGATCGGCTCGATCCTGGCGTGCGAGGCACGCCACTCGGCATGGTCGCGAACCTTCATCGGCCGCCAGCCAGCAGAACCGGAGGAGTCGTTCAACGGTAAGGCGACGGCCGATCAGGTGCTCACGGTGCTGCGCGACCGGCTCGGGTTCTTTGCCGCCTGACCGCCGCCGCGGCCGATGACATACTCACCCCGTGGCCGCTGACACCCCCGCACCCGCTCCGCCCGCGCCTGCCGCCCGGCACCGTCCGAACTGGGGCAAACGCCTGGTTGTCGGTGCCGTCGTCGCGATCGGCCTGCTCTTGCTGTCGCTACTGGGGTCCGCGTTCATTCCCCGCTGGTGGGCACAGAGAATCGGCAACCAGGTCGACGGCAGCTTCGCCATGGGCACGGGCGTCGGCCTCTTCAACGGGTTCGTGTTCACGGCGTTACCGCTGGTGGTGCTGTGGTTCACCTTTCACAAACGCCGTGCGTGGAAGATCTGGGTTGGAGGGTTCGTCGCGGCGTTGATCCTGGCCGCGCCGAACCTGATGACCTTGGGGATCGTGATCGGCCGGGGAAGTGCTGCGCACGCCGGAGAACGCATCCTCGACGTCGAGGCCCCGGCATTTCGCAGCGCCGTCTTGTTCGGTGCGATCGGCGCCCTTGCCGTGGTGGGCATGTGGCGGTACTTGATGTTTTCGCGCCACCGCACGAAGCGCAAACTGGGTCAGCTCAGAGGCGAGCTCGACGGCCACCGTCGTGAGGCCGAGGCCGCAGCCAAGGCCGACGAACCGACCTGAGCGTGACGGGCGAGGGTGACATCGTTCGGCCCGCCGAGATCGAGCCCCGCCTTCGCGGAGCGATCGCCGGCCCGGTTATCTGGATGACCGAAACGGGTTCGACAAACGATGTCTGCGTCGCCCGCGCCCGTGCCGGCGCCGCACACGGGCTCGTGGTCGGAGCCGACCATCAAACCGAGGGCCGCGGCCGGCGCGGGCGCGCGTGGGAAGATCGCCCCGGCGACGCGCTCATGGTCTCGGTGCTGCTTCGACCACCCCTCGAACCCGACCGGGTCGGCCTGCTGCCGATCGTCGTAGCTGTTGCCGTCGCCGATGCTCTGGCGGCCGCCGTCGAGGTCCCGGTGGAGATCGCATGGCCGAATGACGTCATCGTCGGCGGCCGCAAGATGGCTGGCATTCTGTGTGAGGTCTCCGTCGCCCAAACAGGCGTCGCCTGGGCAGTGGTCGGCATGGGTATCAACGTCGCCTCGGTTCCCGCCATTCGTGACGCGCGCTGGAACCCCGGTTGCCTTGCCGACGCGGGGTCTCTGATGTCGCGCCCCGAGCTTCTCGTCGAGTTGCTCCACGCGCTCGAGAGTCGGTACGCCGAGTGGCTCGCCGCCGGGCCCGTGGGAATTCTCGCCGCTTTCGCCGAGCGTGACCATCTGCGCGGACGTCGGGTTTCGCTGTCGCGAGCGACGGGCACCTTGGAGGGGCGGGTCGTAGAGCTCGACGCGACCGGACGCCTCATCGTCGAGGCCGCAGACGGCGCGATTCACCACCTCGGCGCCGCAGAGGTCACGCGCGTGCTTCCGGAGTCGGAGAAACCTGTTTGACACATCTCCCGCCGCCTGCCACCGTCGCGCTCCGACCCTCCCGAGCAGGCGGCGAACGATGACCCGGTCTTCGCGCGAAACGTCGGTGTCTCCCCGGCGCGACATCCCCGCACCCTGGCCCACGGCCGAACCTGACGAGCCGACGCCGGGCGAACCGTTCGCGGGACGACCGAACGCCGGCCTCCCCTCATCGGCGTCCACGGAGATACCTGGCCCGTTCGCCCCGGCCGCGGATGAGGTTTCCGCCTCGTCCTGAGGGTCGTGTGGTCGTGATCGTCCGCTTGTGCCCCTGTTGTCGGGCGCGGTTTGTGATGGCCTGACCAACTCTGGACAGAACCTTGACATTTCCGTGACACGGTGGGAGCCTTGGGTCGGTCCGGGGAG
Organism: Thermoleophilia bacterium; assembly: GCA_031362405.1. GTDB lineage: Bacteria > Actinomycetota > Thermoleophilia > Miltoncostaeales > Miltoncostaeaceae > JANLSO01. The sequence continues at coordinate 11,463 of JANLSO010000025.1, read as the reverse complement.
TCCCCGGACAGATTTCGGCCAGTGCGGCCGCACTCGCGGCCACTCGACGAGAGGCACATGTCGTGTACGAGTTGAGTCGGGATATGTATCGCGCTCTGAAGTCTTCCGTGCTTCCCGATCCCCGGAACCCGGGTCGATCTGAGCGCGTCCTGCTGATGGCATGTGAGGCGACGGTCGAGCGCATCGCTCGCGACCTACGCCGTTACCCGCGGCCGGCACGCCACCTGTTCGCGCAGATCCGCTTTTTGTTTCCCCTGCAAGATCAGCTGCGCGCCTATCGCATCATCGAAGAACAAGTGCAGACGGCCCTCGAGCATCTCGAAGCAGAGGTTGGCCCTGACATCGCAGGCCGGGCAAGCGCCCTTCGCTGTGCGGCCGTAAACCGCAAGGGAAAGCCCTGCGGGCGCGAGCCCCTTCGCGGGTCACGTTACTGCCCGTCGCACAAGCAACTCGAAGGGCTCATGCCGGAGCGCTCGCTCTACGTCGCCTGAGCCTCAGGGATCGCCGGCGGCAGCGCCCGTCGCGCGGTAACGCTCGAGCACCTCGCGTCGGCGTCGGGCATGGTCGACGCGGGGCAGGGGGTAGTCGACGTCTAGACGACACGCCGCTGCGCGCTGCTCCTCCGTGGTCAAACGCCACGGCTCATGAATGCGATTGCCGGGGACGTCGCGAAGCTCGGGCACCCAACGCCGCACGTACTCACCTGCCGCATCGAACTTCTGCGCCTGAAGAGTGGGGTTAAAGACCCTAAAATACGGAGCCGCGTCGGTCCCGGTGCCAGCGGTCCACTGCCAGCCCCCGTTGTTGTTTGCCGGGTCGCCGTCGAGCAGCTTGCGCATGAAGACCGACTCGCCACGGCGCCAGTCGATGAGCAGGTCTTTGACGAGGAACGACGCGGTGATCATCCGCGCACGATTGTGCATCCACCCTTCGGCGGCCAGCTGGCGCATTCCCGCGTCGACGATGGGAAAGCCGGTTTCGCCGCGTTCCCAGGCGCCGAGGTCGGCGAGGTCGTTGTCCCACTGAATCCGGCGGAATGCTGGGCGTAGGGCCATCCGCGAGACCTCGGGATGACGCTTGAGGTGATGGTGGTAGAAGTCGCGCCAGCAGATCTGGCGCCAAAACGCATATCGCCCGGCGGAGATCTCACCGGGCAAACCCAAGGCGCGTCCAATCTGCGCGGGGCTCGTCATGCCAAAGCGTAGGTACGCGGACAGGCGTGAGGTGCCGTCGTCGGCGAGAGCGTTACGTGCGTCGCCGTACTGGTCGGCCCGCCCGCTGGCGATGAATGCGACCACGGCGGCGCGCGCGGCGGCCGGCCCCGCGGGAATGCGCGGCTCCCCTGACCCGAGCGCATCGAGCGATTCCGAGGGCAATGTCGGCCCGGTCAGAGCGGGTGCCGTGATGAGGCGCGGGATGTCGATCGCCCCCCAGGCACGTGAGAACGGCGTGAAAACGAGATAGCCCTTGCCGGAACTTCCGGCGAGATCCTCGGGTTCGGCGAGGAGGTCGCCTCCAAAGCTCTCAAGGGTGATACCGGCGGCCGAAAGTGCCCCGGCGACTCTGGCGTCGCGGGCGAGCCCGAGCGGTGAGACCTCATGCGTTAGGTGAACCCGTGAGGCGCCGGCCTCGACGGCGACGTGGGGGACGACGTCCTCGGGGCGTCCCGTGCGAATGACCAACGGCGCGCCGAGACGGCGCAGCTCGCCATCGAGAGCGGCCAACCCAGCACGCAGAAAGCGCAACCGCTCGGGGGCCTGGTGGTGGCGCCGGCCAAGAATCTGCGGGTCGATCACCCACAGGCAGACGACCTCCCCCCGCGTCGCGGCCGCGCTGAGGGCCGGGTGGTCGGCGACCCGCAGGTCACGCCGGAACCACATGAGCGTGCGGGCGGAAGACGACACCCTCTCAGTGTGCCGAATTCAGGCCGATTGCGGGTCGACACCGGCGGGTACCCTGCGCGGTGTGGAGGCACCCGGCGAAGAAGGCGACCCCAGGGGCCGGCGCGGCAACGCACCCGTTCGCCTCCTCGCGCCGATCCAACGCTTCATCCGCACCGAGACCTCGGGCGGCATCGTCCTGGCGTTCGCCGCGGTGGTCGCCCTCGCGTGGGCGAATCTCGCCGCCGGGTCTTACACCGACTTCTGGACGACGCCGCTTTCGCTCGGTGCCGGCGACTTTGACGTCCAAACCACGCTGCAGAAGTTCGTCAAAGACGGCCTCATGGCCGTTTTCTTTTTCGTTGTGGGGCTTGAGATCAAACGTGAACTGGCCATCGGCGAACTGTCCGTCCCGCGCGTCGCGCGCATCCCGTTTGCCGCTGCCCTTGGCGGCATGCTCGTCCCGGTGGCGATCTACGCGGCGCTGAACGCCGGCGGGCCCGCGGCGGGCGGGTGGGGCATTCCCATGGCGACGGACATCGCGTTTGCGGCCGGTGTGCTGAGCCTTATGAGCCACCGTGTGCCACCGCAGCTGGCGGTCTTCCTGCTCGCCGTCGCCGTCATCGATGACATTGGGGCGATTCTCGTGATCGCGATCTTCTATTCGTCGGGCTTCTCGCTGTACTGGCTCCTGGCAAGCCTCGGCGCACTGCTGGTTGCGCGCCTGCTCGTCAGGCTGAACGTGCGGCTGGTCGTCCCCTATGCGATCCTCGCGGTGGCTGCCTGGGCGGCGATGGCCCGTTCGGGCGTGAGCCCGACGTTGGCCGGGGTCGCCATGGGGCTCCTCATCCCGGTCGTCGTCGCCCGCGATCCGATCGCGGCGGCCCGCGAGGCGACGCGCGAGCTTGCGCCGCTCGGTGACCCGTCTCGGCCGAACGGCAATGCGCTGCAGCGCTGGCTCACAATCGATCAGTTGGGGCGTCGGGCCGTGCCGCTCGGAGAGCGACTCGAACACCTCGTCCATCCCTGGTCGGCCTTCGTCGTTCTCCCGCTGTTCGCCCTGGCGTACGCGGGTATTCGGATTGACGCCGACGCGCTCGGGGACGCGGCAGGAAGCGCCATCACCGCCGGGGTCGCCCTGGGCTTGGTGGTCGGGAAGATCGTCGGTGTCGCGGGAGGCACGCTCATCGCGGTCCGCCTAGGGATCGGCGATCTGCCAGATGGGATCGGGGCGCTCCACGTCGCCGGCGTCGCTGCTCTCGCGGGAATCGGCTTCACCGTTTCCGTCTTCGTCGCCAGCCTCGCTCTCACGGACCCGGAACTCGTCCAACAGGCCAAGGTCGGCATTCTCGCCGCGTCGTTGATCGCGGGCGCGGTCGGGGCGGGACTACTGGCACTGGCAGGCCGGCGCCCGCCGAACCCCAAAGCCCTCGATCAAGACTAGGACGCTTCCGCGGCACGCGTCGCGATGTGCTCGCGCGTCAGGCGATGGGCGACGCTCACAGGATCACCGGTGGCGATCTGCGCGCCCGACGCTCGGGCGGTCGCGGCGGTTGCGCCGGGCCCGGCGAGTACGACGGTCACGACATGCGACAGCCGGCGGATCTCGGTCATGCGCGATGTTAGGCTCTCGGGAAAGACCGCCGACACGATGCATAGGTCGGGTGTCAGCACCGTCGCCGCGCCGATCAACGTCTCGATCGGCGTGTCGGCGCCGAGCAGGGTGATCCGCCAGCCGCGCTCACGCAGCGCAAGGCCGAGGCAGATCAGCGGCAGGTCGTGGACCTCCTCGGGTGCGCAGGCAAGGATGGCGCGCGGACCGGTTCCCGTATCCCAGCCGCGCCCGCGCCCGAGTAGTCGGGATCGCAGAACTCCGCACGCGAAGTGCTCTTGGGCCACGGTGATCTCACCGCGTGCCCACCGGTCGCCGAGGTCGCGCAGGTACGGCAGTACGACATGCAAAAGCACCGAATCGATACTGAGCGTAGCCATCACCCGGTCGATGGCCTCATGCGCCGCGCTCTCGTCGAAGCCCTCGAGCGCCCGACGAAGGTCGGCGATCGGGTCGGTCTCGATGGCAGCGACCGGAGTGACCTCTTCGGCGAGCGCGCGCGCGGCGGCCTGGGCGGGCGCGAGCCCGCGATCGAGTAGCCCCTTCATGGCGTGAACCCGCGCCTCATCGGCGTCGGAGTACAGACGAAAACCGCCCGGAGTCCGCTCGGGCTTCAGCAGCCCGTAGCGCCGTTCCCAGGCCCGCAGCGTGTCGGGTGTCACATCGACGCGTCGGCTCAGCTCGCCAATGCGCAGCGAACCGTCGCCGTGTTGCGTCGCGGTCACCCAGCTCCCCGGAGTGGCTCGATTCTTCCTGATCCCGGCGTGCCATCCCGGGAGTCGAAGAGTAGCGATCCCCGCAAATAGGAACAATGCAGACCCGCCCGTTTGGGACTACGCCCCGGGCATCTCGAGGACCACCTTGCCGAAGGCGTCGCCCGATTCCAACCGGGCGTACGCGTGGGCGGCGTCGGCCATCGGCACCACCGTGTCGACGACCGGCGCGACAGACCGCGACGACATGAAGGTCACGAGCCGCTGCAGCTCGGTGAGGGTTCCCATGGTCGAGCCAAGCACCGACAGGCCTCGCCAAAACACACGGGCCAACTCCGACGGCGGATCCCCGCCGGTGGTCGCTCCCGAAACGACGATGACGCCGCCCGGCGCGAGGCTGCGCAGGCTGTGTCCCCAGGTCGCGGCCCCGACCGTCTCGATGACGGCGTCCATTCGCGCCGGCAGGCGAGCCCCGCTTTCGGCGACCTCCGCTCCGAGCGCGGCGGCGTGCGCCCGCTTTTCGGGGCTGCGGCTCGTGACGTAAACGTCGAGCCCGGCGGCGACTCCCAGCACGGCGGCGGCCGTCGAGACACCTCCGCCCGCGCCCTGCACGAGCACGCGCGCACCCGGGGCCAGCCGTGCACGAGAAAAGAGCATCCGGTAGGCGGTCAGGTAGGCCGTCGGCAGGCACGCGGCGTCGGTGAACGACATACCGGCCGGTTTGTCGACGAGATTCCGCGCTGGCACGGCCACGAGGGCGGCATGTGTTCCCGACACGCCGTTCTCACTCAACATGTGCAGGTCCGCGGCCAGGGTTTCGTCCTCACCCGGCCCGGCGGTGCCGAGCAGCGCGTGCACGATGACCTCCCGACCGTCGGCCGTGACCCCCGCGGCGTCGGTGCCCAGGGGCGTCGCGATGTGCTCCTCGCGGACACCGACCCCGCGCAGCGTCCAGAGATCGTGATGGTTGAGCGAGGCGGCGCGTACCTCCACCTTCACCCACCCATCGGGGACGACCGGTTCGGGTCGCTCGCCAATGGCGAGTACCGAAAGCGGTTCGTCTGCGGCGATACCGGTTGCGTGCACGGCGATCATTCGTTTCACCCTTTCCCAGACGTCAGCGGCTCCCGGCACGCTACCTCAGAGCCGAGGTCGGTCAGGCGCGGATTTTGATCGTGCGACGGAGGGTTACCACCGCGCCCGAGTCGTCGACGACGGCCACGCTCACGCGGACCACCGGTCGGCGTCCGGCGTCGAGGGCCGTGCGCACCCGGCGAAGATCGGGGGCCTTTAACCGAACGCGGATTGTGCGAGACCGCCCTGGCGCGAGACGTGCCTTGACGGGAATGAGCGCGTGTCGGCGCAACTTCGCGCCCACCCGAACCTTCACCCTCGCGGTGGCCCGCGCCGAGCAGGCGAGGTCCGGGCACCCCAGCGTCACGACGACCCCACCCCGCGCGAGCTTCTGGACTGCGGCGCCTGCCAACGTTGCTCCGCGACGCCCGGCGGTGGTGAGGCGCGGTGTCGTCGTGACCCCACCGGGTGCGACGGGCGCACCGGACACTGCCGGCGTGGGCGGTGCGGCAAGGGTTCCGGTCGAGACGTTCTCGCAGCCGATGAGGGCGTCGATTCCCCCGAGGTCAGAGTCGACGCTGTCGGTCCCCGCGCCGCAGTCGGCCGTGTCGGGGATGCCGTCACGCACCAACAGGGTGTCGTTCCCCGCGAGCGCAAGGAGGGTGTCGCCTCCCGGGCCGCCTGTCATGACGTTGGCATCCGCGGTGCCGCGCAGAACGTCGCCTCCCGGACCACCGATGACGCTGTCGAAGGGCTGGCGGAAGTCGTCGACTCCGGCCCCGCGGGTGTCCTGGGGTACCGCGACCGCGAGATCGATCGCAACCGGTGCGGGCGCGCTCTCATAGGAAACCGTGTCGGTACCGTCGCCGGGGTAGAGCGGGTCGTTGCCCCCGCGGCCCTCGATGAGATCATTCCCGTCTCCCGCGAAGAAGAAGTTCGCATCTGCGGTGCCGCGCAGAACATCGGCGAAATCGGAGCCGCTGGCGCCCTCGATCGAGGTGAGCGTGTCGCGTCCGAGCGAGCCGCCGTCCTGAGGCCCCGCAGCCGCAAGATCGATCACGACGCCCCGGGTCGAGTCGCCGTAGCTGATGTCGTCGTCCCCGCCCCGACCGTCGATGAGGTCGTCACCAGGGCCGCCGTCGAACGAATCGCCTCCGCCACCGCCGACAAGCGAGTCGTTGCCCGCGCCACCGTTCATCCGGACGTCGCGGGTCACCGCCGCACCGGTCCCCTCGCCGCCGAGTGCGCTGAAGCGGTCGTTGCCCGCCCCGCCCTCGAGCGCGAAGTTCGTGAAGAAGGTGCCGGCCAAGGCGACGTCGACATCGTCGACGGGGTCGTCGGTGTTGACGTTGACCCCTCCCGCGCCGACCGCGTAGGTATCGGCAACGCCGTCGCCGTCGCGCAGGACCACCGCAAAGAGTATCCCGCCGGTCTCTTTGACTGTGAACTCGATCTCGGACGTACTGCCGGGCTCCGGACTGAACCCGGGGGCGAACAGGCGGGGCTCCTCGATCATGAACTGCGAGATGCCGTCCAGATGAACAAACGCGACCGTGTCGACCTGGCTCGCGATCGGGTCGCCACACGACAGCGGCGTGTTCCCCTCAACAACGGCGATCCCGGGGGCAGTGCTCGGGTCGGCGGCATTCGGGATCGTCCGGATCGTGACGTCCCGGCTCCCGCTTACGTGGGTCACCGTGAGCTGCTTTGTCATCCCGTCGTAGACGCAACTCGTTGCTGCCGACCCGGTTGGGGCCATGGCGAGGCCGGTGATCGTGGCGATCACTCCGGCGCAGAGCGCCCGTCCTCGGTGCATGCGTGCCAGGGCTCGAACCTATCCCCGCTGACACGCGCCGGGCAATAGCGGCGTGCGAGCATGGCGCCCGATGCGCGCGGCGGTCTACCACGGCGACGGACGGATCACCCTCGAAGAGCGGGCGCGACCGACGATCGGCCCGGGCGAGCTGCTCGTTCGAACTCACGCGTGTGGTTTGTGCGGCAGCGACCTGATGCAGTGGTATCAGGATCCACGGGCCCCAGTCGTGCTCGGGCACGAACCGGTCGGGACGGTCGTCGAGGCCGGATCCGGGGCCCCGTGCCCCGTCGGGGCTCGGGTGTTCGTGCACCACCACGTCCCCTGCATGGTCTGCGCGCTGTGCCGACGGGGTCGGCATACGTTGTGCGAGACGTTTCGGGTGACTCGTATCGACCCCGGCGGGTTAGCGGAGTTCATCCGCGTGCCGACCGAGAACGCGCGCCTCGACGTCCTGGAAGTCCCGGCCGGGATGTCTGACGCTGCCGCGACGCTGATCGAACCCCTGGCATGCATCCTGCGTGGCCAACGGTGGGCGGGCGTGACCGCCGGGTCGCGGGTCGCGGTCGTTGGAGCCGGTTCGATGGGTCTTCTGCAGATCGCGGCCGCACGGGCCGCAGGAGCCCTGTGGGTCGTGGCGCTGGAGCCTCGGGCCGACCGACGCGCGCTGGCCCGTGTCTTCGGCGCGATCGCCCCAGACGACACGGCCGCGACGACCGCACGGGCAGCCCTGGGCGGGGAGGGTGCCGACGCGGTGTTCGTCTGTACCCACGACCATCGGGGGATTCAGACGGCGCTGGAGATCGCGGGGCCGGGAAGCGTGGTGCAGCTGTTCGCGCCGACGGAGCCGGGCGAGCTCGTACCGCTCGACCTTGGCGCGATCTTCTTTCGGGAGGTGACGATCCAGAGCACCTACTCGGCGGGGCCCAACGATACGCGCGACGCGCGTGATCTTCTGATGGCCGGTGGGGTCGAGATCGATCTGATCATCAGCCACCGCGTGCCTCTTGACGACATCGCCGAGGCCTTCCGGCTGGCCCGCAGCGGCGAGGCCGTCAAGGTGGTTGTCGAGATGTCCCCGAATCTCTGACATCACGACGACGAACGTGCGCTATCCTGACGCCCGCCGGGCCCTGAAGGGCCCTCCGTGGTGAACGTAGCTCAGTTGGTAGAGCTCCTGGTTGTGGTCCAGGCGGTCGTGGGTTCAAGTCCCATCGTTCACCCTTCCGGGACCGGTCTCGGGCGGGTGTGGCGGAACCGGTAGACGCGCTAGGTTTAGGTCCTAGTGGGGCAACCCTTGGAGGTTCGAGTCCTCTCACCCGCATGCCAATAAATACTGAAGTCACAACTCTCGAGGAGAACCGCGTCCAGCTGGACGTCTCGGTCTCCCAGGACGAGGTCACAAAGGCCTATGAACGTGCGATCCGCCAGATCGCACGCGACGTCCGCATTCCCGGGTTCCGCCCCGGCAAGGTTCCACCGGCCGTCGTCGTTCGACGCTTCGGCCGCGACACGATCGTGTCGGAGATGGTCAAGTCGTCACTCGGTGGGTGGTACGAGGAGGCGGTCGCCGATACCGGCGTTCGCCCGATCGACGATCCCGATCTCGATCTCGACGACGTGCCCGAAGAGGGAGACCTCGTTTTCCGGGCGACCGTTCAGGTGCGGCCCACCGCCACGCTTGGCACCTATAAGGGGCTCGAGGTCGGCAAGGGTGAGCCCGAGATTCCCGACGACGGCGTCGACGCCGAGATCGAAAAACTGCGCCAACGCGGCGCGCGTCTTTCGCCCGTCGAGCGCGCGGCGAACGCCGGTGACTTCGTCGTCATCGACTTCGACGGCGCCGCCGACGGGGTCACTCTGGCTCAGGCCAGCGCACGTGACTATCTGGTCGAGCTCGGAGCCAAGCGTCTCGTGGCCGGCTTCGACGAAAAGCTGCAGGGAATGTCGGCGGGCGACACGTCCACCTTCGACATCACCTACGCCGACGACGACTCACGCGATGAGTTGAAGGGCCGCACGATCACCTACACCGCATCGGTCAAGCAGGTCCAGGAGAAGATCCTCCCCGACCTCGACGACGATCTCGCGACCGAGGTATCTGAGTTCGACACTCTCGACGAGCTTCGGGCCGACCTTCAGGCGCGCCTGGAAAAGAACGCTCAGGCAACGGTCGACGAGGCCTTTCGCCGTGCCGTGATCGACGCCGCGATGGTGCAGGCGACCGTCGACGTGCCCGAGGTGATGATCAACCGGCGCATCGGCACGATCCTCGCCCAGACGGCTCAGTCTCTTCCTGAGGGCGTCACCTTGGAGACCTACCTCCAGGCCACCGGGCGCACGCTGAAGGACGCGATCGAGCAGCTCACCCCCGAGTCGGAGTTGGCGATTCGCCGCGAGCTGGTCTGCGAGGCGGTCGCGGTCGCCGAGAACATCACCCTCACCGACGACGACGTCGAGGCGCAGATCCGCACCGACGCGCAGGAAATGGGGCGCGACGCCGACGAGTTGATCGCGGAGGTCCTCAACGGCGGGGCGATCGAGACACTTCGAGAGGACATGCGTCTCAAGCGTGCCGTCGACGTGCTGGTGTCGGGAGCGAACCCGATTCCGATGGAACAGGCCGAGGCGCGCGAGAAGATATGGACTCCCGGCGAGGAGAAGCCCGACCCTGGGTCGAAACTCTGGAAGCCCGGCGACGCGAAATGAACCAAGGAGACACCGCTCGATGAGCCCACTGATCCCGATGGTGATCGAGCAGACCTCCCGCGGCGAGCGTTCGTTCGACATCTACTCGCGTCTGCTCAACGAGCGCATCGTGTTCCTCGGCACTCCCGTCGACGACCAGATCGCCAACCTGATCGTTGCCCAGTTGCTGCACCTCGAGTCGGAAGACCCGGATAAAGACATCTCGATATACATCAACTCGCCGGGTGGGTCGGTGTACGCCGGCTTGGCGATCTACGACACGATGCAGTTCATCAAGCCCGATGTCTCGACGATCTGCTGCGGCATCGCGATGAGCATGGGTGCCCTGCTGCTCGCGGGAGGCGCTGAGGGCAAGCGTATGGCGCTTCCCAACGCGAAGGTGATGATCCACCAGGTGTCCTCCGGCTTCTCGGGGCAGGCGTCCGACATCGAGATTCACGCCCGCGAGGTCATCAATCTGCGCACCCGTCTCGACGAGATTCTCGCCAAGCACACCAAGCAGCCGCTCGAGCGCGTCGCCAAAGACACCGAACGCGACTACTTCATGAGTTCCGAGGAGGCCGCCGAGTACGGCATCGTCGACAAGGTGATCGAGTCCCACTAGGGCTCGAGTCACCTACCCGACACCCCACACCATGGCCAAGGCATCCGACGCAAACGACCAGTTGCTGTGCAGTTTCTGCGGCAAGTCCCAGCGGCAGGTCAAAAAGCTCATCGCCGGCCCCGGTGTGTACATCTGCGACGAATGCATCGACCTCTGCAACGAGATCCTCGATGAGGAGTTCACCTCCGCGGTCGACTTCGACCCGGACGCGCTCCCCCGGCCGCGGGAGATCTACGACGTTCTGAACGATTACGTCGTCGGCCAAGAAGAAGCCAAGCGCACGCTGGCGGTGGCGGTCTACAACCACTACAAGCGCGTCAACATGATGTCGGCGGGCGACCAAGACATCGAGCTGCAAAAGAGCAACATCCTGTTGCTCGGACCGACCGGTTGCGGCAAGACCCTCTTGGCCCAGACCCTCGCGCGGATCTTGAACGTGCCGTTTGCGATCGCCGACGCCACGGCGCTGACCGAAGCCGGCTACGTCGGTGAAGACGTCGAGAACATCCTCCTCAAGCTGATCCAAGCCGCCGACTTCGATGTGAAGAAGGCCGAGACCGGGATCATCTACATCGACGAGGTCGACAAGATCGCCCGCAAGGCCGACAACCCGTCGATCACGCGCGATGTCTCCGGCGAGGGCGTCCAGCAGGCCCTGCTGAAGATCCTCGAGGGAACCGTGGCCTCGGTGCCGCCACAGGGGGGTCGCAAGCACCCCCACCAGGAGTTCCTCACCATCGATACAACGAACATCCTGTTCATCTGCGGTGGGGCGTTCGCGAATCTCGAGCAGTTCATCACCCGGCGCACGGGTAACCGCGGCGTCGGCTTTGCGGCGGAGGTCCACGGCAAGAAGGACCACGATCCTCACAACGTCTTCAGCAAGGTGCTGCCGGAAGACCTCATGAACTACGGGCTGATTCCCGAGTTCGTCGGTCGTCTTCCCGTGATCTCCGCGGTGCATCAGCTCTCGCGGGCCGACCTCGTGAAGATCCTGACCGAGCCGAAGAACGCTCTGACCCGTCAGTTCAAGAAGTTCTTCCAGTTCGATCGGGTCG
>JANLSO010000041.1:0-6941 GCA_031362405.1 Thermoleophilia bacterium | reverse complement strand
CGACACCGACCAGATCATTCGCAAGAAGTTCCTGAAACTGAGCGCACCGGCTTTGGCGAGTTCCTGTTCGTCGACTGGCGGCGAGGTGGGCTCCGCATGCGCCGCCGCTGACGTCGTCGGGCAAGAACACGCGAGGGAGGTGCTTGGCGACGGCGGCCGAATGATCGGCGCCCATGTGATGCAGGCGTTCGCGATCGGGGGCCCGTTGCGCGACGCGCTGGGGATCGTGTGCTTAGGTGACGAGAAATACACGGTCATCTGAGAGGATCGCGTGGAGAAGTCGATACCGATCACCGAGGCGAAAGGCGGAGCTGATCGCTGTCGCCGACCGGGTCGCAGCGACGGGGGAGGCGGTCGTCGTCACCCGGCGGGGTAAGCCGCTCATACGGCTCGTTCCCGTTGAGGCTCCGGCTTCGCTCGAGGGCAACGTGACGTACCTTGTCGATGAGGAGGAGCTGATCTACGGCTCGCTCGGTGAGTGGGATGCCGAGGGGGCGTGATCGTCTTCGACACCCACGCCTGGCTGTGGTGGATGACGGGCGATGCGCGACTCCCCAGCCGGCTACGACGGCGGATCGAGACGAGCGAGGTCGGTGTGTGCAGCGTCAGCTGTTTCGAGATCGCCTTCTCGAGCGCGGCGGGCGCATCGTTCTCGATCGCGATGTGCGCGCGTGGATCGAACTTGCGCTTGCTCGCGACGGGGTGAGGTGCCTCCCGCTGGAGCAAGAGCAGCCTATGGGCCACGCAGTCGGCCGCCCGCAGTTCGGCCCTGGGGCCGTGTCAGGTGGCCGCGTTCCCACAGATGTAGCCGATCAGCTACGATCGTCCCTATGACGTCGATTCCCCTCCGTGAGCTTCGCAACAACGCGAGTGCCGTACTTCGTCGAGTCGAAGCCGGTGAACGGTTGACTGTCCTCATCGACGGCCGGCCGGTTGCCGATCTCGTACCCCACTCGCAACGACGACAGGGGGTGCCTCGCGACGAGCTGATGCGCTTCCTTAAGCGACGAAGGCCCGATCCCACCATGCGAGCCGACATCCGTCGAGTGCTTTCGGATACCACCGACGATGTCTGAGTTTGACGGCGTTCTTGATACGAACATCCTGATCGGCCTCGAAGCAGGCACCATCGCCGAGGACGTCCTTCCGGCTCGACCGGCGGTCTCGGTGATGACGCTCGCGGAGCTGAGGGTCGGCGTCCTCCTCGCCGAAACCACCGATCAGCGGGGTCTGCGGCTCGAAACCCTGAGCTTCGTGGAAAGGACCTACGAACCACTTCCGGTGACCGAGGAAATCGCCCGTCGCTTCTCGGAGATCGTTGCGGCGTTACGAAGCGAGGGCCGACGAGCCCCGGTGATCGATGCCCTGATCGGGGCGACAGCCATCGAGCACGATGTGCCGGTCGTCACCCGGGACGCCGACATGGCAGCGCTGCCCGGGGTGAGCGTGATCTTCGTCTGACACGGCCGCGCGTGGGTGGGCGTCGAGTTCCGGGTAGTGGCACCTGCTCGCGATGGTCGTCACGGTGCACCCGGGAGGTGTCGTGGCGACACATTTCTCGCGGGCACCCCGCTGCTAGTCTCCCGCGCCGATTCCGGACCTCAGGGAGAGCGTGTTGAGAACGGTGAACGTGGTGCTTCTTCCCGGCGACGGGATCGGCCCGGAGGTCATCTCCGCGGCGGTGAAATGCATCGAGGCGGTCCTCCCCGACGCGGGTCTGGAGATCGTCTGGACCGAGCACTTGATGGGCGGGATCTCCATCGACGCGCACGGCACCGCGCTCACCGACGAGGTGCTTGAGGCCTGCCGGGCAGCCGACGCGGTATTCCTCGGGGCCGTCGGAGGCCCGAAGTGGGACACCACCGACCCCGACAAACCGCGCCCCGAGCAGGGGCTTCTTGGCCTGCGCGCCGGCCTTGGCCTCTTCGCCAACCTGCGCCCCGTCAAGCCGGTTCCCGCGCTCTACGACGCCAGCCCGCTGCGGCGTGAGCGCATCGAGGGCACCGACCTGCTCGTCGTGCGCGAGCTGACCGGCGGGATCTACTTCGGAAAGCGCGGCCGCGAGGCGACCTCGGCCTACGACACCTGCACCTACAGCGTCGCGGAAATCGAGCGCGTCGCCGAGCGGGCCTTCGAGGCCGCCGCCGTGCGCCGCAAGAAGGTCACCTCGGTGGACAAGGCGAACGTGCTCGAAACCTCGCGCCTGTGGCGGGAAACCGTGATGCGCGTCGCCGAGGGCCACCCCGACATCGCGCTCGACCACATGCTCGTCGACAACGCCGCAATGCAGCTCGTCTCGCGCCCGGCCCACTTCGATGTGATCCTCACCGAGAACCTGTTCGGGGACATCCTCAGCGACGAGGCCGCGATGATCACGGGCTCGATCGGCCTGCTGCCGTCGGCAAGCCTGGGGGCGGGGGGAGCGGGGCTCTACGAGCCCGTCCACGGATCGGCCCCCGACATCGCCGGGAAGGGCTGGGCCAACCCGATGGCAACGGTCCTGTCGGCGGCCATGATGCTGCGCTACTCGCTGGGTGCTCCCGAGGCGGGCGACCGTCTCGAGGCGGCGGTCGACACGGCCCTCGCCGCAGGTGCCCGCGGCCGCGATCTCGGCGGAGAACTGTCAACCGACCAGATCACCGCGCACATCTTGGGAGCCCTGGCCGCCTGATCAATGGCCGGCGGCCGGCGCGACGGCTAAGGTTTCCTGCTCACCGACCACGCAGAGGTACGCCATGCAGGAAGCCGAAAAGATCTGGATGAACGGGACGCTCGTCGACTGGGCTGACGCCAAGATCCACGTGCTGTCTCACGGCCTCCACTACGGCTCGACCGTATTCGAGGGCATCCGGGCCTACTCGGCCGACAAGGGCACCGCCGTTTTCCGTCTGGAAGACCATCTCGCACGCCTCGAGCGCTCGGGCGCGCAGTACTACATGGACGTCCCGTTCTCGCGCGACGAGATGCGCGACGCCGTGCATCAGGTGATCGCCGCCAACGGCCTCGGCGCCTGCTACATCCGGCCGATCGTGCTGCGCGGCTACGGCGTCATGGGCCTCTACCCGCTCGACGCTCCGGTCGATGTCGCGGTCGCCGCCTGGGAGTGGGGGGCATACCTCGGCGAGGAAGGTCTCGAGAAGGGCATCCGCGCCAAGATCTCCACGTGGCGGCGGATCGGCAGCTCGACGATCCCCGCCACCGCGAAGGCCGGCGGCCAGTACCTGAACTCCATTCTCGCCCGCATCGAGGTCTCAAAGGCCGGCTACGACGAGGCGATCCTCCTCAACGAAGCCGGCTACGTGGCCGATGGCTCGGGAGAGAACATCTTCATGGTCCGCGACGAGGTGCTCATCACCCCGCCGGCGCAGGCATCGATCCTCGAAGGGATCACCCGTCACTCGATCATGGAGCTGGCCCGCGGTGCGGGCATCCCGATCATCGAGCGCGAGATCGCCCGCGCCGAGCTCACGATGGCCGATGAGGTCTTCGTCACTGGCACCGCTGCCGAGGTCTGCCCGATCTGCGAGATCGACGACCACTCGCTGGGCGAGCCCGGCCCGATCACCAAGCTCCTGCAGGGCCAGTTCTTCGACGCCACCCTCGGTCGGCACGCACGCTCCGAGGGCTGGCTCGACTACGTCCCCAGCGCCGTCGTATGAGCGGCGCCTCCACACCGCGCGAGCAGGTGCTTCTCTACGACACGACGCTGCGCGACGGGCTTCAGCGCGAGGGTATGAGCCTCTCAGTCGACGAGCAGATCGGGATCGCCCACCGCCTGGCCGACTTCGGGGTGCACTACCTCGAGGCCGGCTTTCCGATGTCGAACCCCAAACACGCGGAGATGTTCCACGCCCTCGAGGACGAGGGCCTCGGCGACACGAAGATCGCCGCATTCGGAATGACCCGCCGCAAGGGCGTCAAGGCCCACGAAGACCCCGCGATGAACGGCCTCGCCGACTGCTTCGCCCCGGTGATCACGATCGTCGGAAAAACCTGGGATCTGCACATCGAAAAGGTCATCAAGGTCGATCGCGCCGAAAACCTGCGCATGATCGAAGACTCCGTGTCCTTCCTGGTGCGCCAGGGCAAAGAGGTCATTTACGACGCCGAGCATTTCTTCGACGCGTACGGGGCGCATCCCGAATACGCCACCGATTGCCTGCGTGCCGCCCACGCGGCGGGGGCGGCGTGGATCACTCCGTGCGACACCAACGGGGCGACGCTCCCGAGCCAGGTACAGCGCATCATCCGCGAGATCCGGGCGGCCCTGCCCTCGGCCCAGATCGGGATCCACACCCACAACGACGCCGAATGTGGGGTCGCCAACACCCTCGCCGCCGTCGAGGAAGGTGCCCGGATGGTCCAGGGCACGATCAACGGCTACGGCGAGCGCTGCGGCAACGCCAACCTCGTGTCGATCATTCCGACGCTATCGCTGAAGATGGGCTTCGAGACGGTGCCGGCCGAGCGCCTTACCGAGCTTGCGGCCCTCAGCACCTACGTCGCCGAGACCTCGAATCTGCCGCCTGACGACTGGGCTCCTTACATCGGGCGCAACGCCTTCGCCCACAAGGGCGGAATGCATGTCGCCGGGATGCTCGCCGATACGCGCACCTTCGAGCACATCGACCCGACCCTGGTCGGAAACGAACGCCACGTGCTGGTCTCCGAGCTGTCGGGACGGGGCACGATCGTCGCCAAGGCCGAGGAACTCGGCCTTGATGTCGGCGACGGCCCGGAGGTCCAGAAGATTCTCGCGCGCCTGAAAGACATGGAGCATCGCGGCTACCACTTCGAGGTCGCCGACGCGTCGTTCGAGCTGCTCATCGAGCGGGAGATGGGGGTTTTCACGCCCCTTTTCACTCTCGAGAGCTTCCGGGTGATCACGGAAAAGCGGGCCGACGGTCGGGTGGAGACCGAGGCGACCGTCAAGCTCGTCCACGACGGTGAGCGGCTCATGGCGACCGCCGAGGGCAACGGCCCGGTCAACGCTTTGGACCGGGCGCTGCGGCTCGCGTTGGAGCCTCGTGTTCCGGAGATGCGCGACATCGACCTCGTGAACTTCAAGGTGCGGATCCTCGACGTCGGCCATGGCACCGACGCGACCACCCGCGTGCTCATCGACTCGCGCGACGGGGCCGGCTCGTGGGGCTCCATCGGCGTGAGCGAGAACATCATCGAAGCCTCCTGGGAGGCCCTGGTCGACAGCCTCGCCTACGGGGTGCGCCGTGCCGTCCACCGCACCAGCCCGACGGGGTCGCCGGGGCAGGCCAGCACGCACCCATGAGCGAGGCCCGGCTGTGGGGCGGCCGCTTCGTGGTGGGTCCGGCCGAGGCGTTCCAGCGCCTGAACGACTCGCTGCCCGTCGATCGCCGGATGTGGGAAGAAGACATCGCCGGTTCCCGTGCTCACGCCCGGATGCTCGGCGCGTGCGGAATCATCAGCCCTGACGACGCGATCGCGATCGAGGCTGGTCTGACGCGTGTCGCCGACGAGATGGCCGGGGGGACGTTCGCTTTCCTGCCGTCGGATGAAGATATCCACACCGCGGTGGAACGCCGCCTGACCGAGACGGTCGGCGACCCGGGCGCGCGGCTGCACACCGGGCGCAGTCGTAACGATCAGGTGGCGACCGACACACTCCTCGTTATTCGCCGTGCGGCGCAGACGCAAAGGGCCCTGCTCGCAGAGCTCGCAACGGCGTTGCTTAACCAGGCGAGCACTCACGTCGAAACCCTGCTTCCCGGCTATACGCACCTGCAACGCGCTCAGCCGGTGCGCCTGGCGCATCACCTTCTCGCCTACGTCTGGATGCTGAGCCGCGATCGCCGCCGACTCGAGGCGGTCATCGAGGCATGCGGCGAGTGCCCGCTCGGCTCGGGAGCACTCTCGGGTGTCGGCTTTCCCATCGACCGCGACATGGTCGCTCGCGAGCTCGGTTTCTCGCGCCCGACGCCCAACAGCATGGACGCAGTCGGCAGCCGCGACGCCCTCATCGACTACCTGCACTTCGCCGCTCAGCTCGGTGTTCACCTGTCACGCCTCGGCGCGGAGTTCGTGAACTGGTCGAGCGACGAGGTGGGTTTCGTCGAACTCTCGGATTCCTTCACCTCAGGCTCGTCGATGCTGCCGCAGAAAAAGAACCCCGACGCCGCCGAGCTCGCTCGCGCGAAGGCCCCCCGCCTGACCGCAGACCTGGCCGGTCTTCTCGGCGTGATTTCTGGCCTCCCGCTGGCGTACAACAAGGATCTCCAGGAAGACAAGCACTACCTCTTCGACGCAATCGACACCGTCGATCTCTTGCTCCCCGCCCTCACGGGCATGGTCACCGAGGCCACCTTCCGGGTCGACCGCATGGCCGCCGCCTGTGAGGGCGGTTTTCTGGCCGCAACCGACCTGGCCGATCACCTCGTCGGCCAGGGGTGGCCGTTTCGGCGGGCGCACGAAGCCGTCGGCCGACTGGTGCGCGCATGCAGCGACGCCGGCGTCGGCCTCGAAGGAGCGACCGACGAGATGATCGCCGCCGCCGGCCTTTCCGATGTGGATGTTCCGGTGCTGACGGCGGCCGCGTCGGTCGAGCGCAAGCAGGCGCCGGGTGGCACGGCGCGGGCGGCGGTGACCGAGCAGATGGCCGCCGCCCAGACAGAGGTCTCCTCATGGTGAGCCCGCGCCGGCTCGGGCCCGATTTCTTCGATCGCGACGTCCACGAGGTCGGCCCAGAACTGGTCGGATGCGAACTTCTCGTCGGCGGTGTCGGGGGAGTGATCGTTGAGGTCGAGTGCTACGACCAGAACGACCCCGCGTCGCACAGCTTCCGTGGCCCGACGCCCCGCACCGCCGCAATGTTCGGCCCTCCCGCACACCTCTACGTGTACCGCAGCTACGGAATCCACTGGTGCATGAACATCGTGTGCGACGCCCCGGGGCATGCCTCTGCGGTG
>JANLSO010000031.1:0-3810 GCA_031362405.1 Thermoleophilia bacterium | reverse complement strand
CCGGCAATGGCGCGATTGATGGCCTGAGTCGTCGCGTCGTCGTCGTCGTCGGGAAGTGAAACTCCGGCCTTCATGACCGCCAGTATCGCCGAGTCGTACTCCGAGAAGAAGACCGCCTCAATCGTCGTCGGGCGGGCCGGCCTCGAAGGCGTCTCGTAGGTGACCGACGAGGTCGAGGAGTCCGTCGATCGTCGGCTGATCGGTGACCGGGCCGTCTATTTGGCGTAGATCGGTGACCTTCGCCACGGCAACGTTCTCCTCAAGGACCCGCGCCCCCGCTGCGGCGAGCGACTTGCGTAGCTCCGCGTTGGCCCAGACGCCGCCGAAGGGCGACGAACTTGAGGAAATCACCGCCGTCGGTGTGCCGACCAGAGTTGCCGAACCGAACGGGCGCGAGGCCCAGTCGATCGCGTTCTTCAGAACTCCGGGAATCGAGTGGTTGTATTCGGGGGTCGAGATCAGCACGGTGTCAGCCGCTCCGATCGCCGCGCGTAGCGCAGCGACCGGAGCGGGCCCGTCACCGGAATCGTGGTCCTGGTCGTAGGGCGGTACGTCGCGCAGCCCTTCCCAGATCCGCACCTCGACGCCCACGGGAGGCGCCGCGGCGACAGCCTCGAGAAGCGCCCGGGAACTCGACCCGGCGCGCAGGCTCCCCGGGATTGCGAGGACCGTGACGGTCGCGGCGCTCATGATTGGGCGATCGCCTCGACGTGCCAGACCAGCTTGACCGTCTCGGCCACGGCAACCATGCCGTTGTCGAGTGGGGCGTTCCAGTTGATTCCGAACTGGGTGCGGTTGATCTTGCCGCTGACCGAGATACCCAGCCGCGTGTTGTCGTACATGTCGGCGCCGGAGCCCTCGACCTCGCCCGTGAGCGTCGCAGGCCTGGTCACACCACGTAGGGTGAGGTCGCCGTTGATGGCGATCTCACCCGAGGGGTCTTGGGTGATGCTCGTCGCGACGAAACGGCCGGTCGGGTGGTTGTCGGCGTCGAAGAAATCGGGGCTGAACAAGTGCCCGGTGAGGTTCTGATCCTGGGTGACCAAGCTTTTGATGTCGGTGATGCCATCAACCGCCGTCACCCGGCCGCCGGCTGTCGTGATGGTGCCCGAGACGCCGGGGAAGTTCCCGCGGTAGGTCGACACGCCGAGGTGCTTGACCTCAAAGCCGACAGATGAATGAACCGGGTCAATCGCCCATGTCGTGTCCGGGATCGTGAGAGGCAGCGCAGTTGTGCTCATGAGGTCTCCGTGCTCGTCGTGTGGTGCGCACACACAAATTGTTTAAGCAATCTTTGCGTACGCATCGATTAGTGCCGTGACCGTACTCTCCGATCGTTGTGCGCGCAACAAGTCTGTGCGAAAATCTCGGCGATGCCGCATCTCGACGCTAAGGAGTTTCGCGCCTGGAGGGCGCTTATCAACGCTCATGCTGCGGCGGTCGAACGGATCGAGACCTGTCTGTCGGACCAGGGTCTTCCCCCCCTCGGCGTATGCGAAGTGCTTTGGGCGCTCTCGCGCAGCGACGGTCAGCGTCTTCGCCCGCACGAGCTCGCCCGGGAGGTCGTCGTCAGCCGATCGTGGCTCAGCCGTCTGAGCGACAGGTTGGTCAAAGAAGGGCTCGTGCGCCGCGAGGAGTGTCCGAATGATCGCCGCGGAATGTTCCTCGCCCTCACCGAGGACGGTGTCGAGACGTTGCGGGGTGTCTGGCCGGTGCTGGAGCCGGCGATCCGTGACCACTTCGTGAACCACCTCAGCTGCCCGACCACGTTGGCGGAGCTTCTCGAGCCGATTTCAGGCGCCGGTCACGCGGCTGAGGCGCCGACCGTCACCGCGCAAACCTGACGACGTCCGACCGACCGGGGCTGATTCTCCGCACGCTGACCGGCGGCGACTTCGCCTCCGCCCGGGCGGTCGCCAACGACTGGTTCGGCCACCCCGTGGGGCTGACCATGCATCGGCTGTTCTTCGAACAGCTCGGCGCCAGCGGCGTTCACGCGTCGGCTCGCGATGAACCGGGACGAATGGTCGGCGTACTGCTTGGTCTGGTGAGCGAGATCGAACCCGATCTGGCCTACGTGCACTTCCACATGGTTGACCCCGCCTGGCGTGGCCGAGGTGTCGGCTCTGCGCTCTACGCCGACTTTGCGGACCGATCCCACGCACTTGGCTGCCAGCGCATCCGCGCCCTCGCGGCGCCGTCACGCTCCGGGTCGATCGCCTTCCACGAATCCCTGGGATTCGCCGGACGGCTCCACGCCGAGCACCTCGGCCCGGGAGAGGACCGCATCGTCTTCGAAAGGTCGCTTCCGCTCGACTGATCCACCGCCCTGCAGGAACGTAGTTCGCCTCTTTCGCCGACGCTGCGAGGTGGGTTAGCGTGGGATCCTGATGAACGTACGGTCCATCCGTTTCATGTTGTCATTCGCCGCCGTCCTGCTTGCAGTGTTCGCGGTGGCGGGCCCCGCGGGCGCCGTGCTCTCGGGCACGAACGGACGGATCCTCTTCACGAGCGGCCGAGACAGCGCCAACGGTGACGACAATGAGGCCAAGCTCTTTCTGCGCACGATCATCGGAAGTTCCGGCCTCGGACTCACAGGCCCGACGCTGACTCCCTCGGGCGGTCAGCACAAGCACGCGACCTGGTCGCCCGACCGGACCAAGATCGTCTATGCGCGCGGCACACCCGGGTCGCCGTTGACAGAGAACTTCGACATCTACGTCCACGACCTGACGACGGGTGCCGTGACGCCGATCACGAACACCGCTGACAGTTTGAGTTCGGGGCGCCCGGCCTGGTCGCCAGACGGCACCCGGATCGCGTACGAACAGCAGCCGGTCGACAACAGCGCCGAGCGTGACCTGAAGGTCTATACCGTCGCGACGGGGGGCCTGCTCGATCTGACCGCCGGCGCGCCGATCGAGACCAGATCTGCCTGGTCGCCCGATTCGCAGACGATCTACTACGCCGCCGGCGATCCGAACGTCAACGCGAACATCATGCGTAAACCCTCAGGCGGCGGCACCGCCACGCTGGCCGTGCCCGACTCGGGCATCAGCGAGTTCCAACCCTCGATTTCGCCCGACGGCACGCAGATCTGCTTCACCCTGGGCACGGGCTTCAACGGGACCACCGACATCTTTACGGCCCGGCTGGCTTCACCCGCCTCCCAGACGTATCTGTCGGACAACCCCGGAGCGCTGCCCATCAACGGCGACTTCGACTGCGTTTGGTCGCCGGACGGCACCAAGATCGCCTACGTCACGGGCACGTTCAGTGCCGGGAGCCTCGTCATGGAGAACTCCGACGACACCAGCCTGTCGCCGATCCTGCTCGAGGACGACCCGTTGAACTTCGACGGCAACCCCGACTGGGCCCCCGACGGCCGGCCCACCTGCCAGAGCGCGACCGTCACCGCCACCGTGAACACTCCGCTGACGATTGCGTTGACCTGTGCGGACAACGGACCCGCCTATGAGCTCACCGCGGTGACCCCCGATATTCCGTCCGATGGCCGGCCAGCGAACGGCTCAGTCGGCGCGGTGCTGCAGGATGGTGGCACGCGCGTCGTCTACACGCCAAACCCCAACTTCACAGGTACCGACTCTTTTCAGGTGAGGGTCCGCGATGAGATCGCATTCGGAACCCAGCGTGGGACGGTCACCGTGAGGGTCGTGACCCCGACCCCCGGGGGCGTGGGCGACCCCGGCACAGGTGGCAGCGGTGGGGGGGGGGGGCCCCCCCCCCCGGGGGGGGGGCCCCCCCCCCCCACCGAAGCCCCCCAAAAAAAACCCGGGGGCCGGAGCCCCC
>JANLSO010000005.1:0-38600 GCA_031362405.1 Thermoleophilia bacterium | reverse complement strand
GCCGGCGTGGGTGAGCGCACCCGCGAGGGCAACGACCTCTGGCTCGAGATGAAGGAATCCGGTGTCATCGATAAGACGGCGCTCGTCTACGGCCAGATGAACGAGCCGCCGGGAGCCCGTCTTCGCGTCGCATTGACCGGTCTCACCATGGCCGAGTACTTCCGTGAGGAAGGCGGCCAGGACGTGCTGCTGTTCATCGACAACATCTTCCGGTTTGTGCAGGCCGGTTCCGAGGTGTCGGCGCTTCTGGGCCGGATGCCGTCGGCCGTGGGTTACCAGCCGACCCTGCAGACCGAGATGGGTGACCTTCAGGAGCGCATCACCTCGACCCGCAAGGGTTCGGTCACCTCGGTGCAGGCTATTTACGTGCCGGCCGATGACCTCACCGACCCGGCCCCGGCCGCGTCGTTCGCCCACCTCGACGCCACGACCGTGCTCTCACGGTCGATTGCGGAGAAGGGCATCTACCCGGCCGTCGACCCGCTCGACTCCACCAGCCGCGTGCTGTCGCGCGACATCGTGGGCGACGAGCACTACGACACCGCCACCCGGGTGCAGGAGATCCTGCAGACCTACAAGGATCTCCAGGACATCATCGCCATCCTCGGCGTCGACGAATTGACCGACGAGCAGAAGCTCGCCGTCGGTCGCGCCCGTCGCATCGAACGTTTTCTTTCGCAGCCGTTCTTCGTCGCGGAGGCCTTCACGGGCACCCCCGGCAAGTACGTGCCGCTGTCGGAGACGATCCGTGGCTTCAAAGAGATCGTCGACGGCCAGCACGACGACCTTCCCGAACAGGCCTTCTTCCTGGTGGGCTCAATCGACGAGGCGATTGAAAAGGCCGCCTCGATGAAGGGCTAGGAGAACCACCGTGTCGACCGCCATCGGCGCCGATCGCAAGCGAATCGGGGTAAAGCTCCTCACCCCCGAGGGCACCGTGTTCGACGGCCTCGCCTACGTGGTCGTGGCCCCGAGCATTGCCGGTGAGGTGGGTATCTATCCCCGCCACCAGCCGCTGGTGTGTTTCCTCAAGCCTGGCGAGACACGCCTGAAGATGCTCGACGACACCGAGCAGGCGTTCGCGACGACCGACGGCTACATGTCGGTCGGAGAAGACCGCGTGCTGATCCTCGTCGAGCAGGCCGAGCCAGCTGACGGTATCGACCAGGCCCGCGCCGAGGAGTCTCTACGGCAGGCCGAAGAAGCGCTTGCCGCGGCCGGTGACGACGAGACCGCTCGCACGGCCGCCGAGGGCGCCCGCCGCCGCGCCCAGAACCGACTGAAGGTCGTCGACGGCCGCAAATAGTCGGCCGGCGCGGGCACGAGCAACAGGCGTTTCGGCGGTCGTTCTGGCCCCGGACTGACGAGCCCGATGCCGGCACCATGCGCGGCAGACGCGAACCTGTCACCTGTCCGCTGCGTCGACCCTTCATCGTCAGATAAGGTTCGCCGAACATGGCGCCCGCAAAGATCACCACGAGATCGCTGACGCGCCGCTTCGGCGGCGTGATCGCGGTCGACAATGTCGACCTCGAGATCGGCGACGGCGAGGTTGTCAGCCTTCTCGGCCCAAGCGGTTGCGGAAAGACCACGCTCCTTCGGCTGATCGCCGGTTTCGAGAGTCCCGACGCCGGGGAGATCCGGATCGATGACACCATCGTGGCGGGCGGCGGCGGTGTCTGGCACGCCCCGTGTCAGCGTCAGGTCGGCCTGGTCTTTCAGGACTACGCCCTGTTTCCTCATCTCACGGTCACCGAGAACATCGGCTTCGGGCTGCCGCGCAAGCAACGCGCCGCGCGCGCGACGCACCTGCTCGAGCTCATGGGGCTCGGGGGTTTCGGCGGTCGTCACCCGCATCAGCTGTCTGGCGGCCAGCAGCAGCGGGTGGCCGTCGCCCGGGCGTTGGCCACCCGGCCCCGCGTCGTGCTTCTCGACGAGCCGTGGAACACCATCGACGCCCAGCTGCGCAGCGAGCTGCGCACCGAGGTGATGGCAGCCCTGAGGACGGAGGGCGTGACGGTCGTGCTCGTCACCCACGAGATCGAGGAGGCGTTCTCGCTCGCCGATCGGATCGTGCTGATGCGCGATGGCCGAATCGAGCAGACCGGAACCGCCGAAGACCTCTACTACGCCCCGACCTCGCGCTGGGCCGCCTCATTTCTCGGCGACGCGAACTTCCTGCCGGCCGCCCAGGCGCACGACCTGCTCACCGTCTGCGGGATCGCGTGCCCGCTACGAGATACCGACGGCGGGCATCTTCTGGTTCGTCCGGAACTCGTCGAGCCTCTTTGTGACGCCTGCGGCGAGGCCCGCATCGTCTCCCGTGAGTTCCGCGGACACGACATTCTGTACCGAATCCGCCTCGCGGATGGCTCGGAGCTGGTGTCGCAGCGCCCGTCGACCGAGGCGGTCGCCATCGGTGCAGCCGTCCGGGTGCGTGTGTACGACACGCCGCGTGGTTTCGCCACCGTCGCCGACTGATGACGAACCGCGTCATGCGATGGACCGGAGTCGGCGTGGTCGTGGTGGCGCTTTTCGCCGGGCTCGGGTGGATGGCATTCGGGCGCGGCAGCGACGGACCGGTCGTCAACGTATATTCGGCGCGCTCGCACTACGGCACCGAAGAGGTTTTCAGCCGCTTCACTGAGGAGACCGGTATCCGCGTGGAGATCCTCGGTGGCGAACCGGCCGCCCTCGTCGATCGGATCGCGGCCGAAGGCGAACGCACCACCGCGGACGTATTGATCTCCACGGACGCCGGTTTCCTCTGGCGTGCAACAGAGCTGAACCTGCTCGCGCCGGTCGCGAGCCCTGTTCTCGAACGGCAGGTGCCGGTGAACCTGCGCGATCCCGAGAACCGCTGGTTTGCGATCTCCCGGCGTGCGCGTACGGTCATGCGCTCGACCGCACGCGTCCCCGAGGCGCAAGCTCCCACGACGTACGCGGCTCTCGGCGACCCCCGTTGGAAGGGCCGGCTGTGCCTTCGGACCTCTAACAACATCTACAACCAGTCGCTCGTCGCGTCGTTGCTCGCCGAGCGCGGCGAGTCGGCGGTGCGCGAGATGCTGACGAGGTGGATGGCCAACTCGCCCACCATCCGCGGCTCGGACGCCGAGGTGCTGCAGGCCATCGCTCAGGGAACGTGTGATGTCGGCCTGACCAACACCTACTACCTCGGCAACGCGCTCCGCGACGACCCCAGCTTCCCCGTGGCGCCGGTGTGGGTCGAGCAGGTCGGGTCGGGCACGCATGTGAACGTCTCCGGCGTCGCGCTCACTAAATACGCCCACCATCGACCCGAGGCGGTGAAGTTGATGGAGTACCTGCTGACCCCTGAGGCGCAGGGCCTCATCGCCGAGGGAAACAGCGAGTACCCGGTCAGAGAGGGTGTCGCCGAGGCCGAGTGGATCGCCGCATGGGGCCGGTTTCGTGCCGACCGGGCTCCTCTGGTGAACGCCGGCCGCTTCCAGGCGCGGGCCGTGCGCCTGATGAACGCAGTGGGATGGAAGTAGCCAGCCCAACGCACGCATGAGCGCTGGCCCGGTGCGCCCGGCATCGCCGGTCACCGCCACGATCGCTGTCGTTGCGGCGGCGCTCGTCTCGGTTCCCATCCTCGCCCTGCTGGCTGGGCTCGCGCATCCGGCCACCGATACGTGGGCGCGTCTCTGGGACACCATCCTTCCCGAGGCCCTCCTCAACACCGTCCTGCTCGGGGTCGGGGTCGGTGTCGTCACCTGCGCACTGGGAACCAGCCTCGCGATACTGGTCGTCTTCTACGACTTCCCGGGGCGACGAGTACTCGAGTGGGCGCTCGTACTACCGCTCGCCGTTCCCGGTTACGTCCTGACCTTCGTCGTCCTGCGCCAGTGGGATGGATCGGGCGCCCTGCCTTCGGTTGCCCGCGACATCTTCGGCGGCGAGGCGATCCGATCGCTTCCCGGGGCGATCCTCGTGCTCTCACTGGTGCTCTATCCGTATGTCTACCTGCTCGCGAGAAGCTCCCTCGCCGGTCAATCACGCAGCGAGCTCGAGGTGGCCCAGAGCCTCGGGCTCTCGCGAGGAAAGGCGATCCTTCGGGTTGCGGTGCCGGCCTCGCGACCGGCGATCATCGCCGGGGTGGCCCTGGCGGTCATGGAGGCGCTTGCCGATTTCGGCACTGTCAACCTGTTGCGTGTCCCGACGCTCACCGAGGCCGTCTACCGCACCTGGTACGGGGAGTTCGATCGCCGCGGAGGCACCCAGTTGGCGAGTCTTCTTTTCCTCTTCGCCATCCTGCTCCTTGCCGGTGAGCGCTTCGGGCGCGGCAACCGGCGCTTCGATCAGTCACTGCGGCGTGGCACCGAGACCTCTCGACCCCGGTTGCGGGGGATGGCGGCCCTGCCCGCGATCGCGCTTCCCGTAACGCTTCTCATGCTGGTCGTTGTCGGACCAGGAGCCCAACTGGTCGTCTGGGCGGCGCAGACCTTCGCCGACGAGGGTGTGTCGCGCTACGCCGAGCCTGCGGTCGCCAGCCTCATCCTTGCGGGCGTCGCGGCGACTTTCGCCTGCGTGGTCGGAACCGTCGTGGCCTATGCGGTTCGAACACGGCCGACGCGGGCAATGCGCATTGCGGCGCGTATCGCGGGCTCGGGCTACGCCCTTCCCGGCGCCGTTGTCGGTGTTGCGGTGATCGGCGTCTACGAGTGGACCGACGACCGATTGCTCGATCTCGGCCGTTCGCTCGGCTCCGAGCCGCAGCTCGTTTTCACCGGTACCGCCCTCGGGCTGATTCTCGCTTACCTCGTGCGGTTCCTCTCGGTCGCCCTCAACGCGAGCGAGGCACATATGCAGCGGATTCCGTCGCGGCTCGACGAGGCTGCCGAGAGCCTCGGGGTGACGGGGGTGCGGGCGCTCGTTCGGGTTCACCTGCCCCTCCTGCAGCCCGGTATCGCCGCGGCGTTTCTTTTGGTGTTCGTCGACGTCCTGAAAGAGCTGCCGATCACGGCGCTGCTGCGGCCGTTCGGCTGGGACACCCTCGCGATCGGCGTCTGGCAGGCGACCAGCGACGCCCGCTACGACGCCGCGGCCGTGCCGGCGCTCGCGATCGTTCTCGTCGGGATCGTTCCCGTCATCCTCCTCACGCGCCTCGGCCGCGACAGAGGGCGGTCCTAGGAGCGCAGCACCCAGGCCTTCGGGCCCAAGTCTGCCGCGACGGCGGCGAGGTCGACGTTCGGGTCAACGAGCCGGCGGGCGGGCCGGCCGTTCATCGACACCATGACGTCGGCGTAGACCGCGACATCGCCCATTCCCCGCGATCGGTAGTCGTCGCGGATCAGGTGTGCGACGTCAAGGATCATGTCCGGTTGGAAGGCCATCGCCCGCTTCTGGGGTGCGGTCAGATAGTCGTCCACGTTCACGGCATGCCGGGTTCCCGCCGTATCGACCACCTCGAAGCGGGCCAGACCGACTTTCTCGGTGAGCATCACCCGCCACGACAGGCGGTAGCCCTCGTCAGTCCAGCGCACATCGCCGGCGTAGGCCAGATGGCGCAGCGGAAGAACCACCATCGAGAATGCCATCACGGCCACCGCGGCCGGAGCGATCCGGTCGACGAAACCGGGCCGGCGGGTGACCTCGGCCCGGGCCCGAAACGTCAACCGCAGACGCGCGGCGACGTCGCGTGGCCATGAAGGAGCGAAGAAGACCAGAGCCGAGGCCATCATGATCATCGGGAACATGCCGATTTCGGGTAGGACGATCCACGTCCCGACGTGGAAGACCACCGCCACGGCATAGGTCACCGCACGCGTGCGGCCGATGAGCAGCAGGGGGACCACGGCCAACTCGAAGGCGACGGTCGCCCAACTGGCGATCAGCGGCACGGAGGGCGAGGCGACCAGCGGCCCGATGATGGGCAGGTCGGCATCCTGCGGCAGCCATAGGGCAAGGGGCATGCCGCGCAGTAGCCAGTCGGGGTTGAGCTTCGCGATCGCGGCGAACACATAGACCATGCCCACCAGGCCACGCAGGCTCCACACGACCCAGGCCGGCACGGTCCGCGTGCCACGATGAAGAGGCAGAAAGACGAGGGCCAAACACACCACGCTGACCCAGTAGTAGTGGTTCAGGTACCAGGTGCGGTCAAGCAACTCGACGTAGGTGAAAGCGATGAACAGCAGCATCGCGGCACGGCGGTAGCGGAAACCGAACGCCACGGCCATGCCGAGCACGACGATGGCGGAGAAATGGAGGTACATACCCGCGCCGGGCCAGGGATGCACCCAGCCGAAGCCGAGATAGGTGAAGTGAAAGCGGGGCTCGAGGTAGAGCGGCGCGACCCAGCCGTTGATGAGGAATCGTGCGGCCGCCACCGCGACCATCGCCCCGAACAGAACGCGAAACGCCACCGCCGAGGCCGAGTCGACGGGCCGCCGTGCGGCGGCCCGGACCCGCCGGGCGTGCTCAGCCGCCGTCACCGTCGCTGTCGCTGAAGCCGACGGTGATGTCGAGCGCGCTGACGACTTCGGTGGTCAACGTGACCTCTGCCTTTTCGCTCGCTTCGTAGAGCTCGGTCAACGCGACGGGATCGGCCGCCAGGGCGCCCTTCACCTTCTGGGCGCGCGTGATCGCCGCATCCAGGTCGTCGAGCAGGCGCTGCCGCACGTCTGATGCCGCCTCGGGGAAAAGATCGCCAAGGCTCGCGCCATCTTCGGACGTGTAGGCCGAGCGGACCGCTGCGAGCTGTTGGCTGATCACCGCGGCCTGATTGCCTGCCGGGCCCTCGCCGAGTGTCCGGGCGCGCTGGGCGCGGTTTTCGAGGCCTCTGGCGGGGTCGAGTTGGCGATCGACGAGGCGCTCCATGATCGAAATATTGCGACCAACGATCAAGTCGACGGCATCCTTCGGCTTTTCCTCGGTCGCGAGGTCTACGGCGAAGGGCGGCTCACCGCCGTCGCGATCCTTCGTCCAATCGTCGCGCAGCTGGGTGATGTCGTCGGTCACGGCCGATGTCGCCGAGGAGAGGTAGGCGCATCCCCGCGAGGTGGCGATCGCGGCCGGTGCGGCGCTGGCGAAGAGCACGACCTCGATGGCGCCGAAGCCGCGCACCGAACTCGCCGACGCGCTCAGCGATGTCGCCGTGATGGGGGTTGTGGCGCCAAGTAGTTGGGCGATGCGCCCTGGATCGGCGGGGGCGGAGATGAAGCTCTCGCTGCGTCGCTTTGCCGCCGGCCCGAAACCGAAGGGCTCGGTGCGCGCCCACGCCTGTCGTGAGGTTCGCCACGCCACGCGGGCCTTGGCGAGCGATGATGGGCTCGGCTGGGCACAGAACGCGTTTGTCGCCGCCGCAAGTGCTGTACTCGATGTCGCGGCGTCCTCGTAGGCGGGCACGATGACGCGGCTTGCGACGTTCTCGATCGCCGGAGTTCGTGGGTCATCGCCGTCGCTCGAGCAACCCACCAACGCGGCGGGTACAAGCACCAGCGCCGCAAGAGCCGCGCCCCGTCTCACATGGACCTCAGGAATGCGATGAGGGCTGCGCGGTCGTCGGCCGGGGCGAGTCGGAAGACCTCGCGGGAGTTCTGCGCCTCGCCGGCATGCCAGAGGACCGCCTCCGACAGGTCGCGTGCCCTGCCGTCATGTAGGAAGCGGGTGTGGCCGTTGATCGGTTCGATGTTGCCGATGCCCCACAGCGGCGGCGTC
This sequence comes from Thermoleophilia bacterium, assembly GCA_031362405.1. GTDB lineage: Bacteria > Actinomycetota > Thermoleophilia > Miltoncostaeales > Miltoncostaeaceae > JANLSO01. The sequence continues at coordinate 30,920 of JANLSO010000005.1, read as the reverse complement.
CGCCACTCGGTGCCGCTTGCCTGGCCGTCAGCGCGGCCATCTGCCAAAAAAGATCCCATATCGTGCACCAAGAGGTCGGAGAATGGATAGATAGTCTGAGGGGAAATCGCGGGGTTCTCGGCCTCGCCGGTGTGTTGCGCGGGAGTATGGCAACCGCCGCAGCCCGCCTCGGCGAAGACCCGCGCCCCGCGCCGCACGTGGTCGTCGATGGCCCGCCGACCGGGCACCGCGAGCGTCGAGACATAGAAGCCGACCGTCGCGATGATCTGGTCATCGACCTCGGGGGCTCCGCCCGACCGGGCGTGTCGACATGCCGATTGGCTCGTCGTGCAGGGCTGCTCCGGTGCTCGAGAGGATGTGATCCCGATGTCGCCGCGAAAGGCGGAAGCCACCTGATCATCGACCGAACCGACGTTGGCCTTCCAGCCGAACCGCCCGAGAACCCTCTTCCCGGTTCGCATGTCGGTGACCCGGTTGACGCGACCCGAAATCCCGTCGTCGTTCACGTCGTCGGGGTCGGCCGCCGCGGTGATCCTCGCGGCGGGGATCGCCTCGAGTAGGCCCATGCCGACGACTTGTTGGGCGATTCGGGGGGAGATCTTGATGTTACGTCCCGCCGGGCCGTAGGCGGGATCGGCGATTCGATAGCGGGGCCTCGACAGCGTGAAGGGGGTTCCATCGCCGTACTCACCGATGATCGGGGTCGTGGTGATGGCGATCTGCCCCTCGGCGGGAACTCCGAGGATCGAGCGGTCATGCAGCTGGCCACCGTAGGCGGGGTGGTCTTTCTCGCCGCCTGCGCCGTTCGGCACCGAGAGGCGCAGCAGCAGGCCGCGCTGAGGGTCCGACGGGCTCGTTGGGGGCTGCGCGCGGCCGTCGCGGACATGGCACGAGGCACAGCTCTGCGCGTTGAAGAACGGCCCGAGACCGTCGCGGTCGGAGGTCGAGGCCGGCGCGGTGACCCAGTTCTGGGTAAAGAAGCTGTTGCCGATCTCGAAGCGGCGTCGGCCGTTGCGGTCGAGGGTCGGGGCCGACCTGCCGAATGCGTCCTTGGTTCGGCCGTCGGTGGTCAACGCGCCTCCTGAGGCCGAGACAAGGAGTTCCGCAGGAACATCGGTGCCGCCGTCGCGGCCGACGATGAGCGTCCCTGCCGCGGCTGCGGTCGCGATGCCTGTGGCCAGGGCAACGATGGTTCGTCGCGTCACGAAAGAACCACCGTGACCCCGAGCGCGGTACCCGCATCGACCATCAGGTCGCCCTGGTCTTCGAGGCTTACGATCGTCGCCAAAACGGCCTTACGACCCGGATCGCTGTCGGGCAGACCGTCGCGTACCAGCCGGTCGAACGGCGCGGGGACCTCCGTGGCGTTGGCCACGGAGGTCGCGAGCCCGGCCACGATCTTGGCGTCGAGGTCGGCATCGGCCTTGGCGACGATCGCGGAGATTCCCGGCCCCTCGACCCCCGGATACGCGCCGGTATAGACCATCTGCACACCCGTTGCGTTCGCGACGAAATCGGCGGTGGTGTTGTCGGAAAAGCACGAGTGCTCATCCTCTTGCGAGCGCTCGCTGTAGGCGACGTTCATGCGCTGGCCGGCAAGCTCGCCACGGCTGAGTTCGCCCATGCCGACGATGATGTCGCGAAGCGCGTCGTTCTCGGGAAGCGCAGTGAACGTCGCGCGGTAGTTCTTCGGGTCGTCGGGGGCCCAGGCAGCGACGAGGTCGGTGAGATCGGACATCAACAGGTCGCTTGTCGCGGTGAGATAGGCGGCCCGTCGTTTCGCGTTCGGCGCGTTTGTGTAGTCGCTGACCGGACGCGTTCCCGGCCCGTTGGGGCTGAGATCCTGTCCCCACAGCAGGAACTCGATCGCGTGCCAGCCGGTGGCGATGTTGGTCTCGCCCCCCTTCTCGTTCAGGGTCGCAAGAGTCGCGCCGGAGATTGTGGGTAGAGCCGCCGGTGTGTTCACGAGTCCCGCGCCGGGGCTGCCCGCGACGTAGTCGACGTAGGCCTCGTCCATGGGCCAGGCATTGATCTGACCCTCGGTGCCGGTCGTCTCGTCGTCGATCGGACCGCCGTAGAAACGGAAAACCTCCGTGAGGCCGTAATCGTCGCGCGCGGCACGCCACGCATCCTTGGCGGCCTTCATGGCTGCGGGCGTCGGGGCGGCGACAAAGGCATCGATCGCGGCGTCCATCGTCGTCGCCGAGGCCAGGCTTGCCGAGTAGGACGCGTGCACTCCTGCGGCGTAGTGGGCGATCACAGCGGTTCGCGACACGGACGCACCGTCGTCGCCGCAGGCGCCCAGAACCAGCGGGGCCCAGGCGATGCCGGCGGTCGCGACGACGATCCGCGCGCGACTCCAGAGGTTGCCTCGCCTCACTTCCGGTGCTTCCTTCCGTTGGGTTCGCGGCATTATTAGGGTCGCCGAACATGAAGTGCAAGGGCGTGCGAAAAGGCGTGGGCCATTTGTCATCCCGTGCCCCGCGTGTGTTATCCCCGATCTGCCGGCGACGGCCTGTAGCCTGGCGAGCCCGATGACGCACGCGCCGACGACCACAAACGACGACTCCGCGCCTCTCGGTCGGCTCTGGCGTTACGCGGCGCGCCACCGCGGTCGGGTGTGGCTCGCCGCGACCTTCTCGGCGCTGAACAAGACCTTTGATGTCGCGCCGGAGTTGTTGATCGGGTTTGCCGTCGACGTCGTTGTGCGTGAGGGCGACTCGTTCGTCGCGCAGTGGCTTGGCATCGAAGACCGCTGGAATCAGCTGCTGTTCCTGGCAGCACTCAACGTCGTCGTCTGGCTGCTGGAATCGGCCACCGAGTACGGCGCGTCGATCACATGGCGCAACCTCGCTCAAACCGTTCAGCACGACGCGCGGCTCGACGCATACGCCCACGTCCAGAACCTCGAGCTCGCCTACTTCGAGGATCAGAGCACCGGCGGCCTGATGTCGGTGTTGAACGACGACGTCAACCAGCTCGAACGTTTCCTCGACACCGGCGCGAGTGCGATCATCGCGACACTGCTCAACGTAATCCTCGTCGGAATCGTGTTCCTCGTGATCTCGCCGCTGCTGGCGCTGGTCGCCTTCTTGCCGATTCCGGTGATCCTCTGGGGGTCGTTCCTCTACCAGCGCCGTCTCGAACCGCTCTACACGCGAGTTCGGGCCCGGGTCGGCAACCTCGCCGGCGTGCTCAACAACAACCTGGGCGGCATCGCGACGATCAAGGCCTTCACGGCCGAGGATCGTGAGACCGCCCGCATCGAGGGTGAATCGAACGCCTACCGCGAGGCCAATCGGGAGGCGATCCGGTTCTCGTCGGCGTTCGTCCCGCTGATCCGCATCGCGATCCTCATCGGCTTCACATGCACGCTGCTGATCGGCGGACGGGCCGCTCTCAACGGTTCCCTGGAAGTCGGCCTCTACTCGGTGCTCGTCTTCATGACGCAACGGCTGTTGTGGCCGCTGACCCGCCTTGGCGAAACCTTCGACCTCTACCAGAGGGCGATGGCGTCGACCCGTCGGATCCTCGACCTGCTCGCCGTCGAGACGACGGTCGCCCCCGGCGCAAGGGCGCTGCCGCGCCCTGTCCGAGGTGCGGTGCAGTTCGCCGACGTCCGCTTTCGCTACGCGAGTGGTCCCGAGGTGCTCTCGGGGCTCGATATCGATATCCCAGCAGGGGAGACCCACGCCGTCGTCGGGCTCACGGGCTCCGGCAAGAGCACCCTTGTGAAGCTCCTGCTGCGCCTCTACGAACCAACGGGCGGCACCGTGACCGTCGATGCCATCGACGTCCGTGAGCTGACCTTCGGGGAACTCCGCGGCGCGATGGGCTTCGTCAGCCAAGACGTATTCCTGTTCGACGGCACCGTCGCAGAGAACATCGCCTACGGCCGTCCGGACGCCTCACCCGAAGACATCGTCCGGGCCGCAGAGCTCGCCGAAGCCCATGAGTTCGTCTCGGCGCTCGATCACGGCTACGACACGCTCGTCGGCGAACGCGGCCAGAAACTTTCGGGCGGGCAGCGTCAACGTCTGTCGATCGCCCGGGCAATCCTTCGCGATCCGGCGATCCTCGTGCTCGATGAGGCCACCTCGGCCGTCGACAACGAGACCGAAGCGGCGATCCAGAGATCGCTCGACGTGGTCTCCACCGGCCGCACGACGCTGGTGATCGCGCATCGCCTGTCGACGGTGCGCGGCGCCGACCGCATCCACGTCCTCGAGGCCGGCACGGTGCGCGAATCGGGAACCCATGAGGATCTGATCGCCATCGAGGGCGGGCTCTACGCGGCGCTGTGGCGTGTGCAAACCGGGGAGATGCTGGCGGAGCACCGCAGCCGCTGATGGCCGTGGTGCCGGGGGTTCTGAAGTTTCGCGACTTCCGTCGCGTCTGGATCGCCAGCCTCCTGTCGAACTGCGGTTCGTGGCTGCAGGTGGTCGCGGCCGGCTGGCTCGTGCTTCAGATGACCGGTTCTCCGGCGGCCGTCGGGGCCGTGGCGCTCGTCGCGCGCGGGCCGGCGTTTCTCCTGTCGACCTACGGTGGTCAGCTCGCCGATCGCTTCAACCGCCGCCGCATCGGCATGTGGACGTTCGCGCTTCAAGGGGTCGCCGGCCTCGGGATGACTGTGGCGAGCGCTCGTGACGTGCTGACAGTGCCGGTGATCTACACCCTGACTTTCCTACTCGGCATCGGATTCGCGCTCGGGCTGCCGGCGATGCTGGCGTTGATCCCGGCGCTTGCTCCCAAGGGGATGCTGTCGCAGGCCGTCTCGCTGAACGCGGCCGGAATCAACGTCGCGCGACTCGCCGGACCGGCCATCGGCGGGTTCCTGTTCGACGTCGCGGGGCCGACGTGGTGCTTTGGGATCAACGCCTTCTCGTTCATCGCGCTCATCGTGGCGTTGATGGTCGTGAGGCCGCGCGACGCCGGGCACCGACCTGAGAGGGTCGGTATGCGGGTAGCGCTGCAATTCGCGTGGGTCGACCCGGGCATTCGGCGCTTACTGGTGGGGATGGCCATCTTCACGACTTTCGCAGCCCCCGTTCAGGAGCTGGCACCGGTCGTCGCCGATCTTCTCGATGCCGGGCCGCGGGGCCTGGGTCTGCTGCTTGGCGCAATGGGTGGGGGCGCGCTTGTCGGCGCGTGGCTGCTGGAGCGAATGACGACCCGCGGCCTCGCGCGTGGATCGGCGCTGCCGCTGGCCACGACGCTCGTTGCGGTGGGGATGCTCGCGCTCTCCGTGGCACCGAACCTGCCGCTCGCTCTCGCGGCGATGGGATTTTGCGGCGCGTTCTGGATCTGGCTGTTTTCCGCGACCAACACTGCGGTTCAGTTGCGGTCCCCGTCGGGCATGGTGGGTCGGATGCTGGGGCTCTACCAGCTCGCGGTGATCGGCCCAATCGCGATCGGTTCGGTCGCTGCGGGCGCCGTCGCCGACGTCGTTGGCATCCGCATCAGCCTGGCGATCTGCGCGACCCTTCTCGCTTCGTGGGGCGGATGGAGCCTCACCCACCGCGTCCCCGAGATCGACGGCGGCCGCGCGACGTTCCCAGAGAGGCCCGGTGCCCGGGACGCAAGAACAAAGAGCTGAGACGCCGACGACGGCGCCCGTCTCGCTCGGCTACTAGCGGCGCGCTCAGGTCACGCGCGAGCGCGTCGAGCTGACGCAGTAGGCGGCCATCGCCCGCCGGTTTCACTGCGCCGACGGATTGACTGACCTGCAAGATGCGTCGCCGACAACAGGCTCAGTCAACGCTCAGCCGCGCGACACGGCGTCGGGGGTATTGAGGCGGGGCCACGAAGATCTCTCCGATCTCGTCACGTGGGTCTCGCTGCTCACCGGATTGGCCGTTTGAGGCTGGGCATACTCTCTCCTTCCCGACGGTCATGCCGACACGGCCCGAGCGGTGGGCGTGACCTCGACGCGTTCTCTCGCGGTTGGGGCAAGCACGAAGACGGCGATGCCAAGCGCGACGATCGCCCCGAGCGCGGCGCGAAGGCCGATCAGCTCGGCGAGGGCTCCGATCATCGGCGGCCCTGCCAGGAAGCCGAGGTAGCCGGTGCTCGACACCGCGGCCAGGCCGATGCCGGCAGCCACCCCCGGCACCTGCCCTGCGGCCCGAAACACGATCGGCACGATCGATGCCATTCCGGCACCGAGGCACGCGAACCCGATCATCGCGGTCGCGGGCTGCGCGATGAGCAGGGCCGCGCCGAAACCCAGCGCCGCGACGGCGCCCCCGGTCCGCACGACCACTACAGGGCCGAGTCGCGCGACGATGCGGTCGCCGTACACGCGAACCAGCGTCATGGTCACGCTGAATGCCGTGAAGCCCAGTGCTGCCGTTGCGGCCGTCGTGTCCAGTTCGTCCTTCAGGTAGACGCCGCTCCAATCGGCGGCCGCGCCTTCGATCAGCAGGCACGCAAACGCAAGTGCCCCGAGAGCCCACAACTGGCGCGGCGGGCGCACGAACAGCGGATCGCTACGACGGGCGATGTCGTCCTGCCCGGGCAGGAGTCGCCGCGACCAGGACATGCCGACCACGGCGGCGACGAGGGCAACGAGCGCAAAGTGCATCCTCACGTCAAATTCGGCGTGCGCGGCCAACGCACCCAGTGCCGCACCGGCCAGCCCTCCGGCAGAGAACGCGGCGTGAAAGCCGGAGAGAACGGGGCGTGCATAGCGGTGTTCCACCGCGACGCCGTGGGCATTCATCGCGACATCAAGCGAACCGAAGCTGGCCCCCAGGCAGAACCCCAGCGCGCAGAGCGCCACGAGGGAGGGTGCCAGTGCCACGATGGCGGTGGCCAAACAGGTCAGCGCGAATGTGACCTGGGTGCAGCGACGGCTTCCCGCTCGTGCGGCGAAGGCGCCTGCGATCGGCATCGCGAGAACCGCGCCACATGCGATGGATGCCAGGGCGATCCCGAGCTCCCCGTTCGAAAGGGAAAGGCGATCTCGGATGGCCGGGATGCGTGCCGCCCACGATCCGAAGATCGCCCCGTTGAGAAAAAAGATGGCCGTGACGGCGACGCGCGCGTGCCGGGCAGCGGTCATCTGTGCAGCACCTCGATGCCGAGCGTGCGGTACTCGGCCGCCGCAACGTCCGACGCATCGGTGACGAGCGTGTCGATGCGCTCCATGGAGGCCACCGGGTATGCGGCGACCGATCCGTGCTTTGGGGCTGTTGCGAGGGCGATGACCCGCCCCGCGCCCTCCAGCATCGCGCACACGACCGCGGCCTCCTCGCGGTGGCGCAGGGTGATCCCGACCGAGGGGTGCAGGCTGTAATCGGCAAGAATGCATACGTCGGCACGTACCGTGCGCAGGGTGTCGACGGCTTCGACGCCGACCACACTGCGGGTCTCGCGGTGCAGACGCCCACCGACCATGTCAACGCTCAGGCGTGGGTGATCGGACAGCTTGGAGGCGATCTGAGGGCTGGTGACGATCACCGTCGCCTCGAGATCTCGCGGGAGCTGCCGGGCGAATTCGAGCATGGTCGTTCCCTCACCCAGGGCGATGAGCTTGCCGGTTCCCACGAGCTCCACGGCGACCGCTGCGATTGCCGACGTGGCGTCGATGTCGTCCCCGAGCCGTGTGGAGATATCCACCGGCCACGGCGGAGATGACGGCAACGCGCCCCCATGCACGCGGCGTAACGCGCCGACTTCGGCGAGATCCTGCAGATCGCGGCGCACCGTGTCGAGGGACACCCCCAGGCGCCGTGCGAGGTCTGACGCGCGGACTCTCCCGTCGGCGGCAAGCAGGTGCACGATCAGCCCGCGACGTTCCTCGCCCAGTAGATCTGATCCCGACCTGACCATCGACCGCAGAATAACGCGCAATACCGCAATGAGCCGCGGTGCACGGGGAGTGTGCAGCGCACAGCTTGGTGCCAGGCACCAAGCTGTGCGCCCGTGATCTGCTGGGCCGGGATCGCGCATAGATCGGTGCCTGGCACCGATCTATGCGTAGGCGGAGCGGATGGGATGAGCGCCGATCTCTGCGCTGGTGGAGCGGATGGGGTGAGCACTGGCCTTCGCCAGGATCTCGCTACACGCGTCGTCCGGTGACGATGGTGGTGGTGAGGGTCGCGAGAATTTCTCCGGTTGAAGCGGCGGTTTCGAGCCCGGTGAGCAGGGCGTCGGCGTCGGCGAGGTCGAGGTCGCCGTCAGAAACGGCTCGCCCGATGCGCGAGGGAAGGTCGGAGATGAGGACGAGGCTCTCCCACGAATGCGCGCCGACCGAGAGCGCCGTCTGAGAGGTGACGGTGAGCCCGGCCTCCATGAAAAGCCCTGCGAGAGTGCTACCCAGGCGAGGGGAGCCCGGGCCCCGATCAATGGCCGCGGCCAAACGATGAGCCAAGGGTATATTGCTCATGTTGAGGGTGAGTGTTGCCCAATCGGGGGCACCTCCGACGACGAACCCGCCAATTTGTACGGCCGCGATGGCCTCGGCGATGGCCGTTGCTGGGTCATCGAGATCGGCAGTGCCCGAGTCGAGCAGCCCGCGGTCGAAGCTCTGGGGTGCGAGGCCGAGCCGGCCGGGTTCGGCGGCGATGAATCGCGCGTGCGGGACCGCCGCACCCCGACGCCGGGCATCGGCAATCCGCGCTGGTCGGTGGTCGACCCCGAGCACGTGTCCGTTGGGTCCAACCTGATCGGCGACGGCAAGCGCGTGGTGCCCCGACCCGCAACCGCTCACGAGGACCGAATCTCCGCGCCGGAGGGCAAGCGAAGTGGCGATCACGTCACTGAGGGCCCGCAGCTCCTCGTCGGTGGTCATCCGTTCACGGCGGGGCGAGTGCGATTCATCGGCGCCACGGAGCGTATTTGTGCGGTGCGGATACGCGCTACCCGCGGGTCCAGACCTGGCCTACCCGACCGGCGCCTGGGCTGGGGTATCCTGCCCCGGTGGACGAGGCAAACCTTGCGCAGCAGCTCATTGCATTCGATACCTCCGAGTCTCCCGGCCTCGACGATGCATTCGACTTCGTCGCCCGCTGGCTGGCGGGGCATGGGGTTCCGGTGCGTGACGTCGTCGTCGGCGACCGGCGCTGCTTGCGGGCGTCTGTCGGCGACGGGCCGCTGCGCGTCGTGCTCAACGGTCACCTCGATGTCGTACCCGGGCGGCCTGAGCAGTTCCTTCCCGAGCAGCGTGGCGGGTACCTCTACGGACGCGGCGCCTACGACATGAAGGCCGCGATGGCGTGCATGCTGCTCGCGGTGGCCGACCTCGCCGAGGAGCCCTTGGAGGGGGTCGAGGTCGACCTGGTGATCGTCCCCGACGAGGAACGCGCTACACCGGGGGCGAATTGTTCGGAGATCCTCGTGCGTGATGGGCTGCGGGCTGATTTTGTGATCTGCGGCGAGCCAACCGACATGCATGTGGGCATCCAGGCAAAGGGTGTGCTGATGCTGTCGATGACCGTGCCCGGGCGCGCGGCCCACGGCTCGACTCCGTGGCTCGGAGACAACGCCGTGCTGCGCGCGGTCGAACACTACCGCCAGATCGAAACCCTTCCGTTCATCTCCGCGCGCTCAGACCTGCTCGAACGTCCGTCGGTGAACCTCGGGCGGATCCAGGCGGGCGACGCCTTGAACATGGTTCCTGACAGTTGTCGAGTCGATGTGGACATCCGGTTCTTGCCTGAGCAGTGCCCACGCGAGGTCCTGCGGCAGGTGTCGTCGCTCGACGACGAGGTCGCGATCGAGGTGCTGATCGAGCGCCCCGCCGCGGTGGTTGCCGCCGATGAGCCACTCGCCGGACTGCTCTTGGAAGCCGCGCGCCGCCATGCTCCCGGTGCCCGGATGGTCGGGCGCGACGGGTCGTCTGACGCGATCCCCTTCTTGGAGGTCGGTGTGCCGGCCGTCGAGTTCGGGCCGGTGGGCGCAGGTCATCATGGGCCCGACGAGTACGTGGAGATCGCCAGCCTTGGCCCCTACCGGCGGGCGCTGGTCGACTTCGTGCGCTGCGTTGGAAGCCGCGCCCCCAAGCCCACGGCGGCCGTGTGACGACACCCGATCCCCAAGAACCTCACCGCGCGGCGCGCTACTACCAGCTGCCACCCAGAAAGAGGCGCTGGCCGCTGCTGCTGGGCTTCGCCGCGTGGGGAATCATCGGGATCCTCTGCGCTACCGCATGGGGTGCCTACTCATTCGTCGACACGACCCTCGGGAAGGCGACGAGCAACGAGGTGGTGAAGAAGGCCAGCAAGAAGACCGCGAAGTACATCAACGGCGAGCCGCGCACCATCCTTTTGATCGGAACAGATCGTCGCCCCGAGGAGGGCAAGGCTTTTGGTAATAGCGACTCGATGATCATGGTGCGGATCGATAGCCGTCAGAACTACGTGTCGATGCTGAGCTTCGCCCGCGACCTGTTCGTCCAGATCCCCGGGGTGGGGCAAGGAAGAATCAACTCCGCGTACGCCTCCGGGGGGCCGGAACTTGTCCTCGACACGGTTGCCAATCTCACCGGTCAGCGCCCCAACAACCAGCTGCTTGTTGACTTCAAGGGGTTCGAGAAGCTGGTCAACGAGGTTGGCGGGGTCTACATCGACGTCGACCGCAAGTACTTCAACGACAACTCGGGGTCAGATAAGTACGAGCAGATCAACGTCGAGGCGGGCTACCAGCTCCTCAGCGGCTTCGACGCTCTCGACTATGTGCGCTACCGCCATACCGACTCCGATTTCTCACGGATCGTCCGGCAGCAGCTGTTTCTGTCAGAGCTCAAGCGGCGCACCAACAAGATCGGCAACTTCCTCGCGGCGCCCTCCTTCCTGCGCATTCTTGGTGAAAGCGTCGACACGGACCTCTCAAACGGAGACCTGATCGAGGTCGCGCGGATCGCGTTGCAGACACCGGACGACCGCATCAACCGCGTGCGCATTCAGGGCGACCCCGGCAAGTCGGGCGATGCCGACGTCAACTTCGTCAACTTGGCTGAGGTTCAGGAGAAGGTCGCCGCATGGCAGAACCCCGAGTTCATCGGCGCCACGCAGACGAAGAAGGTCGACCCGAGCTCCGTGCAGGTGCGAGTGCTCAACGGCAGCGGTCGCACCCTGGCCGCCGAAGACATGGCGACGCTGCTTCGTGCAAAGGGATACCGGGCCGCCGCGGCAGGCAACGCCGACACACTCGAGTACGCGACCAGCACGGTCCGCTACGCCCCGGGTGCCTCGGCCGCCGCCGCCCAACTGCAGAAACTGGTCGGGCCGAAGACAGGCGTTTCTCCTCTCGGGACAGCACCGGGCGCGAACACCGTTGTCCTGACGGTCGGCAAGGAGTTCGTCGACTCTCTTTATCTCGCGCCTCCCGCGCCTCCGGCCGCCCCCGTTGTTGCGGAGACGATCAGCACCACGCAGTTGGTGCCGATTACGCGAAGAGCCCGTAAGGCGACCGGTATGAACCTCCGCGCCCCGACCAAGCTGGCGACCGGATCGAGTCTGAAGATCTACCGGCCGTATCGAATTCAAGCCGACGGCAACGATCCACATGCGATCAAGATGGTCTTCCAGCTCCCGCAGGAACGGGGGCTCTACGGGTATTGGGGAATCATGGTGACGGAGATGAAGAACCCCCCGATTCTCCGGGGCGGGCTCACCCTCAAGAACGGCAATCTGACGTTCTACGATGGCAAAGACCTGCTTCGGGAAGCGTGGCAGGACGACGGGGTCTGGTACTGGATTTCCAACACGCTGGACAAACGCCTGAATCCCGAAACCATGCACGCCATCGCGAACTCCTTCAGACCTCTCAACAAGGCACGCCTTCCCAAGGGCGAAAAGGCCACTGACATCTCTCTCGAAACCGACGCCTCGACTCAATGACCGACACCCAATCTGCCCCCGTCGCAGCCTCCGTCGCAGCGACCACTACGCTGGCCCGGATCGGAGTCATCGGGGCCGGGTACGTCGGCCTGGTCACCGGGGTGTGTCTGGCCTCGCTCGGCCATGACGTCACCCTGCGTGACATCGACCCGATGAAGATCGCCGCCCTGAACGACGGCCAGACGCCGATCTACGAGCCCGGCCTGGTCGACATGATGGCCGAGCACCGCGAGCGCCTCACCTACACGCTGTCGTTGGAGCGGATGCTCGAGCGCAGCGACATCGTGTTCGTCGCCGTCGACACACCGCCGACCTACTCGGGCGACGCCGACCTCTCGCGCGTGATGAGCGTCGTGACCGAGCTCGAGCGCACCGGGGCCGACGCGCGCCACGTGCTGGTGATGAAGTCAACCGTGCCCGTCGGAACCGGTGAGCGCGTGCGCGCCGAGCTCGACGCACGAGGCCTGTCGCAGGTCGGCTACGTCAGCAACCCGGAGTTCCTCAAAGAGGGCGCGGCGCTCGACGACTTCACGCACCCTGACCGAGTCGTCATCGGCGCATTCGACGATGCCCACGGCGATCAGGTCGCCGCCCTTTACGCCCCACTCGGCGCGCCGATTGTCCGCACGACGGTGCCGACCGCCGAGATGGTGAAGTACGCGAGCAACGCCTTCCTCGCCACCAAGATCAGCTTCATCAACGAGATCGCAAACGTCTGCGAGGAGACCGGCGCCGACGTCAGCGTCGTCGCCGAGGGGATGGGCCTCGACTCGCGCATCGGCCCGGCGTTCCTTCGCGCGGGCATCGGTTTCGGCGGCAGCTGCTTCCCGAAAGACGTCTCCGCCTTGAAGCAGCTCGCCGGTAATTCCGGCTACCACTTCCAACTGCTGACCTCGGTGATCGAGGTCAACGAACTCCAAAAGCGTCGCGTGGTCGGCAAGCTGCGCAAGCACCTCGGCCAGATCGAGGGCTCCCGGATTGCCCTGCTCGGGTTGGCATTCAAGCCCGAGACCGACGACATGCGCGAGGCCGCCAGCCTCGTGCTCGCCGGTCGGCTGCTTGCCGAGGGAGCCAGCGTCGTCGCCTACGACCCGGTCGTCGTCGACATCAGTGGGCGTGTCGCGGGCGTCGAGATCGTCGCCGACGCCGAGACCGCTCTCGCCGGCGCCGACGCGGCGGTGCTCGTGACCGAGTGGGACCAGATCGTCACGCTCGACTGGAAGCGGATGGCCGCCGTGATGGCGCGCCCCGTGATGATCGACGGACGCAACGCTCTTGACCCTGCGGCAATGACGGCGCTGGGCTTCGTCTACGAAGGGATCGGGCGCGCCACCGGCGCGGCCTGATTCCCGCCAACAAGGGGATCCATATGCAGGCCGTCGTGCTGGTCGGTGGGGAGGGGCGCCGCCTGCGTCCGCTCACCGACACGCGTCCGAAACCGATGATGTCGCTGGTCGACCGGCCGTTCGTGGCCCATCAGCTCGACCACCTTCGCCGCCACGGTGTTACCGCCATCGTGTTCTCCTGCGGCTACCGTCCGGATGCCCTGCGCGATTTCTTCGGCGACGGATCCCACTACGGGGTGCAGTTGAGCTACGTGGTCGACCCCGCGCCGCTCGGTACGGCGGGCGCCATCGCCAATGTGGGCGACGCCCTGACCGGTGACGACCTGCTCGTGCTCAATGGCGACATCCTCACCGATCTCGACCTCGGGGCGCTGATGCGCGCCCACGCCGACAGCGGCGCGCGGGGCACCATCGCCCTGACCCCGGTCGACGACCCGTCGGCCTACGGGCTGGTGCGGCTGCGGCCCGACCGCGCCGTCGAGGCCTTCCTCGAGAAGCCGTCGCTGGACGAATTGATCCCGGGTGAGCCGTACCTGATCAACGCGGGTACCTATCTCCTGTCGCCTTCGGTCGTTGCACGGATTCCCACCGGGGTGCAGTGCTCGATTGAGCGTGAGATCTTTCCGTTGATCGCCGCCGACGGCGCACTCTATGGCTTTCCGGGCAATGCCTACTGGCGCGACATCGGCACCCCCGAGTCGTACCTCGAGGCGAATGTCGATGTGCTCGCCGGGCGGGTACGAACCGAGACCACGGGGATCATCGACGGGCTGTACCGCGGCCCCGGCGCCCGGGTCGATGTCGCGGCGCAGGTGCGCGCGTCGGTCACGCTCGGAGCCGACAGCGCCGTCGAGGCCGGCGCGACGATCGGCCGCTGCGTGATTGGCGCCCGGGCGCATGTCGGTCGCGGGGCGGTTGTCGAAGATTCCATCGTTGGAGAGGGCGTCGTGATCGCAGAAGGAGCACGTGTGCAGGCCGGAATGGTGATCGGCGACGGCGCGCGAATCGCGGCGGGCTGCATCCTCACCGGGCCCGGATCGGTCCCCACCGACGCCATGGTGTCGGCTCAGGGCGCCGTGGGGTCGTGACCGTGCCGAAACCGCTTGATCAGCCCGACGCGCTCGCGCTCGACAGCATCGGCCTCGTCGCCGATATGGCCAATTCGGTGGCGGCGTTCGACGCCGCACGGGCCGGCGCCGAGGCGGTCGAGATTCCCTGGAAGCCCGAGGCGATCCGCAATGTGGCGATTTGCGGGATGGGTGGTTCGGCGATCGCCGCCGACCTCGTCGCCGGTGCGTTTCGCGAGCGCCTGCGCGTGCCGGTCGGGGTGGTCCGCGACTACTACCTGCCGGGGTGGATCTCCGACGACACGCTGGTGATCGTCTCCAGCTACTCCGGCGAGACCGAGGAGACCCTCACCGCCTGCATGCAGGCCCTTGAACGGGGCTCGCCGTCAATCGGCATCACCAGCGGCGGAAAACTCGCCGGGCGCTACGCCGACGAGGGCATCCCCATCGTGCCGCTGCCGCCGGGCCTGCAGCCGCGGGCGGCGATCCTTCGCCTGCTGGTTCCGCTGGTCGTCATGCTCGATCGGATGGGCGTCATTGCCTCGGCGGGTGCCGATCTCGATGAGTCCCGTGACATGGTCTCTGAGTCGGTGGCGACGCTCGGGCCGGATGTGCCGAGCGAAGACAACGGCGCCAAGACGCTGGCGCATTCCCTGCTGAACACGGTGCCGATCATCTGGGGCGCCGAGGCCACCAGCCCGGTTGCCCAGCGGTGGAAGTGCCAGATCAACGAGAACGCCAAGGCCCCGGCGTACTGGGCCAGCCTTCCCGAGCTCGATCACAACGAGATTTGCGGCTTCGAGGGCATGGGCGAGTTCGGCCCGATGGCGCGCCTTGTGATGCTGCGCGACCCCCGCCACCACCGCCAAGTCGGCCGCCGGTTCGAGCTGACTCGGGAGATCGTCGAGCCCGCCGTCGGCGGAGTTCTGGAGATCACGGCCGACGGGAACTCCCCGCTTGCCCGTGTCGTCGACCTGATCATGCTCGGCGATTACATGTCGCTCTACCTCGGGCTTCTGCGTGGCGTCGATCCCGGTCCGGTCGAGGCGATCGGCCGGTTGAAGAGTGGCCTGTCGGCGACCAGCAACGGGCAGGCGCTCGGCCCGGCGTGAGCCGCGCCCACGATGTCGCCGATCTCGGGCTCGCGGCCCTCGGGGCGCAGCGGATCCGCTGGGCCGATCGTGAGATGCCGGTTCTCGCCGCGATCCGCGACCGGTTCGCCCGTGAGAAGCCGCTTGCCGGGCTGCGTGTGTCGGCGTGTCTGCACGTCACCACGGAGACCGCGAACCTCGCCCGCACGCTGACCGCCGCGGGCGCCGAGGTGGTGCTTGTCGCCTCGAACCCCCTGTCGACCCAGGACGACGTCGCCGCCGCTCTGGTCGCGGAGTTCGGCGTCGCCACGTTCGCCCGCCGCGGGGAAGACGACGCCACCTACTACGACCACATCCGGGTGGCGATCGACCACGCACCCCACATCACGATGGACGACGGGGCCGATGTCATCGGGGTTCTGCACGGCTCGCGGCAGGAGATGCTCGCCGGGGTGATCGGTGGTACAGAGGAGACGACGACCGGTGTGATTCGCCTGCGGGCACTCGAACGCGAAGGGGGCCTGGGGTTCCCGGTGGTCTCGGTGAACGACGCCGACACCAAGCACATGTTCGACAACCGTTTCGGCACCGGCCAGTCGACGGTCGATGGCCTGCTACGGGCGACGAACATGCTGATCGCCGGAACCAAGGCGGTGGTCTGCGGGTACGGCTGGTGCGGGCGCGGTGTCGCCTCGCGCCTGCGCGGGATGGGTGCCAACGTGATCGTCACCGAGGTCGACCCGCTGCGGGCCCTCGAGGCCGTGATGGACGGTTTCGACGTGATGTCGATCGCCGCCGCGGCGGAGGTCGGGCACTTGTTCATCACCGCCACGGGTGACGTCAACGTGATCCGCCGCGAGCACTTCGCGGTGATGCGCAGCGGCGCGGTGCTCGCGAACGCCGGGCACTTCAACGTCGAGATCGACCTCCCCGGTCTTCGTGCCGTTGCTCCTGAATCGCGTGAGGTCCGCCCGAT
This sequence comes from Thermoleophilia bacterium, assembly GCA_031362405.1. GTDB lineage: Bacteria > Actinomycetota > Thermoleophilia > Miltoncostaeales > Miltoncostaeaceae > JANLSO01. The sequence continues at coordinate 14,597 of JANLSO010000005.1, read as the reverse complement.
GGTGCGCGAATACGCGCTTGGCGACGGCCGGGTGCTCTTCCTGCTCGCCGACGGGCGCCTGCTGAACCTTGCCGCCGCCGAAGGGCATCCGGCCTCGGTGATGGACATGAGCTTCGCCAATCAGGCCCTGTCGGTCGAATACATCGCCGCCGAGGGAATGATCCTTGCCAAGGCGGTCCACCCCGTGCCGCGGCGAATCGACGAGGAGATCGCGCGGCTGAAACTGGCCTCGCTGGGTGTCGCGATCGACACGCTCACCGACGAGCAGACAGGTTACCTTGCCTCATGGAGCCAGGGGACATGACCGACCTGGGCGCCGGTCTCGCGCCCACCGACATCCTGCGGCTCGAGGATGACGCGGTAATCCTTCTTGACCAGACCCGGCTGCCGTCAGAGCTTGTCGAGAACCGGTACACCGACTGGCGCGACGTCGTCGAGGCGATCCGGTCGATGGTCGTTCGGGGGGCTCCCGCCATTGGGATCGCGGGGTCGATGGGCGTTGCCCTGGCGGCCCTCGCCTCGCAGGGGGACGACGCGACCCAAACGGCGCAGATCGCCGCCGCTGCGGCGGCCCTGCGTGTCGCGCGGCCGACGGCGGTCAACCTCGCCTGGGCCGTCGATCAGCAGGCCGAGCGGGCACGAGCGCACCCCGGGCCCGCGGCCGAACGGGCCACCGCCTTGGCCGATGCCGCGCGACGACTGCACGACGACGAGGTCGCCCGCTGCCGGGCGATGGGCGAACACGCGCGTGTGCTTTTCACACGGGGCGCGCGGATCCTCACCCACTGCAACGCGGGGGCGCTGGCGACCGGCGGGTACGGTACCGCCCTCGGCGTTGTGCGCTCGGCCTACGCGGCCGACCCCACGGTCAGGGTCGTCGTTGACGAGACCAGGCCACTGCTCCAGGGCTCGCGCCTGACCGCCTGGGAGCTCGCCCGCGACGGTATCCCGTTCACGCTGATCGCCGACGCGATGGCCGCCGCTCTGATGGCCGAGGGGCGCGTCTCGCACGTGGTCGTCGGCGCCGATCGGATCGCCGCCAACGGCGACGTCGTGAACAAGATCGGCACCTATGGGCTGGCGGTTCTGGCCCGCGAGCACGGGATTCCCTTCATCGTCGCGGCACCCACCAGCACCCTCGATCTCGCCTGCCGCTCGGGCGCGGACGTTCCGGTGGAGGAACGCGCCGCCGACGAGGTCCGTGGGCTGCTCCTTGACGGGCGTCCGGTGGCCGAAGCGTCGGCACCGGTGGCGAACCCGGCGTTCGATCGGACCCCGGCTCGCCTGGTCGCGGCGATCGTCACCGAGATCGGCGTGCACCGTCCGCCCTACGACCGCAGCCTCGCCGGGGCCGTCGCCGCCGCGACTGCCTAGGCTGCGTCGACACCCGAACCGACCGCAGGGGGACACGATGAATCTCAAGGGAAACCGCGTCACATGGCTCGGCCATGGAACCTGGCTCTGGGAGACCTCCGACGGCAAACGGATCCTCGTCGACCCCTTTCTCTCGAGCAATCCGTCCTGCCCGGAGCACCTGAAGGACCCGGGGCACCTCGACACAATCCTCGTGACACACGGCCATTTCGACCACATCGCCGACTGGAGCGCGGCGACCAAGGGTGGCCCGACGGTGGTGGCGATCTGGGAGATCGGCGCGTACTTCATGGGTCAAGGCGTCGAGAACGTCGTGCAGATGAACAAGGGCGGCACCACCAGCGTGCCGGGTGCGACGGTAACGATGGTCAACGCGGTGCACTCTGGGGGCTACACCCTTCCGGACGGATCGCACATCGAGGGGGGAGACCCCGCCGGCTACGTCGTTCGCTTTGCCGACGGTCTCTGCGTCTACCACGCCGGTGACACCGACGTGATGATGGACATGCAGCTCATCGGTGAGATCGACACTCCTGACGTTGCCGTGCTGCCGATCGGAGACCACTTCACGATGGGCCCCTCGCGCGCTGCGCACGCGGTGCGTCTGCTGGGCGTGAAGAACGTCCTGTGCGGTCACTTCGCCACCTGGCCGCCGCTCGTCGGGCGCCCGTCGCAGCTCAAGGAACTCGTCGGCGCAGGTGTCGAGGTCGCCGACCTGAAGCCGGGCGATTCGATCTAACGGCCGGCTGCTGGCCCTCGCCGCGGGTTCCCAAGGCTGCGTCTCGATCGCCACCTGGGGGCTCGCAGCGCTGGGACCGCAGCTGCGCGAACGGTTCGATCTGTCGGCCGCGGCCCTCGGGGCGCTGCTCGCCGCGGCGTTCCTCGGCAATGCCGTTGTGCTTATTCCCGCCGGTCGCACCGTCGACCGGATCGGAGCCCGCCTGCCACTGATCCTCGGGGGCGTCGGCGCCGCCATGGCGCTGATGCTCGCCGCGGTCGCCACCTCGCCGCTTTTCACCGGGCTTGGCCTCTTCGGTTTTGGTCTCGCGGGAGCCTTCGTCGCCGTGGCGGGTACGGCGACGATCACCCGCGAGTTCGCCGTCGAACGGCGTGGGCTTGCGCTTGGCGTACGCCAGATGTCGGTCGCCGCCGGAGGGCTGGTCGCCGCATTTCTCCTTCCCGGCTTGGCGGGGCTCGGGGGAGTCCCACTGGCGCTCGCCGTCAGCGGCGTCCTGACCGGTGTTCTCGCCGTCGCGTTCGGGCGCAGTCTCCCCGCTGGGCCGCACCGGGTCGCACCGTCACCTTCGGTTCGCGGCGTGCCCGGCATCGGGGTGGTTTTGGCGGCCGCCACGGTTCAGGTTGTCGCACTGACGGCCGTCTTGAACTTCTCCGTGCCTGCCCTTCGCGACGGTGGTGCGTCGACCGGGCAGGGAGTGATCCTCTTTGCCGTCGTAAGTCTCGGCGCGATGGCGGGGCGCATCGGCTGGGGCAGGCTCGCCGACGCCAACGGCGGCACGCGGCGGTGGCTCACCCTCCGAGACGTTGCCGTCGTGACCGTGGTTGCCGCGCTGGCCTACTGGGCGGTTGAACCTCTGGGCCCCGAGATTCGCCTCGTTCTGATGTTCCCTCTGGCGGCCGGAGCGATGGGCGCCAACGGATTGCTCTACCTCATCGCCGGCGAGATGGCGGGCCCCGCCCGGGCCGGTACGGCCGCCGGAATCGTCTCCACGATGCTTTTCGGGGTCAGCGCCGCGGCCTCGCCTCTGCTCGGCCTCCTGGCTGACCACGCCGGATTCGAGGTGCTCTGGCCCGTTTGCGCGGCGTTCGGGGCCGGGACACTCCTCATCGTATTCAGCCAGATGCGACCAGCCCCACCCCACCGAGACGACGCTGACCCTCGCACCGCCTGCCTTTAGGCAATCACCAACGACCCCGCCGCCACCAGAGTGCGATCGGATCACCGGGACGCCGCCGCCACGTTCGGTTGCCCTGTCAGGCGGCCGCAACCAGCCCCACGCCGGCCAGCGCCAGGCTGACGGCCACCCACTGCCGCCCCTTTAGGCGCTCGCCGACGACCACGGCCGCTGCCGCCAGAGTGGCGATCGGATAGAGCGCGGAGATCACCGAGACGAGGCTGAGTAGGCCCCGGTCGGCGGCCACGGCGAACGCGGAGATCGCACTCAGGTCAAGCAGGCCCGCCCCCACCGCCAGCCTGGCGCTCGGGCGGGTGACCCGGAACGTGCGGGCGGTGCTGATGATGATCCCGACCACGATCACCAGGCAGGTGACGCGGGATACCCCGACCGCCCAGATGACCTGGTCTTCGCTGACCTGGCCGAGGAATGCCCAGATCGCGCCGAATCCGAGCGCCGCGACCACGGCAAGGCCGAGTCCGCGCCGCGACTCTGGTGTTCCCGACCACACGGCGAGCGCTGATCCGCCGACCGCCAGTACGCCGCCGAGGGCCGCCAGCACCCCCGGTCGCTCCCCCGCGGCGAGCCCGGCGATCACCGGGACGATCACCCCGGTCGCCGTCACCGGTGCCACCAGGCTCATCGTTCCGACGGCAAGGGCCCGGTAGAACGCGGTCAGGGCGACCGCCACCGACAGGCCCGTCGCGAGCCCGAGGGCGACCGCCCGGCCGTCGGGCGCGGCGACTCCGAAAAGGCCAACGAAAATGCCCAGTGCGACGATGCCGGTGGTCTGGGACACGACGATCACCGAGAACACCGCCGAGCGGCGCGAGGCCATGCCGCCGAGAAAGTCGGCGGTGCCCCAGGCGAGGGCGGAAAAGAGCGCGAGGACGATGACGGTCATTCCCTGAAGTGTGCCCACTGGGACGGGATGACCCCGTTCCTTGGCCGTCGCTCCCTCGGCACGCGTGGTGCATCTGTCGGCACGGATTACCGGGCACGATCGACCAATGGGTCTTCTCGCCGCCCTCAGCTGGCCGCTCGAGCTGCTCGTGCCGGGGGCCTGCGGCGCGTGCGGAGGGCCGGGCCCTGCGCTCTGCGATCCGTGTCGCCGGGCGCTACCCGGCGCGCCGCATCCGCGCTGCGCGCGGTGTGATCATCCGCAACCGATCCTCGTGGTGAGCTGCCCGCAGTGTCCGCGATCGCTCGACACCTGTCGGCAGGCGGTGTTGTACGACGGTCCGGCGGCGGCAATGGTATCGGCGCTCAAGGACGAACGCCGCACGGCGATCGCCCGTGTGATTGCCGCGGAGATGGTCGTTCGGCTCGACCGTCCTGATGACGATGCCGTCCTTGTCGGGGTGCCCCTTGGGCGTCGCCGGCTCGCGGAGCGGGGCTTCAACCAAGCCGAGTTGATCGCTTGGGCCCTGGGGAAGTCGTGGGAGCTTCCGGTCGCGGACGGTCTTTTGACGCGTCAACGTGACGAACCGGCGCAGCGGGGCGCGACGGCGGGCGCTCGAGCGCGCCAGGCCGCTGGGGCGTTTGGTGCACCGCAGCCGGTGCCGCGGCACGTCGTCGTCGTGGACGACGTGCACACAACCGGGGCGACCCTGGGGGCCTGCGCGGTCGCGCTACGTCGCGCCGGGGCCCACCGTGTCGACGCGCTCGCCTTTGCGCGTGCCGAGCGTCGCACGTGAGTAACAGCTCCGATCGGGGTAGGATCAGCGGACGAGACCGCAACAGAACCACGACCATGAGGGGGGCGCGATGCAGCTCCAGGTCAAGGGAAAGAACATGCCGGTCACCGATGCGCTGTACGAGCATGCCGAGCGCAAGCTCCAGCGCCTCACACGGATATTGCCCCCGTGGGATGACGCGATGCAGATTGAGCTCGAGCTTTCCGTCGAGCGCAATCCACGCATCGACCGACCCCAGATCGCGGAGGTCACCGTGCACACCAAGGGTCCGGTGTTGCGCGTGCGTGAGAGCGGTGAGGACATGTATTCGGCGATCGATCGCGCCGCGCGAAAGCTCGAGCGGCAGGCCGTGCGTTACCGCGAGCGCCGCCGTCGGCACCGTGCCCCGCACGAGCCCGAGATGGAACCCGTGCAGATCGCGGTTCCCGATCTCGAGCCGTCGACCGAGCCGGAGGTCACCCCGAGCCTGGTGAAGACCAAGGTGTTCGAGCTCAAACCGATGAGCAGCGACGAAGCCGCTCTGCGGATGGACATGCTCCACCACGACTTCTACGTGTTTCGCAGCGCCGATTCCGGCGAGGTGAACGTCGTGTACCGCCGTCGTGATGGAGACTTTGGTGTGATCGTCCCGTCGTAGTTCGGGCGACCGGGTGCGCCGTTTCTTGAGAACGGCGCACCCGGGCCGATGGGTGGCGCGACAGACCCAACGGACGCACGGCCCTCCTGGAGCCGTGCGCTACGATCCGCGGGTCGTGCCCACGAGCGTGAAGGCCCCATGACGACCGACCTCCTGAACAAGGTTCTGCGCCTCGGCGAGGGCCGGGCGATGAAGCAGATCCAGTCGCGCGTGAAGCGCATCGCTGAACGCGAGCCCGCTCTGCAGAAGCTCTCCGACGCGGAACTGCGGGAAGCGAGCGATGCCCTGCGTGCCCGCGCGGTCGGGGGGGAGCCGCTCGACGACCTCCTGGAAGAAGCCTTTGCGCTGGTGCGAGAGGTTGGTGTTCGCACGATGGGCATGCGTCTGTACGACGTCCAGCTGATCGGCGCGCACGCACTGCATCTCGGGCGTATCTCGGAGATGAAGACCGGTGAGGGCAAGACGCTTGCCGCCACGCCGGCCGTCTACCTGAACGCGATCTCGGGCCGCGGCATCCACGTTGTGACGGTCAACGATTACCTCGCGACCCGCGATGCCGAATGGATGACGCCGCTCTACACCGCCCTCGGAATCTCGGTCGGCGTGATCAGCTCGATGATGCCGCCCGAGGCTCGCCGCGACGCGTACGCCTGCGACGTCACGTACGGCACGAACTCCGAGTTCGGCTTTGACTACCTGCGCGACAACATGGCGGTTCGCCTGGAGGACTGCGTTCAACGTGGCTACTTCTTTTGCATCGTCGACGAGGTCGACTCGATCCTTATCGACGAGGCCCGCACACCGCTGATCATCTCGGGCGTTCCCGAGGCCGCGGCCGACACGTACTACCGCTTCGCCCGAATCGTGCCGACCCTGCGCAAGGGCGCCGACTTCGAGGTCGACGAGAAGCACCGCACCGTGTCGCCGACCGAGAGTGGCGTCGACAAGGTCGAGCGGGCGCTGGGCATCGAGAACCTCTACCTCGACATCCATGGGCAGCTCGTGAACCACCTGATCCAGGGCCTCAAGGCACACGCGCTCTACAAGAAGGACGACGAGTACATCGTTCGCGAGGGCGAGGTGCTGATCGTCGACGAGTTCACCGGGCGCGTGCTCGAAGGGCGCCGGTATTCGGAGGGCCTGCACCAGGCGATCGAAGCCAAGGAGGGCCTGAAGATCCGCGAGGAGAACCAGACCCTCGCCACGATCACCCTGCAGAACTACTTCCGCATGTACGAGAAGCTCTCGGGGATGACCGGCACTGCCTCCACCGAGGCCAACGAGTTCTCAAAGATCTACGAGACCGATGTGGTCGCGATTCCGACGCACCGCGACATGGTGCGAATCGACGAGGTCGATTACATCTTCAAGACCAAAGACGCCAAGTTCGCGGCCGCCATCGAGGACATCGCCGAGGCCCATGAGCGTGGCCAGCCGGTGCTCGTGGGCACGATCTCCGTCGAGATCTCGGAGATGTTGTCGGGGATGCTCGATACACGCGGCATCCCGCACGCGGTGCTGAACGCCAAGCAGCACGATCGCGAGGCAGAGGTCATCAAAGACGCCGGCCAGCGGGGTTCCGTCACGATCGCGACGAACATGGCCGGCCGTGGTGTCGACATCAAGCTCGGCGATGGCGTCGAAGAGCTCGGTGGGCTCTACGTGATCGGCACCGAGCGCCACGAGAGTCGCCGGATCGACAACCAGCTTCGTGGTCGCTCAGGCCGTCAGGGCGACCCCGGTCGCTCGCGCTTCTACCTCTCCGCAGAAGACGACCTCATCCGGATCTTCGCGGGGGACCGGATCTACCGCATCCTCGACCGCCTCGGTCCCGGTGAGGATCTGCCGATCGAATCGCGGATGCTCTCCAAGACCGTCGAGGGTGCACAGCGCAAGGTTGAGGAGATGAACTTCAACATCAGAAAGCGCGTGCTCGAGTACGACGACGTGCTGAACAAGCAGCGTGAGGTCATCTACGCCGAACGTCGCCGCGTACTCGAAGGCGAAGACCTCGGCGAGCAGGCGCGTGACTGGACAGCCGAGGTTCTGGTCGAGCAGGTCGACAGCTTTGGTGAGGACGACACCCTGCCCGCCGACTGGGACATCGACGGGCTGTTCACGACGCTTAAATCGTACTATCCGGTGGGCTTTGGGCCGGCCGACCTGCCGCTCAACGGCGCCGACGGCGGCGAATCGCTGACCCGCGAAGACCTCCTCGACCAGCTCGAAGACGATGCGATGGAGGCCTACGAGCGTCGCGAGATCGAGATCGGCCCCGAGCTGACCCGTGACATCGAGCGCGCGGTTCTCTTGCAGCTCGTCGACGTGAACTGGCGTGAGCACCTCTACGCAATGGACTACCTGCGCGAGGGCATTCATCTACGCGCTCTTGGCCAGAAGGACCCCCTGTCGGAGTACCGGCTCGAGGGTCACACGATGTTCGACGAGACCATGGGCCTCGTGAAGAGTGAGTTCGTTCGATACATGTTCCACATCGAGGTCGAGGCGAAGCCCGAGATCGAGGCCCAAACCCCCGATCAGGTCGAGTACACCTACGCGAGCGAGCCGATTCAGGGTTTCTCCGGCATTGCGGCCGCGGCGGTCGCCGAGGGTGTCGCCGACGACGATGAGCAGGACGACGACGACGAGCAGACCGGGCCGCTTGCGCCGGTAGAGCAGCGGATCGTCACCGACGAGGTCGGCCGCAACGACCCCTGCCCGTGCGGTTCGGGCAAGAAGTACAAGCGGTGCCACGGCGCCGCATAGGTGAGCCCGATTGACGAGAGGTCCGAGGGGTTGGGTCAGCGCATCGCCGCTTTGGGCGTGCGTGCGGCGTCCCTCGGCGAGCATCTGAACCCGCCGGCGCTCGACACGATGGTCGCCGAGCTCGAGCAACGCATGCAGGAACCGGGTTTCTGGGACGCCGCCGCCACGGCGGCCCAGGTGTCGACCGAGCACGCCTCCGCACGTGATCGCGTCGCCGAATATCGCAGCATCGAGCAGGAGATCGCCGACCTCGAAACCCTGGTCGAGCTGGCCGACGGCGAAGACGACGCCGGCGAGTTCCTCACCGAGGTGATGTCGGCCCTCGACCGGGTCGACGCCCAACTCGGCCGCCTGGAGGAGGCACGCCTGTTCTCGGGCGAGCACGACGCAGGCGACGCCGTGATGACGATCAACGCCGGCGAGGGTGGTACCGACGCCCAAGATTGGGCCGAGATGATGGTGCGCATGTACACCCGCTGGGCCGACTCGCGCGGGCTGAAGGTCGACATCAAGGAGATGCAAGACGGCACCGAGGCCGGTATCAAGAGCGCCACCCTGACCGTTGCGGGCACCAACGCCTACGGTCTGCTGTCAGCCGAGCGCGGCGTACATCGCCTGGTGCGACTGTCTCCGTTTGACTCCGCGAATCGCCGCCAGACGAGCTTCGCTGCCGTCGAGGTCGGCCCGCTTGTGTCCGACGACGTCGCGGTGGACATCGACGAGAAGGATCTCCGCGTCGACACCTACCGAGCATCGGGCGCCGGCGGCCAGCACGTCAACAAGACCGAGTCGGCGATCCGCATCACGCATCTCCCGACGGGCGTGGTGGTCCAGTGCCAGAACGAGCGCTCGCAGATGCAGAATCGGGCGACGGCGATGACGATGCTCCGGTCGCGCCTTGTCCAGCGCGAGCTGGAACGCCGCGAACAGGAGGCCGCCAAGGCCCGCGGCGAGAGCATGACGATCGGCTTCGGCAGCCAGATCCGTAGCTACGTCGTCCACCCCTACACGATGGTCAAAGACCTCCGCACAAACCACGAATCGGGTAACGCCCAAGCCGTCCTCGACGGCGACCTCGACCCCTTCATCCGCGCCGAGCTGGAACGCCGCTCCAAGTAGACCGGGCACTGGGGTAGCGCGGTTCCGGCGAGAGAGGGCCTCGGGGTAGGATCGCGGGCCGTTGCCACTCCTTACCGAGGTGAGCCCCATGATGATCACGGAGCGTAGTAAGAGCGTCATCCCCTTCCGGCCCGCAGATGCGGCGAGCGTCGGTGAAGGATCCTTTTACCTCGACATCATCGTTTGGTTGAACGGCGACCGGGTGACGATCGGCGACCGGGTGGGTTTCAACTACGGCTGCTACGTCAATGGATACGGGGGCCTCACGATCGGCGACCGCTCGATCTTCGGCCCGTACACGATGATTCACACCGCCAACCACGAGATGGACCTCGGAGCCCCGATCCAAGATCAGGGGTGGACGTCCGGTCACGTCACCATCGGGCCGGATTGCTGGATCGGCATGGGCGTGAGCATTCTCCCCGGCGTGACCATCGGCGAGGGATGCGTGATCGGCGCCGGCAGCGTCGTGGCCAAGGACGTCCCCGATTTCACGATCGCGGTGGGTAACCCCGCAAAGGTCCTGCGCGACCGGCGAGAGATCCGCTCGTGAGAGTTCTCTTCCTGCAGCGTCAGCCGTGCATCCGGGCGATGAAGTACGCGTTTGGGCTGCGCGCGCTCCATCCCGAAATCTCTTTGGGCTTCGCGTACCAAGGAAAGACCCTCACCGGCTGGTACGGATCGGGAGACGAACTCTTCGACCACTGGTGGGCGCTGCCACCCACCGATCCGACGTCCGCCCTCGCCGCCGTCGTTGCGCAGTTCCAGCCGACCCTCATCCACAGCCACAATCTGCCCGACTCGCTGACGGTGCTGGCCCTGAATGTCGTTGATGGCCGCGTCCCCGTGATCCACGACGTCCACGATCTCATGAGTCTTCGCCAGACCCCGTATGAGGACGGCTTCGAAGATCCCGAGGACCCCGCCGAACTGGAATCTGCCGCGATCGAAGGCTGCGCAGCGCTCGTCGCCGTCTCACGCGAGATGTTGGATGAGATCGACGCCCGTCACGCGACGCCCGAGCGCCGGCTCTTGTTCGCCAACTACGCGCTTGCCCGAGACCTCGCATCCGACACTACGGCGCGCGCCGATGCGGGACCGCCGCGGGTCGTCTACGAGGGAAGCCTGTCGGCAAACGGCAGCCATTACGACCTGCGCGACCATTTCGTCGCCATTGCCGCGTCGGGGCTGTCGATTGATGTCTTTCCCAACCGCGACGCACCGGCGTACCGCGACCTGGCGGCACGCACCCCGGGGATGCGGTTGATGGAAACGCACGAGCCCGCCGCGCTCCTGCGCGCTCTACCGGCGTACGACGTGGGCTGGACGGCCTTCAACACCGGCCTTAACGCCGCGCATCTCGACACCGCTCTCCCGAACAAGGCTTTCGAGTACCTCGCGTCGGGTTTGCCGATCGCGGTTGGCCCACACCGGGCCCTCGAGCGCCTGGTCGCCGACCATGGCGTGGGCATCGTTGTGGAGCACCCCGGCGACCTCGCGGAGCAGCTCAACGAGTCGGATCTACCCGCTCTGAGAGTCCGTGTTGCCGAGCAGCGCCACCAGTTCACCGTTGAAGGCCACGTCGGGGCGCTCGTCGAGCTCTACCGCGAGACCGCGGCCTCCGGCGTTCCGGCATAGAGAGAGTCCCGGTGCCCGGGACACAAAAACAAACGCGCATGCGCCTACGTTTGTTTTTGTGTCCCGGGCACCGGTCTACTGCAGTTCCGGTGGAAGAGCCTTCGGGCCGTCGGGGTAGAGAGAGGTCAGGTCGGCGGCCGACATTTCGAGGGTGTTTGCGGGCTCGGTCGGGGCGCCGAAGATCAGCCAGAGCTGGTCGGCATCGGTGTCGTTGAAGATCTGGCGGATCGAGGTGGGCTCGACGTAGATCGTAGAAAGCGGCGTCAGGGTCAGAAGGTCGTCATCGACGCGCAGTCGGCCGGTGCCTTCGAGCACGACGTAGATCTCCTCGGTCACTCGGTGGCGGTGGCGGGTCGAGGCCTGGCCGGGATGCAGTCGCCAAAGTCGCGCGCCCAAATGCTCCGCGCCGAGCTGGTTGGCGAGGTCGGTGTTCAGAACGCCCATCTGATTGGACGGACGCCAGAAGGCGTCTGCGGCGTTGAGCGCTCGGTAACCCATCGAACTCCTCCTACTGACTGTGCTCGGCGATGAATGCTTTGACGGCGTCCGTGCTCGCCGGTATCGCGGCGAAGCGTTTGGGGAGGTCTTCGATGCCGACCAGGGCTGCCGGGCGCGCCGGCTCGCTGCCAAGGGCCTCCCGGGTCGTGGCCGAGAACTTCACCGGCAGGGCGGTTTCGAGCACCAACATGGGCGTGCCGGGCGTGGAGTGCTCGCGCGCGACTTTCACTCCGTCGGCGGTGTGCGGGTCGATGGTCACGCCGAACCGTTTTTCGGTGTCGCGGATGGTGGCGATGCGGTCGGCATGGGTGCTGCTCCCCGACACGAAGCCGAAATCCGCCACGCGGGCGAACTCGTCGGCGTCGAGCGTGAAGCCACCACGGCGCGCAACCTGTTCGCCGAAAAGCTCCTGGGTGCGCTCGGCGTCGCGCCCGAGCAGGTCGAACGCGAAGCGCTCGAAGTTCGAGGCCTTGGAGATGTCCATCGAGGGGCTCGAGGTCTCATGGGTCTGCGCCGCGCCACGAACGGCGTAGCTCCCCGTGCGAAAGAACTCGTCGAGGACGTTGTTTTCGTTCGTCGCCACCACCAGCTTCCTGATCGGGACGCCCATCATCCGGGCGACGTGACCGGCGCAGACATTGCCGAAGTTACCCGAGGGCACGGTGAAATCGACGCGCTCGTTGTTCGTCTGCGTCGCGCGCAAGTAGCCGGCGACGTAGTAGACGACCTGCGCCAGCAGCCGTGCCCAGTTGATCGAGTTGACCGTGCCGATGTGGTGGGTGCGCTTGAACGCCAGATCGTTCGAGACGGCCTTGACGATGTCCTGGCAGTCGTCGAACACCCCGTCGACGACGAGGTTGTGGATGTTCGGATCCTGCAGACTGAACATCTGTGCCTGCTGAAAAGGGCTCATGCGGTCCTTCGGGCTCAGCATGAAGACGCGCACCCCGCGCCGGCCCCGCATCGCGTACTCGGCGGCGCTGCCCGTATCGCCCGAGGTGGCGCCGAGAATGTTGAGTTCCTGCGATCGGCGTCCCAGCTCGTACTCGAACAGATGGCCGAGCAGCTGCATCGCCATGTCTTTGAAGGCCAGCGTGGGCCCGTTCGACAGTCCCTGCAGAACGACGCCTGCCTCGAGCGGTGTCAGCGGCGTGATCTCGGGTGTGCCGAAGACCTCTGCCGTGTAGATCGCGTGAACCATCGTGTGTAGATCGGCGCGGGGAATGTCGTCGATGAACAGCGTCAGCACCTCGAATGCGAGGTCGGCGTAGTCGAGGCCGCGCCAACGCGTGAGCGTCGCCCCGTCGACCTGGGGATAGTGCGCCGGCAGATAGAGCCCGCCATCGGGCGCCAGCCCCTCCAGGAGGATGTCGCAGAACCCTCGGGGGCTGCGATCGCCGCGGGTACTGATGTAGTTCACGCATTCCTCCACGGGGTGCGACGGTCTGGGTTCGCGTCCATGATGGCAAGGACTCCGCCCCAGAACGGCGAACGATTCACGACGATGCTGCACGCGATTTTCCATTTTCCAGGGGTTTTGGCGGATTGACAACTGACCGAACTCACGCTTTCCTGTCCACGGCTTCACGGCGCCCCCTACGGCGCCCCGACGGAGGCACCCGCGCCCCGTCCGAATCGGCGCCGACATTCTCGGCCGCCCGCCCCGGGGTCGCACCATGAGTACAGACGAAACACCCAGCCCTCCTGCGGCTGACACCGACGACCATCGCCTGCTGCGCCGCCGCGGCGTGGTCGAGCGCCGCATCGACCGCCGCAGCATCCTGCGCCCCGGTGACGGAGCGATGGTCATCCTCGACAACGTCACCAAGACCTACCAGGGCAACTCGGTCGGCCTCGAGAACGTCTCCCTCTCCATCGAGGCGGGCGAGTTCGTCTTCCTCGTCGGCCCCTCGGGGTCGGGCAAGTCGACGTTCATCCGCCTGCTCATCAAAGAGCTCGACGCGACCTCCGGAACGGTGACGGTCGGCGGCCGCAACCTCGGCCGGCTGCGCCGCAGCAAGGTGCCCTACCTGCGTCGCGGCATTGGCTGCGTCTTTCAGGATTACAAGCTCTTGCCGGGCCGCTCGGTGTACGAGAACGTCGCCTACGCCCTGCAGGTCACCGGCGAAGCGCCGCGTGCGATCCGCCGCAAGGTGCCGGAGATCCTTGCTCTTGTCGGCCTCTCCGACAAGTCACAGCGCCTATCGACCGAACTCTCCGGCGGTGAGCAGCAGCGCGTCTCGATCGCCCGGGCATTCGTCAACCACCCGCGGCTTCTGATCGCTGACGAGCCGACGGGGAACCTCGACCCCGAAACCTCGATCGGGATCATGCAGCTTCTGTACCGCATCAACCGGACCGGCACGACCATTCTGATGGCCACTCACGACCGTGACCTGGTCGACAAAATGCAGATGCGCGTGATTGCCCTCGAGAACGGCAAGCTCGTGCGCGACGAACGCTCGGCCAGCTACGCGACGGTGGACCAGTGAAGCCCGGCTTCTTCTTCAAAGAGGCGGTGCGGTCGATCCGCGCGAACGCGGCCATTTCGGTCGCCGCGACGGTCACCGTGATGATTGCCGTCTTTATTCTCGGCGCGTTCATCGCGTCGTACCTCTACGTCCAGTCGACGGTCGACGCTCAAAAGAAGCGCATCGACGTCAACGCCTACATCAGCGACGCCGCGACCCAAAGCCAGGTCGAGGGCCTCCAGAAGCAGATCGAGGCGCTGCGTGCAAAGGGCGTGGTCGCCAGCTTCGACTACGTGTCGAAGGCCGAGGCGCTGGAGATCATGAAGACGCGCTTCAACGACTCGAGGATCCTTGAAGAAGTCCCCGGCAACATCTTCCCGGCCAAGTTCGAGATCAAGCCCACGGACCCGAGTAACTCGCAGTTGATCGTAGACGCGCTCAAAGATGGGCCCGCCATCAACGCCGAGTCCGGCGTTTCGCAGCG
>JANLSO010000202.1:0-32721 GCA_031362405.1 Thermoleophilia bacterium | reverse complement strand
GCCTCGACGAGTTGATACGGGTCGACGATGAAGTCTTTTCGCAGCAGCGGCAGCCCGCAGGCGGCGCGGGCCTCCACCAGGTCATCAAGTGTTCCGCCGAACCAGGCGGGCTCCGTGAGCACCGAACAGGCGCTGGCGCCGCCCTCCTCATAGGCCCGGACGATCTCCGAAACGCTGGCTCCCGGGCGAATGTCTCCGCGCGACGGGCTCGAGCGCTTCATCTCGGCGATCAGCGAGATGCCCTCGGCGATGAGGGCTTCGGAGAACGGGCGGCCACGGGGTATCGGGCCGAGAAGGCCGCGCAGATCATGCTCCGATGCCTTCTTCTTGCGCTGTGCAAGATCCGCTTCGGTGCGCTCGATGACGGTTTCGAGGAAGGTCGCCACTGGTCCGCTTTGGTCTCAGGCCGCCGGGGCGAGCCGCTGGGTGGTCGCGACGAACATATCCAGTCGCTCCCGCGCGGCGCCGCTTTCGATACTACGGCGGGCGAGCGTCAGACCCTCATCGAGACCGTCGACGACCCCGGCAACCCAGAGCGCGGCGCCCGCGTTGAGGGCAATGACGTCGTGCGCGGGGCCGGTCTCGCCCCCGAACACACGCCGGATGACGTCGGCGTTCTCGGCTGGCTCGCCACCGACAAGCGCCCCAGGAGCAGGGGATGCGAGACCCAGCTGCGTAGGGTCTATCTCAAAACGGTGTGTCGAGGAACCGACGACCTCGACGGCGTCACTGACCGCCCCCGTGGAGATTTCGTCCATCCCGTCGCGACCGCGCACGATCAACGCGCGCTCGGTGCCCAGCGCGGCCAGAGCCGAGGCAATCGTGTCGAGCGCCGCTTCGTCGGAGACCCCGATCACCTGGCGCCGGGCGCCCGCGGGATTGGCAAGAGGGCCGATCATATTCATGATCGTGCGCACCCCGATCGCGCGTCGAACCGGAGCGATATGACGAAATGCCGGGTGGTGATTGGGTGCGAACATGAAGCCCATACCGGTCTCGGCCAGGCAGGCGCCGACGCTCTCGGGCGAGAGATCGATGCGGGCCCCGAGTGCCTCGAGAACCTCCGCGCTTCCGCTCTTGGAGGTGCTCGAACGGTTCCCGTGCTTGGCGACCGCCACACCCGCGCCGACGGCGACGAACGCGGCCGCAGTGGAGATGTTGAACGTCGAGATGCCCCCGCCGGTGCCGCACGTGTCGATGAACGGTCCGTCTGGAGGAACAACCGCCACCGCGTGCCGGCGGATCACCGACGCCAGACCGGCGACCTCCTCGGGGCTCTCCCCCTTCGCCCGAAGAGCAATGAGGAACGCTGCGGTCTGGGCGTCACCGGCCTCCCCGGCCATAATCAACCCGAGCGCCGTCGCGGCACCCTCACGGCCGATGTCCTGTCCCGCAAGCAGGGCGTCGATCGCCAAGGAAAGCGCGCCGTCAGGCATCAACCCGCATCCCCAGGAAGTTTCCCAGCATCTGCTTGCCGAGGTCGGTGAGGATCGACTCGGGATGGAACTGAACGCCCTCGATCGGCAGCGTGCGATGCCGCAGCCCCATCACGATGTCGCCGTCACACCACGCCGAACGTTCGAGATCGGGACTGAGGTCGGGCCGCACCACCAACGAGTGGTAGCGGGTGGCGGTCATCGGCTGATCGAGCCCGGCGAAGATCGTGCGGCCGTCGTGGGCGATCGGGCTGGTCTTCCCGTGGACGGGCTCGCGACCGCGCTCGATGACCGCCCCAAAAGCGTATCCAATAGCCTGATGGCCGAGGCAGACCCCGAGGATCGGTACCCGACCGGCGAAGTGTCGGATCGCCTCGACGGAGATCCCCGCCTCGAGCGGGGTCTTCGGCCCGGGAGAGATCACCAGGTGCGTCGGGTTCTCGGCGTCGAGACCGGCCAGATCGATGGCGTCGTTGCGGTGCACAACGACCTCGGCCCCCAGCTCACCCAGGTACTGAACGAGGTTGTAGGTGAAGCTGTCGTAGTTGTCGACCAGGGCGACGCGCCTGACGCTCACCAGCCCACCTGCTCGGCGGCGACTTCAATGGCCGAAAACAGTGCCGCGGCCTTGTTCTGGGTTTCCTCGAACTCGGTGGCGGGGACCGAATCGGCGACGATTCCCGCCCCCGCCTGAACGTGAACCCACCCGTTACAGCACACGAGCGTGCGAATCGTGATGCAGACGTCCAGGTTTCCGTCGAAGCCGAGGTAGCCGACGGCGCCTCCGTACGGACCGCGTTTCGTCGACTCCAGCTCGTCGATGATCTCCATGGCGCGTACCTTCGGGGCGCCCGACAGGGTCCCCGCAGGGAAGGTCGCGCGCAGAGCGTCGGAGGCCCGCTTGCCCTCGGCGAGCTCGCCCACCACGCCGCTTTCGATGTGCATGACGTGGCTGTACTTGGCGACGGCCATCAGCTCCTCCACCCGCACCGTGCCGACGCGGCAGACGCGGCCGAGGTCGTTGCGGCCGAGGTCGACGAGCATGACGTGCTCGGCCCGCTCCTTTGGATCGGCCAAAAGCTCTTCGGCGAGCCGGTTGTCGGCCTCGTCGGTCGTCCCGCGTGGACGCGACCCAGCGATTGGACGCGTCCGCACTTCGCGGCCCTCCACCTTTACCAGCGTCTCCGGTGACGAGCCCACCAACGACATTCCGTCGAGCTCGAGAAAGAACATGTAGGGCGACGGGTTCACTGCCCGCAGACCGCGGTAGATCGCAAACGGGTCGAGATCGACCTCGGCCGAGAACCGCTGCGACGGGACGACCTGAAAGGCGTCGCCGGCGAAGATGTACTCACGGGCCCGCTCGACGTTTTGTTCGAAGACAGCGCGGCTGATGTTGCTGCGCACCGTCCCGAGGTTCGGTGCCCCGTCCCTGGGTGGCGCGTGCGGAACCGGGCCGTCGAGTCGGGCCTTCATGTCAGCGATCGTCGCCACCGCGTGGCGGTACGCCGCCTCGGGATCGACGCCAGGCTCGAGCGCGCACGGCACCGTGACGGTCAGGGTACGACCGACGTGGTCGAAGACGACGACCGGGCCGGTGATCATCGCCACGAGATCCGGAAGGCCACGGTCGTCGCCGGGCACGTCGGGCAGCCGTTCGACCTTCCGCACGAGGTCGTAGCCAAAGAAGCCCACCGCACCACCGGTGAACGCCAATGCCGGGTCGGGCGTCAGCATGCCAACCTCGCGGACGACGTCTTCCACCGCGCCGAACGGGTCGGACGCATCCAGCTCGCGCTCGGGGCCGTCCTGGGGGCGCAGAAGCAGCACTTCGCCCTCACCGACGATCACCGCCTGCGGCCGCACGCCGATCATCGAATAGCGCCCGAGCCGACCCTGCTCGGCTGACTCCAAGAGGAATGCGTGGCCGCCGTCGCGCAGCTTCAAGAATGCCCCAACGGGAGTCTCGCAGTCGGCGATCCACGTGTGTGACACGGGCACCTGCGCCCGCGCGTCACCGGTCATCGCCCGCACCTCGTCCCGCGACGGTCGTACCGCCATCGTCGCGTCGCGGCGCGGAGCCCGGAGACGCAGGTCGGTCATTTCCGGCGGCGCTCCAGCTCGGCGGCGACCTCCTGCGGCGCGATGCCCGTCGCCCTCCACAGCACCGCGAGGTGGTAGAGCAGGTCGGCACTCTCGTAGACCACCTGATTGTGCTCGTTACCCTTGGCGGCAAGGACGACCTCCGTGGCCTCCTCCCCCACCTTCTTGCAGACCTGGTCGATGCCGCGGGCCAGAAGGCTGGCGGTGTACGACGATTCGGTGTCGGCCGCATCGGCCCGCGCGTTGATCACGGCGACGAGGTCGCCGATGGCGGTGAAGCTCTGCGCGTCGGATCCGCTGAGCACCGCCGTGAAGCAGCTCGTCGTGCCGTTGTGGCAGGCAGGGCCGGCCGGGTCGACGAGCACGAGCAGCGCGTCGCCGTCGCAGTCGAGCACCACTCCGCGCACAGCTTGAGTGTTGCCGCTGGTCGCGCCCTTGTGCCACAGCTCCTGACGCGACCGGCTGTAGAACCACGTCTGGCCGGTGGCGAGGGTTTGGGTGAGCGACTCGCGGTTCATATAGGCCACGGTGAGCACACGGCCGCTCGACGCGTCTTGGATCACGGCGGTGACAAGACCGTCACCGTCGAACGCCACACGGTCGATGAGGTCGGCGTGGGCGACGGCGCCCCCTGCGGTGCTCATGACGCGTTTGCCGCGATCAACTCCTGGGCGACGCCGACCGCTGACGAGGTTCCGACGCGTGCCGCGCCCGCCCCGATCAACGCCTGAACGTCGGCGAGCGTGCGCACGCCACCGGCGGCCTTCACCCCGACGCGCTCGGGCAGGGCATCGCGCATCGTCTCGACGTCGTGCACGGTGGCCCGGGTGCCGACGCCGGTGCACGTCTTGGCGAAATCGGCTCCCGCGTCGTCGACGATCTTGCACGCGAGACGTACGAGCTTGTCGTCGAGCAGCGGTGCCTCGATGATGACCTTCACGAGGACGTCGCCGCGGGCGTCGTTGGCGGCCCGTCCGCGGATGGCACGAACGATCCGCACCAGCTCGTCGCGGACCATCGTGAACTCACCCAGGAGCAGGGCCTGAACGTTCATGACGATGTCGATCTCCTCGGCCCCATCGGTCACCGCCTGTTCGGCCGTGGCCACCTTCACCGCGGTCGAGTCGGTTCCGTCGGGGTACGAGATGACGGCACACGTCTTCACGTCGCTGGTGCGAAGCCGTTCGGCGATCACGGAGACGAACTGGGGATACGAGCAGAGCGCGGCGAAGTGGTATTCCCGAGCCTCTTCGCACGCACGCTCGATGTCGTCGAGCGTGGTGCTCGGCGCCAACACAGTGTGGTCGAGAGTCTTGGAGAGGTCCTCGACGCGCATCAGGGGCGCGGTGTGAGCATTGCGCCGAGTATAGCGAGCGTGCGACGGGGTTCCGGTGCCGGAGCTCCCTGAGCTGCAGGCGCTCGCCGAAGGCCTCGACGCGGCTCTGCGCGGGCGGGTGGTGGACGAGGCCACCGCATGGTCGCCGGCCTCGCTGAAGACCGCCGAACCAGCGCTCACCGAACTGGCGGGCCGGTCGGTCACCGCGGTGCGCCGACGCGGGAAGCTGATCATCGTCGAGTTCGGTGACCTGGCGGTGGTGACGCACCTGATGCAGGCCGGGCGGCTCGGCCTGGTTGCCGCCCGCAAGAGCACCCCTCGGCAGCCGCGCGCATGGAGCTTCGGTGTGACCTTCGCCGGCGGCGAGAGCCTTCTGCTGCGCGAGCTCTCGACCAAACGCAGGGCGACCGTCCATGTCGTGGAGACCGATGCCTTGTTACGCCACTCGACGATCGCCACCCTCGGCCCCGAGCCGGGTGATCTCGATACCGACGGGTGGAAGACGGCCCTGTCGACGCGCCCGGGCGTGCTCCAAAAGGCTCTTCGGGAAGGCCGTCGGGTCGCGGGCGTCGGCCGCTGCTATGCCAGCGAGATCATGTGGGCTGCCCGTTTGGCACCGCTCGCGCGCACCGATCGCCTCACCGAAGACCAATGGACGCACCTGCGTGACGCCGCGCGGGTGGTGCTCGACGGGGCCACCGCACGTGCCCGCGAGCGCATTACCACGGCAATGCCCGACCGTGAGAAACGAGTCACCGCTGTGCACGGCCACTACCGTGAACCGTGCCTTCGCTGTGGTACCCCGCTCGCAAGAATCGGCTTCGTCGAGTACGAACTCGTCTACTGCCCCACCTGCCAAACCAACGGCCGCACCTACGCCGACCGCCGCACGAGCGCCTTCCTCCGGTAGACGCAAACGGGGAGTAAATGTCACCATCGGTGCCAGGCACCGATGGTGACGGCGGTCCGGTGACATCCTTATGCCAACTGGCATCTGCGGATCACAGACCCTCCCCCTACCCGCGATCAGCGACCGGACGGTTGCCGTGATGTCACCGCGAGTGCCAGGCACCGGTGTGACACAGGACGACAGTGCAGCGACGGTGCCTGCAGAGACGGTGCCGGGCACCGTCGCTGCAGGCAAACCGACCTTCACGCGGTCGGGATCATCGCCTTTGAGCTGCTGCCCGGGAGCGTTCTTTCCCCGTGCGCCTGGGTGGCAATTGGATCAGGATCGGCGGCCGAACCGGCCAGATGTTGGCCCGCCGGTAGGCACTATCGCGGGCGGGGCCTGTCTGTCACGACCGGCATCCGATCCGCTGGGCCCGGAGTTTGGCTCACCGACCGGCAGGATTCTGTGCGTCTCCGCGACCGGCACACTCTCGTGCCAGTTCATGGACGGCTTCGTCATCGTCACCTACGAACTGGATCAGGCAGACGCCGCCGTGCGCGGTTTCCGCGCGAGCGCGACGATCTCCGCACCGGCGCTCGCATACGACGCCACGTGGACCAGCGGCGACTTTCGGTGTCGGTCAGAGATCGTGGGTGTCGCGTGTCGGTCGATCCGCAGCGGCTACGGCTTCTTCCTGTCTCGTGACCGTCAAGAGCCGCTCGAGCCCGCCTGAGCCGACTCTTCGAGAAGCGCCAGGGCGCCGGCAGCCGACGGAGTGAAGTCGGTGGGTCCGAAGCGGGTCCAGATGTCGGCGAAGCCCGCGGGCGTGAGGGGAAGCCGTTCGATCCGGTCGTGCTCGCCACCCTGCACGAGCGCGGCATCGTCGAGTTGAACGGCTTCCCGCGGCGAAAGGTCGAGGCGAAGACAGATCTCCGGTCGCAGGCGCCACAGATCGACGGTGATCCCAATCACGATCAGCCGTTTTGCGAGTTCGACCAGGGCGATGTCGAGGCCAAGCTCCTCACGCAGCTCGGTCGCGGCGTTGACAACAAGGGGATCGCCGTCGGCCGGTTCCAGCGTTCCCGACGGAACCACATCCCAGAGCCCCGCGTCGGCGATCCCCGGTGCGCGCCGCACCACGAGAAACTCATGGCCATGAATGACGGGCACCGTCGTTGCCACGCTGATTCCGATCGCCGCGGCCCGTCCCGCGCCGCAGCGCAGCGCATCACCACCCGCCAGCGCGATGGCAATCGGGCGCATCGCGTCATCCACCCGAAGGGCGTCGCAGGTGGCGAGCATGGCGAAATAGCTGCTGACGTGGGCGGCGACAACCGGAATGCACAGATCGGTGCCGGGCACCGATCTGTGCATTTGCCCGGAATTCGAGATTCCCGCAAGGGCAAGGACGGCGCCGTCGAAGAGGGTCGGGTTGGCCGAGAGCATTGCCGCGAGGTGGTCCTGCCCGGCAGCGCTCAAAGCTGGGTCTATCTCCACCGAGAAATCGAGAACCTCAACAAGGCCGACAGGTGAACGGCCCGCGAAGCCGTCAATGATGGCGGCCGGGTAGTTGCGCTCACCCCGTCGCACGGGCCGATCGGGGTGCATCCGACCGTCAGAGCCCGAGGCGGGTCAGCATCGATTCGTCGTTGCGCCAGCGCTTACGGACCTTCACCGTCAAGTCGAGGTGGACATCGGTCCCCCAGGCGATACCGAGTGCCGTGCGCGCCGCCATGCCGATATCACGAACCATTGCGCCGCCCTTGCCGACGACGATCCCTTTCTGGGACTCGCTCTCGACAAGGATCGCCGCCTCGATCGCCAGACCCGACTTTGCCTTCTCGATACCGTTCACCTGAACCGCCAGGGCGTGCGGAATCTCGTCGCGCACACGCACCAAAGCCGCCTCGCGGATCAGCTCCGACGCCAGCTCCTCGGGGGTCTGGTCGGTCGACATCCCCTCCGGGAAAAAGGCGGGCCCCTCGGAAAGCAAGCCGGCGAGCTCTTCGCGAAGCGGCCCGAGACCGTCGCCGGTGAGGGCGCTCACCGGATGCAGCGCGCGGAAGTCGACCAGCGCGCTCGTCGCCATGATCGCCGCGGCGATCCCCGCGGGGCTCACGAGGTCGACCTGGTTGACGACCACGACAACCGGCAGGCCGCTGGCCTTCAGTCGATGCGCGATGAACCGGTCGCCCGCACCGATCGCCTCGTTGGCGTTGACGACAAAGAGGGCCCCGTCACAGTCGGCCAGGGTGGAGTCGACGGTGTCCTGCATGCGCTGGGTCAGCCCGTCCGCAGGCTTCTGGAACCCCGGGATGTCGAGGAGCACTGCCTGCCACCCCTCCCCGTGAACGGCTGCAGCAAGACGCCGCCGGGTCGTCTGAGGCCGCGGTGAGACCGCCGCCACGTGCGCCCCGGACAGGGCGTTGACGAGGGTCGATTTCCCGACGTTCGGACGCCCGGCAAGGGCGATCAGGCCCGATCGGTGCGGGGCATCGGGCTTAGAAATTGGGGATCGCCCCACTGCGCAACCGCGCGTAGATGCGCGCTACCGCGTTTCTGCATTCGACGCCGTCGAACCCCGGCCCGTCGAAGTGCCGACAGATCCGCGTCGCCTCTTTCCTCCACTTGCCGTCGCACAGCTCGGCGATCCGAGCCTTTCGGCGGACGATCGCCGGCAGATTTCGTTTGCAGAAGTCGTGTTGAACACATGCGATAGAGAAGGTCTCCAACCACTTGCCGTCGGGACGATCGTTGCAGCCGTTGGTGACCCAATCGAGGTTCTTCGATGGTCGAATCTCGGCGTTCTGGTAGGCGCCCTTGACGTCCGCGAAGTACGTGTAGGGCACGCCCAAGCTCAGCTGACGAACTGCCTTCTGTTCGAGGGTCGGTGGGGACGCGAGGCCCGGAGACGCGATGACCAGTAGCAGGACGAGCACGAGAAGCCGATTCACCAACACCCCTGACCTAGCCGGCCAACTGGAAGACGAGCACGGTCACGAGCGTACCGAGAGCACCGCCGGCGACCACCTCGATGCCCGAATGGATCCCGGCCTCGACCCGTGATTGCGCAACCAGCAGAGCCATCAGGAACGCCAGCATCGAGATCAGCGCGGAGTGGCGCAAGGGCTCGGCCACGATCGTGATCGCCGCCCAGGCCGCGAAGGCGGCGGCGGCGTGTCCGGAGGGCAGGCCTCCACGCAGAGGCGTCCCCCTCCCCGTGGCCGCTTTGATCGCGATTGCTGCAAGCACCGTGAGAATGAGGGCCGCCAGCACCAAGAGCGTCGGGGTATCGCGCACGCCCTCGATCGCCCCGTTGCGACGCTCCGCGATGTTCTCGTAGAAGACCAGATACGCGACCGCCGCCGCGTTCACGGTCGCGATCAGGACTGCTCCCGCCGCGACGTCCTTGGCAATTTTTACCAGCGGGTGAAACTCGGTGATCACCGCGTCGATCGCCGCCTCGAGCGCCGTGTTGAACATCTCGGAGACGATGACGAAGGTGATCGCCGCCAAGACGACCAGCAGCTCCAGGCGCGTGACGTTCAAGACAAGCCCCGCGACGACCGCCAGAAACGCGCTCGCGACATGCAAACGCATGTTTCGCTGGGTGCGCATGACGTAGACGATTCCCTCGAACGCCCACGTAAACGACCAGCGCAGCGATCCCTGATCGGGAAGACCCTTCGAGCCCGAGCGCTTGAGGAGGCGAAGAATCCCCCGCTGACGGGCCTCCGTGGCCGGCGGCGCTTCCGCGTCGGCGACGGAGTCAGGCTCCTGCTCGGTCACGAGCCCGCCGCGGCCCGCTCGGCGAGCAGCTCGTCCTGCAGAACGAGCATCTCGCCGTCATCGACCTCGTGGTCGTATCCGAGCAGGTGCAGGAGCCCGTGGATCGCCAGGGTCTCGATGGGGTCCTCGGCGGCGGCCGGGCAGATGACGATGTCACCGAGCTCGGGCGGCGGGCCATCGTCGGGCCACCCATCGGCGAGCTCAGGCCCGTCAACCGGAAACGCCAGTACGTCGGTGGGCTCGGGCTTGTCGCGGTAGTCGCGGTTGATCTCCGTCATCCGCTCGGCATCGACGATCAGAAGACCCAGGCTGGCGCGGGTGACCTCAAGCCGACCGCAGGCCCACTCCAGAAGCGGCGCCAGGCGGGCGAGCACCTCGGGCGGAGCGTCCGCCTCGACCTCGATCACGCGCTGACCATTCCGTCCGCACCCGGAGCCGAGCGATTCTCGAGGCGGTCGTAGGCATCGACGATCGCCTGCACAAGGCGGTGGCGCACGACGTCGCGGCGATCGAGGCGCACGAACGACACGTCGTCGACGCCGTCGAGCACCGGTTGGACGGCCATCAGCCCCGAGCGCCGCTCGCGGGGCAGATCGACCTGGGTGACGTCACCCGTGATGACCATCCGCGACCCGAAACCGAGGCGTGTCAGGAACATCTTCATCTGCTCCGGCGTCGTGTTCTGGGCCTCGTCGAGGATGATGAAGCTGTCATTGAGGGTTCGTCCCCGCATGTAGGCCAGCGGTGCGATCTCGATCTGCCCACGTGCCAGCATCGTCTCGACACGATCGGCGTCGAACATGTCGGCGAGGGCGTCGAACAGGGGGCGTAGGTACGGATCGACCTTCGCCGCGAGGTCTCCGGGCAAGAAACCGAGCCGCTCGCCTGCCTCGACCGCGGGCCGCGTCAGGATGATCCGCCCGACCTCGCGGCGGCTGAGCGCGGCCGAGGCAAGCGCCACCGCCAGGTAGGTTTTACCCGTACCGGCGGGGCCGATGCCGAAGGTGATCGTGTTCTGTCGGATCGACTCGACGTACTGCTTTTGCCCGTCGGTGCGCGGGGTAATGACACGCTGGCGGTGGCGCCAGATGATGTCACCGAGCATGTCCGAGGCCGGGCGGTGGCTCTCGACGGCGTTGACCAGCGCCGTGACCGTGCCGGGCTCGATGTCGCGCCCGCTGCTGACGACCCCCGCAAGCTCATCGATGACGCTCGCGCCCGCCTGGACGCGGTCGGGCTCGCCCTCGAGAACCACCCGGTTCCCACGCAGACGTATCTCCAGATCCAGGCGCTCCTCAAGCTCCTTCAGCACCTTGTCGTGCTCACCCGCCAGCTCCACGGCGACCGGGTCGGGCACTTCGATCTGTCGTTGCACTCGCGCTCCTACATCGATTCCGACAGGAGAGCCCCGCCCATCACATGCCAATGCAGATGGAAGACGCTCTGGTGGGCATCCGGCCCGTGGTTGGCCGTTACGCGGTAGCCCGAGGTCTCTAACCCCGCCTCCCGTGCAACGTCGGCGATGAACAGTGGCATTTCCGCCCGCTCGGCGTCGTCGAGACCGTTCGCCTCGGCGGGCGACGCAACGTGACGGATCGGTATCACCAGAAGGTGAACGGGGGCCTTGGGGTTGATGTCAGGGAATGCCACGAACCGCTCGCTGCGCCGCGTGATGGCGGCGGGAACCTTCCCCGCGGCGATCGCGCAGAAGATGCACTCGGTCATAGGGGCCCTCCTTTCGCGGTGGCGTGGGTTTCGGTGAAGTACCCGACGTGATCGAGAACGATCGCCAGGCCGACGACCGCCGCGGTCTCGGCCCGGAGAATCGCCGACCCGAGACCGCACACCGCCACGCCATGCGCGTGGGCCGCCGCGACCTCCTCGGCGGAGAACCCGGCCTCCGGCCCCACGAATACCAGGGGGCTTGCCCCGCGCGCGCGCGCACTCACCATGACGAGGGAGTCGGTGCCGCCGGGATCGAACATCAGCGAACCCTCGATTCCCGCATCGCCGAGGACATCACCGACCTGGCGCGGCCCTTCAAGGGTTGGTGTGCGGCCTCGGCCGCTCTGGCGCGCGGCCGCATCGGCAACCCGTTGCAGCCGTTCGCGCCGACGCCTCCACACCTCGCCGTCGTGACCCCGGCGGGCACGCTCGCCGGCCAGCACGACGATCCGCGGCACGCCCATCTCGGCGGCCTTTTCGACGACGAGGTCCATGCGGTTCGACTCAAGCGCCCCGATGGCGAGACCGAAGGGTGCCGAGGCTGGAGCAGGGCGCGGTTCGATCCCGACGTCGAGCACGGCGCCATTCGATGCGGCCGGGTCACGCACCATCGCCGGCCAGATGTTTCCATCGGCATCGATGACCTCGACAGTGTCACCTGCGCGGCGTCGCACGACGCGCGCCAGGTGGTGCGAGTCGGCATCGCCGAGAACGATCTGCCCACCGGCGACGAGGCTCCCGGCGACGAGGTAGCGGAACGTGTGCTTCATCGCTCGACGAGGATCGTCGACCAGCCGTCATCGTCGCGCCGGTCTCGCAACCGCAGCCCGGTGCCCTCCCACCGCCCGAGTGTCACGTCGACCTCATGAGGCCGCAGGCCACTGAAGACCGCACGCTCGGGAGGGGCGTCGGCCATGGCCTCGGCGAGAACCCCCAACACCGTCGCCGTCAGGTTGGCGACCACGGTCGGCGCGACGGGCAGTGGATCGCGACCGATCGTGCGCTGGCCGACCGTCAACGACACGCCGTTCGCGCGCGCGTTGGCACACGTCGCCTCCACGCACAGCGGATCGAAGTCGACCGCCCAGACGGGG
Source organism: Thermoleophilia bacterium (assembly GCA_031362405.1). GTDB lineage: Bacteria > Actinomycetota > Thermoleophilia > Miltoncostaeales > Miltoncostaeaceae > JANLSO01. The sequence goes on along the minus strand of JANLSO010000202.1, from coordinate 20,346 downwards.
TCGTGTCCGAGGCGTCGCGCGGCGATGGCGAGCACGCCTGAGCCGCATCCGATGTCGACGAGCGGGCCGAGGGGGAGGTCGAGCAGAAGCTCGAGACAGGTGCGCGTCGTGGCGTGCTGACCCGTTCCGAATGCCATTCCGGGGTCGACCACCACGTCGAGCAGGCCGGCGACGGGAGCGCACCACGGCGGCCGCAGCCGCAGCCGTCCGCCGACCTCGATCGGCTGATGGAACGCCTCCATCGCCTCGCTCCACTCGGGCCCTTCGGCGGCCGTTGTGACGTCCTCCACGTGCGGCAATGCCCGCAATCTCGCGGCCGCGTGCTCGGCCCGCTCGGGAGCGATCCAGAAGTCGAACATCACACCGTCGGCAACGGCGCGCTCGGCGCAGCCGATCTCCAACATCGCGCAGGCCGCGGCCATGACCGTCTCGGCATCGTGCGCCGACGCCGTTACCGTGATCTTTACGAGGTCAGCGGAAGGCGTGTCGGAGCCGGTCGAAGAAGCCCTCGTCTTCGCGATAACTGCGGGCATCGAGCTGCTCGCCGAGACGCTCGACGGCCGCACGCCCCTCTTCGTTGACGACCCGCGGTACGCGCACGTCGACAACAACACGCTGGTCGCCGCGGCCACGGCCCTGAAGCGCCGGGAAACCCTTGCCTCGCACGACGAACTCGTCACCCGGCTGGGTACCGGCGCGAAGCTCGATCGGGGTCTCCCCATCGACCGTGGGAACGGTGATGGTCGCGCCGATCATGGCGTCGGTGACCGGCACGGCGACCCGCGTCACGACATCGAGACCGTCGCGGCGAAAGCGTTCGTCGGCGGAGACGTCGACCTGGACGTAGAGGTCGCCCGCGACGGTTCCGTGATCGCCCGCATGCCCGCGCCCGGTGAGGCGGATCTGCTGGCCGGAGGCGATACCGGCCGGGATCTCCACGTTGAGAGTGATGCGCTCGGTGAGGCGTCCCCCGCCACCACAGCCGGCGCAATTCTCCGACGGCATCTCACCGCGCCCGCGACAGGTCGGGCACAGCTGCGTCCTCATCATCTGGCCGAACGGGCCGCGAGTGACCTGGCGCACCTGCCCCTGACCCGCGCACGTGCTGCACCGGTCGACATGGGCACTCGGCGGGTATCCCTTGCCGTCGCACGTCGCGCACGCGGTCGCCGCGTCGTACTCGATCTCACGGGAGATCCCCGCGGCGGAGTCGACGAAGCTGATCTCCACGAGGACGCCGAGATCCTGTCCGCCCGACTGGCGACGTCCTCCACCGCCACCACCGCCCCCGAAGAAGGCAACGAAGAGGTCATGGAACGAGCTGAAGTCGCTGAAGTCGGGGCCGGCCCCGCGACCGTTCAGCCCCTCGTGCCCGTACCGATCGTAGACCGCTCGGGTTTCCGGGTTGGAGATGACCTCGTAGGCCTCGGCGGCCTGCTTGAAGAGGGCTTCCGCCTCGGGATCGTCGGGGTTGACATCAGGATGCAGCTCCCGCGCCCTTTTGCGGAAGGCCTTCTTGATCTCGTCGTCCGACGCATCTCGGGCAACGCCGAGGATTTCGTAATAGTCGCGTCGCGCGTTCGTCATAAGTCGCCCGGCAGAGTAGCAGCGGTTGCCCGCAACGCCTTGGTGCAGGGGTCAGTCGTCGTCGCGGTCCTCGTCGTCCTCATCATCATCGTCGTGATCATCGGCGTGGGTCGCGAGGTTCGCCTGGGCCGCGTCAATGAGGTTGTGTGCTTCCTCGAGCGTGGCCGCCGACAGGAGCAGCCGCGAGAGGCTGCGGGCGTCGCGGGCCATGAGGTGGTCGACGGCGCCTTCCTCGATCCAAAACGGTGCCGCGTCAGGGTCTTGACGCAGTAACTCAACGGCCTGGTGGCCGCATTCGAGCGTGTAGACGGCGATCGCAAACGTCGTCCCGGCCGCCGATTCGTCGCCTTCCGGGCTCCACGGAATCAGTGGGGCGGAACGTACCCCACCCGGTTCGATGACCTCGGCCGAAAGGTCGACGTCGCGCCACGACAGGTCGACGGGCACGCGCAGGTCGAACAGAAGCCCCTCGGCATCCTCGACCCGGTCGGCGGCACTCGCCAGGACCGCCGCGACCCAGTGGCCCTCGGCGAACGACAGCCCGGTGAAAAGATCGGCTTCATCGAGCAGCGGCGACAGCTGGGCCTCGGCGAGGGTGCTGATCCCCACCGCGTACTCCTCGGGGCCGACCGCGCCTGCCTCGGTTTTCGCCAGTACGCGCACAGCCGCGCCCGGCTCGCCTCGCAGCGGGCGACGCCAGATCTCGATGATCTCGTAGCGATCGTCTATTCGTAAACCCCTTCCAAGAATCGGGAGAGCGCAAATGCGGCTTCCCGGACGGTGCCGATGGCCAGGCGGTAGTCCATGCACATCGGTCCGAACAGCGAGACCGTGCCGAGGTTCTGCCGTGCCACCCCATAGTTGGCCGCCACCATCGACAGCCCGTTCAATTGCGGCCCCGCCAGTTCCTCGCCGATACGAAGGTAGACCTCGTGGCGGCCGAGTGCCCCGCGCAACAACGCCAGAAGCGTATACCGCTCCTCCAACTGCCCCATGAGACTGTCGATCGCGGCGAGATCAACCTGGCGCCGATCTGACACGAAGCGGGCGCGTCCACCCACGTAGAGACTCTCGGCCGACTCAACGCCCAGCTCGGTCACAGCCGGGCCGATTGCGTCCAGAAACGCCTGCTCACGATGCCCAAGGCTCGGCTCGGCGATCCGCGCTTCAATCATCCGGGCCCCGGCGCTGAGCCCGATCACGCGCTCGTTGAGAAAATCCTTCGCCCAGTCGGCGACCCCCGGGTCGACCGGGTTCTCGAAGGCGACGATGCGTTTGTTGACGGCTCCGGTCGAGGTGATCACAACGACCATCACGAGCTGCGGCTGAAGAAGGAGCACCTCGACGTGCCGAATCTTCGCGGTCTGCGGCGCCGGGGCCGTGACGACACCGAGCAGGTTGGTGACCTGCGAGACCACCTCGGCGAGGCGCTGCAAAGCCGCGTCGACCTCTTTGCGCATCTCCCCCAGGTCGAGGGCGTTGCGAATCGCCGGGTTCGCCGCGGCGGGCGGGTCTGCCGGCGGCAGCGTGTCGACGTAGTAGCGGTAGCCCTTATCGGTCGGCACCCGCCCCGCCGAGGTGTGCGGATGGTTCAGGTAGCCGAGGTCCTCGAGGCGCGCCAACTCGTAGCGCACCGTCGACGAGGCGAAATCGAGCCCGTCGCCTCCGGCGATGTGCTTGCTGCCCACCGGAGCCCCGGTGGCGATGTGCCGTTCAACGACAGCCCGCAGGATCAGCTGCTGACGTCCGGGAAGCGGGGGGCGATCTTCGACCGGGGGGCGATCGCTCACGCGTACTCCATGAGCTGCGACAGCACCGCGTTCTGCACGAACCGGCCGTGCCGTGACAGGGAAATCTGGGCGCCCACACGCTCGATCAGGCCAAGGTCGACCAGCCGCTCGAGCGCGTCGGGGTGATCGGGCGGGCCCGACCAGGCCAGATCAAGGGGCTCGTCGAGGCGTAGCGCGAGCATCCACCGCTCGCGGCGCTGGGTGTCGGTGTCGAGGTGCTCGAGGGCCCGTTCCGGCGTACCTTCCGCCGCGATGTAGCGGTCGACCCCAGGCGCGTTGCGCCGCCGCTCGCCGTCGATCGTGCTGACCGCCCCGACACCGATCCCGAGGTAGTCGGCCGCGCCCCAGTAGGCAAGGCTGTGGCGGCATTCGTGCCCCGGACGCGCGAAGTTCGCGGTCTCGTACCAGCGGTAGCCGGCCCCCTCGAGGGAGGCGACGATCGTCTCGTAGGCATCGGCGGCCCAGTCGTCGTCGGGCAGCACGGCGCCCCGGCGCGTCAGCGCTGCCCCGGGCTTCAACTCCAGCTCGTACCAGGAGATGTGATCGACGCGCAGGGCGATCGCCTGCGCGATGTCGTCGGCCAGGCCCTCGGTTGTCTGGCCGGGAACACCGAACAGGAGGTCGATACTCACCGACGCGAAGCCCGCCTCACGCGCGCAGCTCACGGCTGCCCGAACCTGGTCCGGGGTGGCCGCCCGGTCGAGCGTGGCCAGAAGCTCCGGCTGAAAGGTCTGGGCGCCGATCGAGACCCGCGTGACGCCCGCGGCAACAAGGGCCTCGAGGTGCTCGCGGTCGACGGTTTCGGGGTTCGCCTCGATGCTGACCTCCGCTCCCGCCGCGAGTGATGGGCGCACCGCGTCGAGCAGGGCTGCGATTCGGTGCGGGCGCATCAGGGTCGGAGTTCCTCCGCCGAAGTAGACGGTGTCGAGGCTGCCCAGGACGGCACTTTGAGTACCCGACTCTGCGAGGAGCGCGCCGAGGTACGCGTCACGACGGTCACGGCCGCCGACCTCCACAACGAACGCGCAGTAACCGCACCGCGATGCGCAGAACGGCAGGTGCACGTAGAGGTGTCGGACGGCACCCTCACGCGCCGCCGTGTTCACCGCTTGTTTCCGTCGCCGGTCGTTCCCAGCGTCAGCACCGAGAGAAAGGCTTCTTGGGGGACCTCTACGCTGCCGAACTGCTTCATCCGCTTCTTGCCCTCTTTCTGCTTTTCGAGCAGCTTGCGCTTACGGCTGATGTCGCCGCCGTAGCACTTGGCGAGAACGTCCTTGCGGATGGCCTTGACGGTTTCACGGGCGAGGATCTTGCCGCCGACGGCGGCCTGGATCGGCACCTCGATCATCTGCCGCGGGATCGTCTTTTGCAGTCGCTCGACGAGCGCCTTGCCGCGCGGATAGGCGAGGTCTTTGTGGACGATCATCGAGAGGGCGTCCACCGCATCTCCCGCCAGCAGGATGTCGAGCTTCACGAGCGGACTTTCGCGGTAGCCGACGAGCTCGTAGTCGAGTGACGCGTAGCCCTTGGTGCGGCTTTTGAGCTGATCGTAGAAGTCCATCACGATCTCGGCCAGCGGCATGTCGTAGACGATCTGCAGCCGGTTCTCGATCGGCTCCATGGTGACGAACACGCCGCGGCGGTCTTGGCAGAGGCCCATCACGGCACCCACACCGTCTTGCGGCACCAGCACCGTGCAGCGCACGTAGGGCTCGCGCACCGTCTCGATGTGGTTCGCGGCCGGGAGGTCAGCGGGTGAGCGCACCTTCAGCTCAGTCTTCGCGGTGGTGGTGACCTCATACTCGACGTTCGGGGTCGTCGCGAGCAGGTCGAGGTCGTACTCGCGCTCGAGCCGCTCGCGAACGATATCCATGTGTAGAAGCCCGAGGAACCCGCAGCGGAAGCCGAACCCGAGGGCTTGGGAGGTCTCGGGCTCCCACTGCAGAGAGGCATCGTTGAGCGTCAGCTTCTCGAGCGCTTCACGCATCGCCGGGTAGTCGTCCGCATCGACCGGAAACAGGCCGCAGAACACCATCGGTTTGACTTCGCGGTAGCCCGGCAGGGCCTCGCTGGCGCGGTTGTTGGCGATCGTCAGGGTGTCGCCGACGCGGAGGTCACCGACCGCCTTGAGCCCCGTCACGATGTACCCGGTCTCCCCCGCCGCCAGCCGCCCGGTACGCACCATGGTCGGGGTCATCACACCGATCGTGCTCATCTCGACGGTGAGGCCCGTCTGCATCGCAAGGAGCTTGTCGCCTTCGCGGAACTCGCCGTCCATGACCCGCACGAACGCCACGACGCCCTGGTACTGGTCGTAGACCGAGTCGAAAATCAGCGCGCGAGGCGGGCCGTCGGCGTTCCCGGTGGGCGCGGGCACCCGTGCGACGACCGATTCGAGCACCTCTTGGATGCCCATGCCGGTCTTCGCCGAGATGCGAAGAACGTCCTCCGGGTCTCCACCGATGAGCTCGGCGACCGCACGGCCATGCAGTTCGGGGTCGGCAGCCGGCAGGTCGATCTTGTTCAGCACCGGGATGACCTCGAGGTCGCCCTCGATCGCCAAGTAGACGTTGGCGAGAGTCTGGGCCTCGATCCCCTGGCTGGCGTCGACGACCAGAAGCGCGCCTTCACAGGCGGCGAGACTGCGCGAGACCTCGTAGCTGAAGTCGACGTGGCCGGGCGTGTCGATGAGGTTCAGTTGATAGGTCTCGCCGTCTTTGGCGGTGTAGAAAACCCGCACGGCCTGAGCCTTGATGGTGATTCCGCGCTCACGCTCGATGTCCATCGAGTCGAGGATCTGGGCCCGCATCTCGCGGTCACTGACCGCCCCGGTGAGCTGAAGAATGCGGTCGGCCAACGTCGACTTACCATGGTCGATGTGGGCGATGATGCAGAAGTTGCGGATGAGGTTTTGTTTCACGCCGATCATCGTAGCGGCCGGATCAGCGAACTCAGTTTGCCGAGCTCCGGGAGCTCGAACGCCAGCGCCGCCGACAGATACGCCGCGAGGCCCGCAGCGAGAGCCATCGTCATGCATGCGATCTGAGCGATCGTGCTGCGCCCGAGCGCGCTGTCGAGAACGGTCCACGTCGACCATGCCAAAACAGCCATCACGCCCGCGGCGGCGAGGCACCGCACAAAACCGTCAACGAGTGATCGCGTGCCGAGACCGCCGATCTCGCGGCGCAGCAGCACCATCAGCACGGCAAAGGTGACCATGCTCGCGATGCTCGTCGCCAGAGGTATCCCGCTGACCCCGAACGGTTGATAGAAGATCGCGTCGAGGACGATGTTCACGACAAAACCGAGGGCGGCGACCTTGGTCGTCAGCCAGGGCATCTGCAGGCTGTAGAAGGTCCGCAGCAGCAGTAGGCTCGCCCCGTTGAAGACCAGGCCGATCGTGAACGTGACGAGCGCCTTCGACGTGAGATCCGTCGCCGCGGCATCGAAGTTGCCGCGCTGGAACGTGAGGCGGGTGATCGGCTCGGCGAGCACAACGAGAAAGAGCGAGGCCGGGACGAGCAGGAAGACGATCTGCCGCACACCGCTCGCCACCGCCTCGCGCACACCGACCGAGTCGCGGCGAGCAACCATCCGGGCGATCGTCGGGAACAGGACCGTCGAGATCGCAACACTGAAGATCCCCTGCGGCAGGATGTAAAGGCGAAACGCGGCGTCGATCGCACGCACAGCCTCCTCACTGACGAGGGTTGCGAAGACGTTGTCGATGGCCGCGTTAACGTTGATCATCCCAAGGCCCAGGCTGACGGGGAGCATCAAGACGAGCACCCGCCGGATCTCTGGCATGCGATACCCGATCGACAGCCGCAAGCGCTCGACGCGCGCGAGGAACGGCGTGAGCAGGACCAGCTGGCCGAGCGTACCGACGACGATCGCAATGGCGTAGACGGTGATGCGATCGTCGTCCGGCAGCGCAAACGCCGCATACCCAAGGAACGCGATGATGATTCCGTTCCACAGGATGGGCACGAAACCCGTGGCGCCGAACTCCCCGTTGGCCTGGAGCACGGCGCTCACGACGCCGGTGAGCCCGAGGAGGGGAACGATCGGGAACATCAGCTGCGACAGGCGAACGGTTTCGTCCTGCAGGTCCGATGACAGCCCTGGTGCAAAAAGGGGCATTACCCAGGGCGCCGCGACGATCGCCGCAAGCGCGAGCGCTCCCAGGATCAGGCTGACGAGCCCGGCGACCGCCCCGACAAGGCGTTGGGCATCGCGGCGGCGACCACCCTCGACCATCTCGGTGTAGACCGGAATCAGCGCAGCCGAAAGCGCCGAGTCGGCAACAAGGCTGCGGATGACGTTCGGGATGTTGAAGGCGATGGCGAACGCCGCGATGCTGCCACTGACGCCGAACATCGCGGCGACGATGATCTCGCGGACGAGGCCGATGACGCGGCTGAGGCCGGTCCACACCGCGAAGATCGCGGTTGAGCGACCAAGCCCTGCGCGTGGGCGAGCGTCGCGCGCGGCCGCGTCGGTGCTCACGCAGCCCTGGTGAGTGCCCGCATAGCTGGTACCCTACGCCGCCGGTTCGACAGACGGAGGAACGCCCGCGTGGCGAATATCAAGCAGCAGAAGAAGCGCAACCGCCTCTCAGAGAAGCAGCGCGAGCGCAATCTCAGGTACCGCTCGACCATCAAGACGCTTTTCAAGCGCCTCATGGACACCGCGAGCAGCGACGACCACAGCGAACTGGCGGCGCGCACGCGTCAGCTCACGAAGCTCATCGACCGCGCCGCGGCCGAAGGTGTGATCCACAAGAACAACGCCGCCCGCAAGAAGAGCCGCGTCGCGCGGATCTCCGCCGCCGCCGAAAGCCCCGCCGCTTAGCTTTTTCGGGGGCCGCGCGCGATCTCGAGCAGGTCGCGCGCGGCGTTCTCCAGCACGAATCGGCCTCCGTCATCAGGTGAGCGGCCGAGTTCGCGGAACGAGGAGACCCGCAGGTCGAGCTCGAGCCGGGCAAGGCGGACGACCGCCTTCTCCGCGCTTCCCGGCGCCATGGTGCGGGCGTGTTCGACGATCTTCTTGGCGGCCCACGGGTTGCCGATGCCTGCGGAATGGGCAACCTCGCGATCCGTCGCCTGGATGCCCAGTGATTGCGCCACCGCGACGCCGCGAAAGTGGGTGACGAGCGTCATCTGGACGAGGATCGGCGCGCTGCGCTTGTCGCCGCCGGCAAGATCGGCGAGCAGGCCGAGGGCCCGCGCACGATCGCCGGCGGCAATCGCATCGCTCAGCTCGTACGCCTTCGCATCCGGGTGCGAGGCCACGACGTCATCCACCATCTGCGCAGAGATCGCCTGCCCGGCGGCGAGCAGAGCGAGCTTTTCCGCTTCTGAGGTGAGTGTCATGGCGTTGATCGACGTCGTCTCCGCGTCCGTGCGGTCGACGACGACGTTGTCGACCACCCGCCGCGTCACCGCCGGGGTCGTCGATCCGCCAAAGCGCGTGACCTCCCCGGCGAAGTGGGCCTCCAGCCAGGCCCGCCGCTCACGCGGTGAGGCCTTTGCGGGCAGGCCCCAGTTCAGCAGATCGCCGACGCGCTCCACCGCCTTCACGAGCTTTTGCGCAGGCGCACCGGCCGATACGAAGGCCACGAGGGTCATCGGGTTGGGCTCGCTCAGGTAATCGACCAGGGGCTCGATATCGGCGACCTTCCAACGGTCGGCGTGCTCGACGATGACCGCGCGCAGGCCTCCGAACGACAGCGTTTGGCAGGCCGTCGCCACATCGACCCCCGTGGCGTCTTCGGCGGCATCGAAACGGTCAGGCTCCATGCCACCATCCTCGGCGACACGAGCGATCAGCCGCGCGACGGTACGCTCGACCTTCGCCCGATCTTCCCCCCAGATTGCGTACGCGGGTTTCAAAGGCGGGGCCACGGCATGATCTTAGTGACGGCCGACCTGGCGGCGGGCCGCCGGCCAGTGGATCGCCGCGGCAATGCCGAGCACGACCAGACCCAGCGGCAACGCCGCTTCAGAGGGAAGGCTCACCGCCGCGCCCGGCAGCGCGGCGCCCGCGTGGGCGATCACCAGCAACACCTGGGCCCCGAGCCCCGCAATCGCCGTCGCCAGCAATCCGATCGGCGGAACCACCGCCCCGAGCACCACGCCGACCAGTGCCAATACAACGATCGGTGCCGCCAAGGGGACCGCGACGATGTTCACGACAAGGCCAACGATCGACAGCGTGCCGAAGTTCCAGACGAGAACGGGAGCCGTGCTCAGCGACGCCGCGGCGGCAAGGCCCGCGAGGCTGGCCAGCCGGGTTCCCACCCATCCTTCGGCGTAGCGGCTGAAGGTACCGGAGAAGACAAAGAGTCCCGCCACCGCCGAGAACGACAGCTGTAGCCCCGGGTCGCCGATCGCCCGCGGCTGGATGCACAAGAGAATCGCCAAGCCGGTGAGGAGCAGGTACCACCGCTCGCGGGGGCTCGATCGCAGCTCGGCCACCACACCGAGGATTCCCGCCACGGCCGCACGGCCGACCGACGCCCCACCCTCGCAGACGGCGCAGTAGACGACGATGCAGATGGCCGCCGCGACCAGAGCCCCGCGCCGGCGGGCCCCGACGGCCCTCATCAGTGCGATGACCGCCGTCGCGACCACCGCAATGTTCTGGCCCGACACCGCCACGAGGTGGGCCAGGCCCGTCGTGCGGAAATCCTCGTCGGTGTCGTCGCGGAGCCCATCGGTCCCGCCGAACGCCATTCCCCGGATCAAGCCGGCACGGTCACCCTCGAGGCCACCGGCGGCATGGCTCTGCACCCACGTCGACAAACGGTCGCGGACGCCGGTGAGACCACCGCGGGTTCCGACGACCTGCGCCCCGTCGAGGCGTATCCGCGCCGCGACGCGCTGACGCTCGAGGTAGTCGCGCCACCACGGCGGTGAGTCGGGAGTGATCGCCGAGCGCAGTTGGCCGGTGTCGAAGCGCAGCAGGTCACCCCGGCGCGGAGGGCTGCCGTTCCCATCGGCGAGCAACCGCGTCCCCGAGGGCAGGCGGGCCCCCGGGACCACGACCCGCTCGACCCGCGCCCGCGCCGACCACCCGCCGAAACGACCGCGGCGCGGAGCGTCATCGATACTCACGACGCCCGCTGCCCGGGCGGGAAGGACCATCGGCGGGGTCGCCGTTGCCTCGATCCGGGCGGCACCCCAGGCCCAGCCCGCAAGAGCGATCACCACGGCGATCACCATCACACGGGTTGCCGCCGGGCCGAACCTCGTCGCGGCGACGACGGCGGCAGGGCATACGACGCCCATCGCCGTGAGTGAGGGCGGAACCCACACCGAGGTGATCAGCCCGACGACGAGAGCCGTCGGCATCACAAGCGGCGCGGCGCGTACGTGCCACGGCGCACGTCTCCAGGTTGTCGCCACGGGTCGGATGGGAGGGCTGAGCACGGCCCTCACGGTAGGAGACCCTTTGCCCTGCGGCAGCAGCCGATACGGTCAAACAGCACACCGGTGACGCACAGATTTCGTCACGCCGACGACCGTCGTTCGGCACACTGCCGTGCGTCCAGCCGACCTCACGGAGGTTCAACGGCGCGCCTCGCGCCGACAGCCTTCGGCCCGATGGATCGCCTCACTCCCTGGATGCGCCGCTCCGGCGTCCTCTACATCTGCCTTGCGCTCGCCCTCGGCTGCGCCGCCTGGTGGACCTCCCGACCCCAGCAGGCGACGACCGGGCAGCCCGCCGCGGGTGGCGCGGCGTCCGTCGAGGTGATCCGGCCGACCGCCGCGGGACCGGTGGTCCACATCGTCGGCGAGGTCCATCGACCGGGCGTCTACCGAATGAAAGACGGCTCCCGTGCCGCGGCTGCGGTCAGCCGCGCCGGGGGCGCCACGTCGCGGGCAGACCTCACAGTGGTGAACCTGGCGGCGCGACTCACCGATGGTCAACAGCTGGTGATCCCACGACGCGCGCCTGCCGGGGTGGCCGCGATTGGCGGAGGGTCACCCGTGTCAGGGCCGGTCAGCCTCTCGTCGGCGACCGTGGAACAGCTCGATGCGATCGATGGAATCGGGCCGACCATTGCCCAGCGGATCATCGACTGGCGCACGACCAACGGCGGCTTCAGCTCGATCGAACAGCTGCTCGAGGTGCCCGGCATCGGCGACGGTCGACTTGAAGCCCTCCGACCCCACGTCGCCCCGTGAAACGCCTTGATCTAAAGCGGTTTCACGACCAGGTTGACGAGCCGATCGGCGATCACGATCTCGCGCACGACCTGCACTCCCTCGAGAGAGGAGGCCACCTTGGGAAGGGCCTTGGCACGGGCCACGACGTCAGCTTCGGCCAGACCCGGCGCGGCGTCGAGGCGGTCGCGCAGCTTCCCATTGACCTGAACGACGATGGTCACGGTGTCCTGCACGAGGAATCGCTCGTCGGCCTCCGGCCAGGCGACATCGAGGAGGCGGTCTCCGCCAAGACCCTGCCACAGCTCACTGGTGACGTGCGGTGCGAAAGGAAAAAGGAGCGAGGTCGCCGTGCGCGCCGCGTGGGTGAGTGCCCGCTGACCCGCCGCATCGGCGAGGGCACCCTCCGAGTCACCTTTTGTGGCGAGGTTCACCAGCTCTTGGACCGCCGAGATCGCGGTGTGGAAAGAAAAGCGCTCGCCGATGTCACCGGTGACCTTGGCCACCGTGGCCTCGGCCTTGCGCGCCAGCTCGAGGGCGACCGGCGACCCCTCGAAGTCGTGGGGAGCCGGTCGCGTCATCGGCAGCGCAGGATCGGCAGTCCCGGCGAGGCGCCACAGCCGATCGAGGAAGCGTCGTTGCCCCTCGACTCCCTGATCGCTCCACTCGATGTCGTCCGCGGCGGGGCCCATGAACAGGGCGTAGAGCCGCAGAGTGTCGGCGCCGTAGCGCTCCACGATCTCGTCGGGCGCCACGACGTTGCCCTTACTCTTGCTCATCTTCGCGCCCTGGTAATGGATCATTCCCTGGGTGAAAAGACGGGCGAACGGCTCGCGGAAACCGACCAAACCGAGGTCGTGCAGGACCTTTGTAAAGAAGCGGGCGTACAACAGGTGCAGGATCGCGTGCTCCACGCCGCCGATGTATTGGTCGACCGGCAGCCAGTGGTCGACGACCTCGCGCTCAAACGCGGCGCTTGACAGATGCGGAGCCGTGTAGCGCAGGAAGTACCACGAGGAATCGACGAACGTGTCCATCGTGTCGGTCTCGCGCAGGGCGTCGTGGCTGCCGCACGCGGGACAGGTCACGTGCAGGAACTCCTCGCTGGCCGCAAGCGGGCTCTTGCCCTTCGGGGCGTAGTCGTCGACCTCCGGAAGAAGAACCGGCAGGTCCGCGTCGGGCACGAGGACCATCCCGCAGTCGGGGCAGTGGATCACCGGAATCGGGGCACCCCAGTACCGCTGACGAGAGATCAACCAGTCGCGCAGGCGGTACCCGACCGTCGCCTCACCCTGGCCGCGTTCAGAGAGCCACCCCGCCATCGCCGGCTTGGCCGCATCGACCTCCATCCCATCGAGAAAACCGGAGTTCACGAGGCGACCCGGCCCGGTGTAGGCCTCGTCGAGAACCTCACCGGACTCCACTCCGGCGGCGGCGATGACGCGCCGCACGGGCAGGTCGAAAACCTCGGCGAAGGCGAAGTCGCGCTCGTCGTGGCCGGGCACGGCCATGATCGCGCCGGTGCCGTAGTCCATCAACACGTAGTCGGCGACCCAGATCGGCATCTGCTCGTCGTTGACCGGGTTGATCACGTAGCGCCCCGTGAAGACGCCGGTCTTCTGCTTGCCGGCATCACCCCGATCGGCGGCCGAGGCCCGCGCCGCCGCACGCGCGTACGCCATCACGGCGGCCTCCTCGGGGCGCCCCGCGACGAGCTCACCGAGCAGCGGATGCTCCGGTGCAACCAGGAAGAACGTCGCCCCGAACAGGGTGTCGGGCCGAGTCGTGAAGACGGGGATCTCGAGAGCGCCGTCGTCGGTACGAAACAGCACGCGGGCGCCATCCGAACGACCGATCCAGTTGCGCTGCATGGTCAGCACGCGCTCCGGCCAGTCGACAAGGAGATCCATATCGTCGAGCAGGGCCTCGGCGTAGTCGGTGATCCGCAAGAACCACTGGGTGAGCTGCCGCAGCTCAACCTCGGTGCCGCACCGCTCGCAGCGCCCATCGGAGACCTGCTCGTTGGCGAGCACCGTCTGGTCTTTCGGGCACCAGTTGACGGCCGCCTCACGCCGCTCGGCGAGACCCTTCTCGAGCATCCGCAAAAAGAGCCACTGCGTCCAGCGGTAGTACTCGGGGTCGGAGGTCGAGATCTCCGTATCCCAATCGATCGCGAAGCCGAGTCGCTTCATCTGAACACGGATGCGATCGATGTTGCGCCGGGTCACGACCGCCGGAGGCTCGCCGGTGCGAATGGCCGCGTTCTCGGCGGGCAACCCGAACGAGTCGTAGCCCATCGGATGGAACACCTCGGCGCCACGGCGACGACGGAAGTGTGCGATCACGTCGCCCATCGTGTAATTCTTCACGTGACCCATGTGAATGTCGCCCGAAGGGTACGGCAGCATCTCCAACACATACGCCGTCTCACGTTTGCCGAGTTCGGGGCTCTCGCCGTCGCGGCTCACGGTCGACGCGCCGAACGATTTCTCGCGCTCCCAGATCTCCTGCCAGCGCCGCTCGATCGGCGCGGGGTCGTACCGCTCGGGAAGTGGGTTGCGCCGCGCCATCGGCGGCGGATCATACCGTTGCGTGTCGGGTGTCTGGCGATGACCACGCTGCGCCCGCCCGTGACGATCCGTTCGGCCGAACTCGGCGGCGACTTTCCCGCGATCCTCGGCCTTTACGCCGCCCACGGATGGACGCATGCGAACCACCCCGAACGTCTGCGCACAGCGATCGAGTGCTCATCGTTCGCGGTCGTCGCCACCCAGGACGAGCGCCTCGTCGGCTTTGCGCGCGCAATGTCGGATGAGGCGTTCGCGGTCTACATCGCCGACATTCTCGTCGCCCCCGACATGCAGCGACAGGGCATCGGGCGACGACTGGCCGAGGCGATCCTCGATCACTACCCACTGGAGACCTTCCACCACCAGGTACTCATCGCCGAGAAGGGCGCCGAGGGCTTCTACCGGCGACTGGGCCTTGCCCCCGTGACCAATTTTGGTCTGACAGCGTTCATCCGTACCCGCGGAGGCTGAACGCGCGATTCGGGTGACACCTCGTCGCCCGAGACCTCCTCAGTCAGATAGTCGAAGGGCGGCTCCAGACCGCAGTCGCCGCCGCCGACGGGACGAACCGCATCCTTCACAACGGGCAGCGCCACACCAAGTCTTTGAGCATCGATCTGACGTTCATCGGAGGCAAGGAAACCGTCAAGAACGGCTACTCCGCGACGCTCCGGTCCTTGGACCGACTCTTGTTCGAGAACGAGTCGTGGTGGGTTTGGGAGAAGGACAAGCACGTTCGTTCCTAGACGCGAAACCATCAGGGCCACCAGGAATCTCTTCTCGCCGGCGACGACAAAGTCGGGCTCTGGGTCAAGACCGCCATCTCGACCTGGCGCAGATTTCACTTTCATGACACGAGCGATGCCGCCCCCGCGAAGCACCCAAGCGAGATCAGTGACAACCGTTGGCTCCGTCGTGATGGAAGCAACCTGGCAGCGGTCCTACACCCACTACCCGGGACTCGATCCGGGCTGAGGAGGCATTCGTCAATCGGGTTCTTGGGCCGCACTTAGGCCGACGGGGCCTTCGGCTAACGCCAATCCTCCTGCAGACGAGCCGGACCGCCGCAGGACATAAGAGAGGAGGGGGCGTCTCGAAATGGAGCACGATCGAAGGTGACCTCAGACGCCTCCTTGCCGCAAGCCACTTGCTCTTCGTATCGACGATGCCGGACTATTTTCGATTGCCTAGCGACACGCACGAGTTCGAGGCGCTCCTATTTGCGGCACCGCAGGCGCTCGCTGATCATGCAGGTCAGGCCGACCTTGCCACGGCTCTGGGTCGCATCTCCCGCTCTTGTGGTGGGCCCGAGGCGATTGACGAGTCGCCCGAGACCGCGCCCGCACGGCGGCTCCAGAACGCGTGGCCGGGCTTTAGCAAGGTCGTCGACTCGGCGGCGATTCTGGAGCGCGTCGGCGTCCCGACGATCCGAGCGCAGTGTCCACACTTCGATGGGTGGGTGCTCTCTCGGAAGGAGCGCGTCTCTGGTGGGCCGCTCCCATAGGCAAGACCTGTGATCCGGGTGACGCAGGGCGCGTCGCCCGGATCACAGGTCCGGGTCTAGACCTTGGTGATCAGGTGGTTGCGCTCGGTGCTGCCGGGCGCGATCAGCGCGGTGACCTGCGAAGCGTTGATGTCGGCGACGATGATCTCGCCGACTTCGTCGTAGGTTGCCTCGAAGAGCCCGAGCTTCTTCATGCTCTCGCTCTGGCGGTGGTTATCGTCGGTCGGCGTGACGTAGTGGATCGACGCGGCCTTGTACCGGTGAATCAGGAACAGGTGCAGGAGCGTCATCAGCCGCTTACGTCGCAGCGTCAGATCGAACGTGTTCTGGTCGCGCACCGACAGGATCGAGCGACCGGTGCGGTCGTTCATCGTGTTGAACACGATGTTCGCCAGCTTCTCGTGCGAATCACCGATAACGGCGAGCTCGAGGAGCTGGGAACCCGGGGTGTGCGGACGCAGGGTCACCGACAGCGGACCGGCAATGCCGTGGTGCGTGGTCCATTCGGCGAGCCAACCGGCGAGCACCTTGGTGGGGACTTCGGTCTGGACGAGGTGCTGCGCCTGGGTCGAGCCCTCCCCCATCGCCTTGGTGGTCGACGTCTGACCCGAAACGGCCATGAGAGCCGCGTCGGCCCGTGGCCCACCGACAAGAGTCTGCGGGGTGCGGTACGGCGACTCGACCAGACGGAAGCGGCGCTGCAGGCGCGCGAGCGCCAACATGCCGTCCTCGCGTAGCGAATTCGAGAACTCCTCGGCGGCGAGGCCGTCGATCTGGTGGCCGCCGTAGGTCATGAAGTTGAAGACGAAGCCCATCTTGCCCAGCTCGGCCGGGAAGTTGCGCATCTCCTCATCGCCCATTCCCGTCGTGTCCCAGTTGAACGACGGCGACAGATTGTAGGCGAGCATCATGTTCGGGAACACCGCGTGGATCGCGTCGGCGAATTCCTTCGCATCGTGCAGATCGGCGGTCTTGGTCTCCATCCACAGCAGGTCGGAAAACGGGGCGGCCGCAAGCGACTTGGCGATCGCGTACGGGATGCCGCCCTGAACCTGGTAATAGCCTTCGGGGGTCGTGGCGTGCTCGGGATCCCACACCACATCGACGCCCAACTGGCGGGCCTTGGCCCGGGCCTCGAACCACGATGCGGTCGCGGCGAACGACTTCCACTCGTCGATCGACATCTCGACGGTCATGCCCTCGTCGGCGCGGAACGCCATGATGTCGGCAACCGCTTGGCCGAGGGTGGTAAGGCCCGACTGGGTCTCCCAGACCGCCAGGAACGTGTCGGCGGCGGCGTCGAGGGTTTCCTCCGGGGAGGAACCGGGTGTCGCCAGGAACGTCTTTGCGGCCTCGTCGACCACCGCGGACAGGCCGGTTTCGGTGAGCCACGCCTCGGCCTCGGCGTACTGGGGCTCGGGCAGCGCGTAGAGCATGTGGCCGTTGATGTCGGTGACGCCGGCGTTGTAGAAGCGACGCATCACGGCCAGGAACGCGGCCTTGTACGTCGGCACCGACGGGTTCGTCGAGCCAAGCACAAACGGCTGGTCGCGTTCGTCGCGGCACCCGTCGAGCAGGTTCGCCGCTTCGGCGTCGGTACGGGCGACGATCATGCCCGGAACGCGCATCACATCGAGCTGGAACCGGGCCGCCGACAGACGCTTGAGCTGCTCGTCGGAGGGAACCAGCACCTTGCCGCCTTGGTGGCCGCACTTCTTGGCACCGGGCTTCTGATCTTCGATGTGGTACCCGGGCACACCGGCCTCGACAAAGCGTCGAATCAGGTTGCGCACATGGGCGTCACCACCGTGACCGGTATCGGCGTCGGCGATGATGTAGGGGCTGAAGTTGACCTCAGGCGTGGCCTTCTGGTCGGCCTCGCTCATCCGTGAGCGATGAAAACGCTGGTTGCGGTCAGCCGTCAAAAGCGCGCGCACGAGGCCGGCAGCCTCATCGGGGACCTGGCTCAGCGGGTAGCTGGCAAGGTCGGGGCCCGGATCCTCGTCCTTTGAGCCCTTCGCAGAGGTCGCCCAGCCACCGAGGTAGATGCCCTCGATACCGGCACGCTTCATGGCAACGGCCTGACCCGGAGAGTACGGGCCGTAGCTCGTGATCGACTTGTTCTCGGAGAATAGTTGGCGCAGGCGCGCATAGAAGCCTTCGGCCGCGGTGCGAGCGACGGTGTAGTCGGCGCCTACCGTGCCCTGCTGCTCGACCACCTGGCGCGGGGTGTAGACCCGCGTGATCTCGCTGAAACGCTCGCTGGCCATCCACTGGCCCTGCGCGTCGACGTCGCCGTCGAAGTCCGCCATGTACCTGCCCCCTTGTGGATTCCCCGGACGCTGGACTCTACGTATCACCGAGCCGCAACGCCGGACGGGGCCGAACGGGTGAGCTTCGTCACTCCCGGACGCGAAGATCGGCCCCGAGAGATCTCTACCGCAAGGGGCCTTTCGGGCGTACGTGCGTCGCGAGGGTCGTCGGCGCCCCACGGCGCACGGTGAACATCATGCGGGTCCGATTGCCGCGCTTGTCGATGGCGACGACGACGTGCCTGCCGGGATTCATCACGACCCACTGCAGGCGCTTTGCGCGGGCCTTCTTCGCGTCGATGACAAGGCGACGAAGTCCACTGTAGCGGTCTTGAGCGCGAAGCCCCATGGGCCCTGCTCCCGCTGGCGCAGGCTCGTCGGTGAGCCCGCTTCTCCATTTGTCGACCACAGGGGCCAACCGCATGAGCGGTCGTGAGATTTCCCTACTTCACCCAGATCCGCTTGACGCGCATGGTCGGCGTCGGCGTGCCGTCTTCGTCCTCGAGCCACTTGCCGTCGTCAAGGAACTTGCCCTTCACCACGAGCACGTCGTCGGCCTCGAGATCGGACGGCGCGATCCGCTTGCCGTCTTCGGTGATCTTCACCGACTTCGACAGCTTGAGGAACGCCCCCTGATCGGCGACCTCGTCACCTTCATCGAGGAAGTCCTTGGGCGGGTTGAGCAGCTTCTTGACGTCGAAATCGACGACCCAGCCGTTGTCGATGTTCTCGACGTCGACGACCTCACCGCTCACACGCCAGAAACGCGTGAAGAACGCGGCGTCGAACCCGCTACCGGGCTCGTCGACCGACGGCTGATCGGGCGTTTCCTCTGCTCCCGGGCCCGGTGCATCGGGGCGCCCGATGTCATGGCACTCCCGGGGAAGCTCGCGCAGCGCCTCACGGGTCGGGGCCACATCGGGGTAGTCCGGCCACTGGCATTCCGGCGGAACGGTCGGCGGGGTCGCCGGGCCGTCGTCGGCGAATGCCGACGCTCCTACCGCGGTGAGACCCGCGACCGCCGCAAGTGCCGTTGCCGTGAGGATCCGTCGCATTTCTCCGACCTCCGTGTCGGTTGTGCATCACACTGACAATTGCGGTATCGACGCGACCGGCGATTTCCTCAACGGCTAGCTGTCAGATGTGCCGGCTTTCGTGCCGACGAGAAGCGCCATCTCCCGCCACTTCCACAGGCAGTCGACGTCTCGCAGGCCACGTCGCGCATCCACCCGAGCTGGGTCTCGACATCGATGCAGCGGTTCGAGGCATCTCCCCCGTCGGGACTCAAACCGATCTCGGCGAGGAACTCCACGTGAAGGCTCTGCGTCGGCGAGCTGACGTGCTCGAGGTTGGCGTAGATCCCGCCGGAGTTGAGGATCGCGAACACTTCGTCGAGCAGCCCGCGCTTGCGCGAGTCCGCCAAGTGATGGATCGCAAATGCCGAAACGATCGCGTCGAAGCGCCCCATATCCGGCAGGCGCTGCGCCATATCGTGCTCGCGCAATTCGACAGGCGCCTCCGAAGAGAAGCGCCGAGCGGCCGCCTCGAGCATCGGCGGCGACGCATCGAGGGCGACGAACGTCGCGTGGGGGCGTCGGACGCGCAGCAGATCGACGAGGTGCCCATCGCCCGTTCCGAGATCGAGGATGCGTCGCGTGCCGAGGGGGATGAGCCCCTCGAGCACCTCGTCTCCTTCACCGCGTCGCCCCAGGGAATCACGCAGCCCCAAGTAGCGCTCGGCGTGCTCCGCCGAAGACCACTCCTCACGACCCGTTGTCACTGGCGCAGAATACCGCCTCGTCAGTATGTTTGCGCCCGGAAAGGGCGGGTACCGCCCGCGCCGATCGCCAACCCAGCTCGGAGCCCAATGCCCCGCCGCCTGTTACCCGCTGTTATTGCGACAGCCCTCGGTGCCCTCGCCGCGGCCTCGGTTGCGTCAGCCCAGACGGTCTCGTTCCTCGAGGGTGAGCAGGTCGTTACGGTCGAGCGCCCGGGCACCACACTGAAGAGCGCGATCACCGCCTTGCTTGCCGGGCCGACGCGGGCGGAGCGCGCCCGGGGACTGCGCACGCAGGTTCCGGCCCAGGTGACGCTCCGGTCGGCCTCGATCGCCGGAACGGTCGCCACCGTCGACCTCGACCCGCGGTTCGTGAAGGGCAACGTCGCCGAGGAGCTGAACGCCCGTCTCAGCCAGCTTGTGCTCACGGCGACATCTGTGCGCGACGTGAACTCGGTGAGGGTGCGCATCGCCGGAGGCACCCCTCTGGGCCTGTTCCCGGGCGTCGACGTCAGCCGCGCCGTCACCGCGAAGTCGATTCGGACGCCAGACATCGCCCCGCCGACGACACCGACCGAACCCGCTACCCCGGCGACCCCGGACACCGCGCAGCTCGAACAGCGGCTTGCGCAGCT